>CAZTSJ010000279.1:0-11414 GCA_964616875.1 uncultured Bordetella sp. | reverse complement strand
ATTGCGCGCGGCGCCGAATTCAGGCACCACGCTGCGCAGCACCGCGGCCGTTGTCTCCAGCGGCTGGGGCATCGGCACGCCGTGGCGCGCCGCCATGTCGGCGGCGATCACGCCGGCACCGCCCGAGCCGGAAACCACCGCTACGCCGCGCGCGAGGGGCTTGCCCGAGGCGGCGAAGAATTTTGCGTATTCGACCAACGCCTCGTAGTTGTCGACCGGGACGAAACCGGCGCGCTCGAACAGCGCGCGGAAGGATGCCGCCGAGCCCGCCAGCGAACCCGTGTGCGAACGCGCAGCCGCCGCGCCGTCTTCGCTGGTACCGAGCTTGTAGACGATCACCGGTTTACCCGCGTCGCGCGCTTTTTTTCCAGCTTGCAATAGCCGCTGCGTGCTCGGCACGCCCTCGAACAGGCAGGCGATGGCGCGCACGCCTTCATCCTCGGCCATGGCGCTGATCAGGTCGGCCACATCGACGTCCGAAGAATTGCCGGCGGAGAAAAAGTAGCGAAAACCCAGTCCGCGCTCCGCGGCCTGGGCGAGGCAATAGCCGAGCGCGCCGGACTGGCTCACGAACGCGATCGGGCCGAGCCTGCGCGGCAGCTTCGAGTATTCGGGAATGAAAGTGACGCCGACGCCGAGTTCGTGATTCACCAGCCCCATGCAGTTCGGCCCCAGCAGCGGCATGCGCGCAGCGCGCGCGATGCCGGCGAGGCGCCGCTGCGCTGCGCTGCCTTCGTCGCGCGCCATCTCGCCGTATCCCGAGGCGTACACGACCACGCCGCCCGCGCCGACCGCCGCCGCCTCGGTGAGCGCCGCCTCCACGCCCTCGCGCGGCACCACCAGCGCCACCAGGTCGGGCTTGCCCGGCAGCGCAGCGAGCGAGGCATAGCAGGCGTGCCCGGCGATTTCCTGGTCCTTGTACTTGGGATTGACCGGCCAGACCGGGCCGCGGAAATGCGCAAGATTCTCCAGCGTGCGCAGGCCGAAGGAGCCGGCGCGCGGCGAGGCGCCGACGACGGCGATGGAGCGCGGCGCGATCAGGCGCTCGAGCTCCGCGCGCGTGTAAACCCCGCGCTGCGATCCCGCCGTATCCGTTGTTGCTAACATGGAGGCCTGCATACTAGGGGAGCGCGCATGAGTGTCAAGAAGCTTTTCGACTTGAGCGGGCGCTGCGCCATCGTCACCGGCGGTTCGCGCGGCCTGGGCCTGCAGATTGCCGAAGCGCTCGGCGAAATGGGCGCCCGGCTTGCGCTCACCGCGCGCAAGCAGGACGAGCTCGATCAAGCAGTCGCGCACCTGAAAAAGCAGGGCATCGAGGCGCAGGCCTTCGTCTGCGATATCGGCAAGCGCGACAGCATCCCCGGCGTGTTCGACCGCATGCTGGCGAAACTCGGCCGCATCGACATCCTCGTCAACAACGCCGGCGCCGTATGGGTATCGCCCGCGGAGGACCATCCGCTCGAGGCCTGGGACAAGCTGGTCAATCTCAATCTGGTCGGCAGCTTCGTCATGGCGCAGCAGGCAGCGAAAAAAGCCATGATTCCGGCAAAGTGGGGCCGCATCATCAACGTCGCCTCGACCGCCGGACTTTCCGCCAGCGACCCGGCGGTGGTGCGCACCGTTTCCTACAACGCCACCAAGCATGGCGTGGTCGGCATGACCCGGCAGCTCGCGGCCGAATGGGGCGCGCAGGGCATCACCGTGAACGCCATCTGCCCGGGCTTTTTCCCCTCCAAAATGACGCAGGTCATGCTGGATGCCACCGGCGCACTGGTACTGAAGGGCACGCCGACAGGACGCCTCGGCGGTGCGGACGACCTGAAAGGGCTCGCCGTACTCCTTGCCTCGGACGCCTCGCGCCACATCACCGGCCAGGCGATCGCGGTGGACGGCGGAGCGACGCTGATATGAGCGGCGGATCCCACGTTCCCCACATCCCCCGGGAAACCTACGAATTCACCAAGCACATCCCGTTTTCCGAGCACCTGGGGATCAAGGTGGACGCGCTGGAAAAGGGCGTCGCGCGGCTGTCGATGGCGATCCGGCCCGAGTTCATGACCAGCTGGGGCACCGCGCACGGCGGTTCGATCCTGGCGCTGCTCGACATCACGCTCTCCATGACCGCGAGGACCCTGTACGATCCGCCACGCTCGATCATGACCATTGATCTGTCCACCCAGTTCATCGGCACCGCCACCGGCCTGCTGCGCGCCGAAGGCCGGGTGATGAAAGCCGGCCAGTCCACGATCTTCTGCGAAGGCGAAGCGAGAAGCGAATCGGGCGAGCTGGTCGCCAAGGCGATCGGCACCTTCCGCGCCCGCAATCCGAAATAGTTCTTCGGTTTAGCTCGAATTTGCTTTAACCCTTTTCGCCGCTGGCCGCGTTTCATGGAGTGTCAGCCACTTAACCGGGGACCTTCATGCCGTCGCTACGCCAACTTCGTCACGTTCTTGCAGCTTTCCTGATCCTCGCCGGTACCGCCTTCGCGCAGCAGGATCTGCGCATCGCGCCGCTGCGGGATCGCGATATCGCGCCGCGCCTCGTCGTCACGGGCCCGGTCGAGCAGCCGGTGCGCCTGCAGTCAGTAACGATCAGCGTCGAGCTGGTCGGCGGCCAGGCGCAGACCGACGTGCTGCTCGTGTTTCGCAACCCCAACCGGCGTGTGCTGGAAGGCGAGCTGCAGTTTCCGCTGCTCGATGGGCAGCAAGTCACCGCCTTCGCGCTCGATGTCGATGGCCGCATGCGCGACGCGGTGCCGGTGGAAAAGGACAAGGGCAGGCAGGTGTTCGAGGACATCGTGCGGCGCGGCATCGATCCGGGCCTGCTCGAGAAGACGCAGGGCAACAACTACAAGCTGCGCATCTATCCGCTGCCGTCCCAGGGCACGCGCAGCGTCCGCTTGCGCATCGCCGAGGCGCTCACGCCGCGCGCCAGCGGGCGCGTGTACCGCCTCGCGCTCGCCTATGGCGCCGGGATTCCCCGCTTCTCGCTCGCCATCCGGGCCCGCGGCGTGAGCACGCCGCCGGCCGTGGCCTGGCGCAATCCCGACGAAATCCGCTTTGTGCAGGACCAGGACGGGTTCAGCGCAATACTGGAGCGGCACGACTACATCGCCTCCGGTTTCCTGGAAGTAACGACGCGCCAGAGCGGCCCACTCGCCTGGACGGGCGAATTCGGTGCTGCGCGCTACTTTTTCGCCGAACTGCCGTTGCGTGGTGCAAGCGCGCCGCGGCGCCTGCCGAAGTCGGTAGCACTGGTGTGGGACAGCTCAGCTTCGGGCGCGCAGCGCGACCATGCGCGCGAGTTCGCGCTGCTGGACGCCTATTTCGGCCGCTTCGGCGAGGGCGTGGTGCAACTGCAGCGCGTGCGGGAAACCGTCTCCGCGCCGGAAGAATTCCGTATCGCGGGCGGCAATTGGCGCGCGCTGCGCACGGCACTCGAGCAGACCGTGTACGACGGTGCCACCAATCTGGGCGCCCTCTTCCCTCTCCCCGGCGCCGAAGAATCACTGCTGTTCAGCGATGGCCTCGCCAATTTCGGCGAACCCGTGGCGCCGCGCCTCGCCGGACGCGTGTTCGCGATTTCCGCGGCGGCACGCGCCAATACCGCGTTTTTGAGATTGCTCGCAGAAACGGCGGGCGGACGATTCATCGACCTCATCGCCGATACCCGGTCGCAAGCCGCAGACAAACTGCTCAAGTCCGGCCCGCGCCTGCTGCACGTGGATGCCGATGGCGCACGCGAGGTGATCGCCGCCTCGCCCTACCCGCGCGGCGGCTACCTCAACTTCGCCGGCATCCTGGAAGGCAACGCAGCGGCGCTGAAAGTCACCGTCGAACTGCCAAGCGGTGCGATTCAAATCCGGACATTGCCAATACAAAAGTCCAAGCTCGCGGGTGATTTTCCAGCGCGGCTCTGGGCGCGGCTGCGCGTCGACGCGCTCGAGGCAGAACCCAGTCTGCATCGCGCCGAAATTCGCCGGCTCGGCAAGACCTTCGGCCTGGTGACGCGCGAGACTTCGCTCATCGTGCTGGAGCGCATCGAGGACTACGCGCGCAACGAGATCGTCCCGCCCGCAGAACTGCGCGAGGCCTACGAGCGCCTGCTCGCTTCCGCGGCGCAGCGGCGCACCGCAGACCGGCAGCAGCACCTCGAGCGCATTGTGAAGCTGTTCCAGGACAAGCAGGCGTGGTGGAACCGCGCCTTCCCGAAGGATGCGCGCCCCGTGGCGAAGGACGACCGCAATCCGCCCATCGCCGGCGCATTGCGCGAAGAACAGCGCGCGCTGATGCAGCGGCGCGACGCACCCGCCGCGCCGATGGCAGCGGCGCCAGCGGACCAGGCGCAGCGCCCCCAGGCCGCGAAATCCGCCGGCAGCGCCCAGGCGCTTGCGCGCTCGATGGCGAGCGCAGCCGAGGCGTCCCCCGCGATCAGCATCCAGCTCAAGCGCTGGACGCCGGATGCGGCCTACTTCCGCCGCCTGCAACAGGCAGCGGCAAAGGATCTCTACGCCGTCTACCTCGATGAGCGGCAGGAATACGTCGCGAGCACCGCGTACTACCTCGATGCCGCCGACATATTCCTGGAGCGCGGCGAGCGCGAACTCGGCATCCGCGTGCTGTCCAACCTCGCCGAGATGGACCTGGAAAATCGCCACGTCCTGCGCATCCTCGGCTACCGCTTGATGCAGGCGGCAGAGCCGCGGCTCGCGATTCCGGTCTTCAAGCGCGTGCTGGAGCTGAGCCCCGAGGAGCCGCAGTCCTACCGCGACCTCGGCCTCGCCTACGCGGCCACGGGGCAAACGCAACAGGCGGTGGACCTGCTGCACGAGGTCGTGGTGCGGCCCTGGCACGGGCGCTTCCCGGAGATCGAACTGATCACGCTGGCCGAGTTGAACGCGATCGTGGCGCGAACCAAGGACGGTAACGGCACGCAGCGCCCTGATACCAGCCGCATCGACCGGCGCTTGCTGCAAAACCTGCCCCTCGACCTGCGCGTGGTGCTGTCCTGGGACGCCGACAACACCGACATCGACCTCTGGGTCACGGATCCCAACGGCGAGAAGGCCTTCTACGGCAACCGCCTGAGCTATCAGGGCGGCCGCATGTCGCAGGACTTCACCGGCGGCTACGGGCCGGAGGAATTCTCGCTGCGCAATGCCAAGCCCGGCCGCTACAAAATCGAAGCGCAGTTCTACGGCAACCGCCAGCAGATCGTCGCCGGCGCGACGACGCTGCAGCTGAAGCTTGCGACGCGCTTCGGCACGCCGGAGGAAGCGGAGAAAATCGTCACGCTGCGCCTGAAGGGCAAGAGCGAGGTGGTGCTGGTCGGAGAGTTTGAGGTCAAGTAGCCTGAAACAACCGCCGCCCGCTCCACAACCATGCGAGCCCCGCTACCTGCAGCAGCCAGAGGCCACCCAGTGCCCAGGCGTAGCCCTCGGGCGCGTAGCCGGTGGCGCTCTGCGGCCACAGGTTCAGCACCAGCCCTACTGCCCACTGGCCGCTGAACATGCCGATGAACACCGAGACGTTGAGCGCCGAATTCACGCGCCCGGTCATTTCTCCGGGGTAGCGGCGCGAAAAGAGCGAGTACGCCAGCACCACCGACGTGCTGCAGCCGAAAAACATGCTCCAAAGCACCAGCTCGCCCTGGCGCAAGCCCGCCGCCAGCAGCGCGAGGCACAGCGAGGCCAATGCGACGCCGCCCGCCAGCAGCGGCAGCGTGCTGCGGCCGCTGCGCGCCATGCGGTCGGCGATGCGTCCGAAACCGAGGTAGCCCGTGATCATCACCACGTTGAACAGGAGCAGCGCCTGCGCGATTTCGGCCTGCGAGTAGCCGGCGACGTCGCGCAGCCAGGTGGCGATCCAGAGCGTGGAGAGCGACACAGCGGCGAGCTGGCTTGTGCCGATGCACATGGCCATGCGCCAGTAGGCAGGATCCCGCAGCAGCGCGACATACTCCTGAAGTTGCGTCGCCAGCGGCAGCGTGCGCCGCGCGGCGGCCTTTTCCGGCACCACGAAATACAGCACCAGGCTCACCGCCACCGTGAGCGCGACGACGCAGTAGAACACTTCGCGCCAGTGCAGGCTGCGCAGCACGATCTCGAGCGGCACCGTCGCCACGATCGCGCCGAGCATGCCGGAGGCGAACGCGACCCCGTTCATCGTTCCCAGGCGCTCAGGCGGATACCAGAGCGCGAAGGCCGAGAGCGAGGACATCAGGCAGCCCGAGACGCCCAGTCCGATGATTGCCCGGGCGAGAGTGAGTTGCGCGGTCGTTTCGGCGAACGCGAACCACGTGCCGCCCGCCGCGGCCACCAGCAGCAGCGTCGCATTGACGCGCCGCGGACCGTAGCGATCGAGCAGCATGCCAAGCGGCAGCTGGAACAGCGCGAAAGCGAGGAAGTAAACCCCGGAGAGCAGCCCGAGCCCCGCCGCGGAGAGCGAGAATTCCCGCGCCAGCTCCGGCCCGATGATTGCGTTGATCGAGCGGTAGACGTACGAAACGAAATACCCCGCCAGGAACGGCAGGGTGACGCGCCAGAAGACCGGGATTACTTCGGCGCCTCCAGGCCGCCGAGGTAGAAGCGGTTCCAGGTCGGCGCGATCACCAGTTCATTGACGCAACTGCGCGCCGGCATCGTCGCCACGAACAGGATCGCGCGGCCGAAGTCCTCCGGTTGCGCCATGCGTGCACGCTCCTCCGTCGAGGGCGGCACCGGGCGCTTCTCCATGATCGGGGTGGCGACCTCGCCCGGCAGGATGGAAGTCGCGCGGATGCCGCTCGCGCATTCCTCCATGTTGATCGATTCGGTGAGCGCGATCACCGCGCGCTTGGTGGCGTTGTAGGCCGGACCCGTCAGCACGCTCGCGTAGCGCCCGGCCCAGGAGGAGATGTTGATGATCAGGCCGTCCTTGCGCGCGCGCATGCCCGGGATCACGGCGTGGCAGCAGTAGAAAAGGCCGTTCAGGTTGATGTTGACGACGTCGTCCCAGCCTTCGACCGACATCGACTTGAAGTTCCGCTTCGCGCCGCCGATGTTGGTGCCGGCGCTGGTGACGAGGATGTCGATGCGGCCGTGGCGTTTCTCGATGCCGGCCGCCGCTGCCGCGACTGCTTTCTTGTCGGCGACGTCGAGCAACGTTCCTTCAGCGTCACCGAGTGTTTTGAGTTGTTTTTCCGCCTCACGAAGGGTTTTTTCAGTCCTTCCTGAAATAACAACCCGCGCTCCCGCTTTCACCAACTCAAGCGCACCGGCAAGGCCGATGCCAGATCCGCCACCGGTTATCCAAGCAACCTTACCGCTTAGCATATTGCGTGGCGCCAAACAGGACTTCCTTCTGTTCCTTGGTCATTTCGGGGCGCCGCCGGTCCGCGAGCACCAGTAACGCCTTCTTTACCGCAGGCCGCTCGAGGATCGAGTCGCGCCAGCGCTTGAGCGCCGGATACTCCTCGATCTCGACGCCCTGGCGCTCGGGAAAGCGCAGCCAGGGCACCGTCGCCATGTCGGCGATGGTGTATTCGTCGCTGGCGAGGTACTTCGATTCCTTCAGCCGCCGGTCGACCACCATGTAGAGCCGGTTGGCCTCGTTCTTGTAGCGGTTCATGGCGTAGGGAATCTTCTCCGGCGCGTAGCCGAGGAAATGGTGCGCCTGGCCGAGCATCGGGCCGATGTGGCCCATCTGGAACATCACCCACTGCATCACCTGCCAGCGCTGGCGCAGGTCCTGCGGCAGGAAGCGGCCGGTTTTCGATGCGAGGTAAAACAGCATCGCGCCCGATTCGGCGAGCGCGAAAGGCTTGCCGCCCGGCCCGTCGGTGTCGACCATCGCCGGCATCTTGTTGTTGGGGGAGATCTTGAGGAACTCCGGCTTGAACTGGTCGCCAGCGCCGATGTCGATCGCGTGCACGTTGTAGGGCGTGCCCGTTTCCTCGAGCAGGATGTGGACTTTGTGGCCGTTCGGCGTCGGCCAAGTGTAGAGTTCGATCATAGGTCCGGATTGTAGTCAGATTGTCCCTGGGGAAGACATGGTGGAGCAAAACACCGCGGCGCAGCAAGCGGCGGCGCCCGTGGCGCTGCAATTCACCGGTCAGGCCGGCGAGTATTTCAGGATCTGGATCGTCAACCTGTGCCTGAGCGTGCTCACCCTGGGCATCTACTCGGCCTGGGCCAAGGTGCGCCGCAAGCGCTACTTCTACGGCTGCACGCTGCTCGAGGGCGCGTCCTTCGAGTATCTCGGCAACCCGCTCGCAATATTGAAAGGCCGCATCCTCGTCGTCGTCGCCTTCTTCGCCTATGCGCTGCTGAAGGAGCTTCACTGGCTGATCGGGATCGTGCTCTTCTTCGCCGTCGCGGTGGCGCTGCCCTGGGTCATCCAGCGCGCGCTGCAGTTCAACGCGCGCAACTCGACCCACCGCAACGTGCGCTTCGGCTTCCGCGGCACGAAAATGGACGTATTCGCGGTGCTGCTGATCGGCGCTCTGCTGGTGCCGGTCACCTTGGGCCTGGGCTACCCGTTCTACCTCGCCATGAAGCGCCGCATCTTCGTCGAGAACAGTTCCTACGGTAACCAGAGTTTCAGCTTCACGGCCAGCGTCGGCGACTATTACCTCGCCGCGATGAAGCTCGCGCTCGCCTTCTTCGGTTTCCTCGTCGGCAGCCTCATCACTTTCGGCATCGGCCTGCTGCCGCTCTACCTGCTGCTGCGCGCCTACGCCGAGACGAGCTTCGCGCGCCTCGCCTGGCGCAACACGCAGCTGGGCGGGATCAGCTTCGACTGCGGCTGGACCACGGGCGGCCTGTTCGGCCTGTACTTCCTCAATACGCTCGGGATACTGGTGTCCTTCGGCCTGCTCGTGCCCTGGGCGGCGATCCGCACCGCGCGCTACAAGCTGGAGCGGATCACCCTGCAATCGGCAGACGGACTCGGCGGCTTCCTCGCCTCCGCACAGGAGAGCGTCGGCGCGGTGGGCGACGAGGCGGGCGAGTTGCTCGGCTTCGACTTCGGCCTGTGAGCGCGATTCTCGCACGCTATTTCGACGGCAAGTCCTCGGGCGCGCGCGCGGTCAGCCTCGAGCTCGACGCGCAGGGCATGCTGCGCGTGCGCGGCGAGGGGATCGAGTTCGGCTGCCCGATCGCGGCGGTCCGCGTTTCGGACCGCATCGGCAGCAGCCGGCGCTACCTCACGTTTCCCGACGGCTCGCAATGCGAGACCGGCGACAACGACGGCGTGGACCGCATGTTCGCGGCGCAGCAACCTGCCGCGGCGCGTCTGCTGCACCGCTGGGAGAGCGGGATGCGCTACGCGCTCGCTGCAGCAGTGATCACGATCGCCGCCGCTGTCGCGGCGATTTTCTGGGGCATCCCGGCGCTCGCCAAGCAGGTTGCATTCGCGCTGCCCGCCTCGACCGAAAAATTGCTCGGCCAGGATGCGCTCGCCGCCCTGGACCGCTTCCTGTTCGCGCCCAGCCGGCTGCCGCCGGAGCGCCAGGAAGCGCTGCGCAAGCTCCATTCCAGCATGATCGCTGACTTGGGCACGGGCAAAGGCGGCGCGAGCGGCTACCGGCTCGAGATCAGGGCCGGCGGCCGCGCCGGCGCCAACGCGTTCGCGCTGCCCGCAGGCATCATCGTCATGACCGACGAACTGGTGGAGTTGTCGCAGGACGACCGCGAACTCGAGGCGGTGCTCGCGCATGAGATCGGGCACCTGCGCCAGCGTCACATCCTGCGCCACGTACTGCAGGACTCGGTGACCGTGCTGCTGATCGCGGTGACGCTCGGCGACCTGACCTCGCTCACCTCGCTTGCCGCGGCCGCACCCACGCTGCTGCTGCAGGCGAAGTTCTCGCGCGATTTCGAGCGCGAGGCCGACGATTTCGCGCTCGCCCACCTCGCGCGCCGCGGCATCCCGCCGGAGATGTTCGCCGCGATCCTGCAGCGCATGGAGGAAAAACGGCCCGGCGGCAAAGACGTCCCGGACTTCCTGTCGTCGCACCCGGGGACACGCGAGCGCATCGAACGCGCGCGCGGCGCGCGCTGAGCAGCTTCAGGCCAGCTTGACCAGCTGCTTGCCGAAATTCTCGCCCTTGAGCAGGCCGATGAAGGCCTTGGGCGCGTTCTCCAGGCCCTGGGCCACGGTTTCGCGGTATTTGATCTTGCCGCTCGCGACCCAGCCGATGAGTTCGGGCAGTGCCTTGGCCCACAATTCCATGCGGTCCGAGACGATGAAGCCCTGCACCTTGATGCGGTTCGTCAGGATCGACTGGAAAGTCTTCACGCCGTAGGGTTCGGTGGCGTTGTACTGCGAGATCAGGCCGCACACCGCGATGCGCGAAAAAGCGTTCATGCGCCGCAGCGCGGCATCGAGTATTTCGCCGCCAACGTTCTCGAAGTAGCAGTCGATGCCGTTGGGCACGGCCGCCTTCAGGTCGGCGTCAAGCTTGCCCGCCTTGTAGTCGACGCAGGCGTCGAAGCCCAGTTCCTTCACGACGTAATCGCATTTCGCCTTGCCCCCGGCGATGCCGACCGCGCGGCAGCCCTTGAGCTTCGCGATCTGCCCGACGACGCTGCCGACCGCGCCCGAGGCGGCGGACACCACCACGGTTTCGCCCGCTTTGGGCTGGCAGATGTCGAGCAACCCGACCCAGGCCGTCACGCCCGGCATGCCGAGCACGCCGAGAAAAGCCGACATCGGCGCGCGGCTGGCGTCGATCTTGTTCAGGCCGACGCCGGCGGAGCAGCCGTACTGCTGCCAGCCGAGCATGCCGACGACCTGGTCGCCCACCGCGAACTTCGGATTGCGCGATTCGATCACCTCGCCCACCGTGCCGCCGACCATGACTTCGCCGATTTCCTGCTTGGCGGCATAGGACTTCGTGTCGTTCATGCGCCCGCGCATGTACGGATCGAGCGACAGCCACAGGTTCTTCACCAGGATCTCGCCGTCCTTCGGTTTGGGGACCGGCGCGGTCTCGATGCGGAAATTGGCCTCGGTCACCCAGCCGGAGGGCCGGCTCGCCAGCACGACCCGCTTGTTTTCCATCAGAGCGAGGCGAAACGCGCGAGATGGTGCTCGGCGTCGCCGAACTGCTGCGCGATCATGGTCAGGCGGCGGAAGGTGTGGCTCACCTTCATTTCGTCGGTCATGCCCATGCCGCCGTGCAGCTGGATCGCTTCCTGGCTGATGTGGCGGCAATTGTCGGCGATCTTGATTTTCGCCGCCGATACCGAACGCGCGCGGTCCCGAGCGTCGGCCGGGCCGGAGGCCGCCGCGTCTACCTTGCTTGCGGCGAGGCAGGCCATCGACTTCGCCTGCTCGTAGCTCACGTACATGTCGACCATGCGGTGCTGCAGGGCCTGGAAAGTGCCGATCGTCACGCCGAACTGCTTGCGCGTTTTCAGGTATTCGAGCGTG
>CAZTSJ010000278.1:0-2248 GCA_964616875.1 uncultured Bordetella sp. | reverse complement strand
ATCGAGGTCGATCTGGTCCACGCCGACGCCGAAGTTGGAGATGATTTCCAGTTTCGGCAGCGCGTCCATCAGCTTGCCATCCACCTTCGCATGGCCGAAGTGCGCCAGCGCGCGCACGCGCGGCGCGGCCTGCTTGAGCGCAGCGTCGCGCTCGGGAGCGTCCCACAGTCTGATGGCGGAAAATTCCGTCTGCAACCGCTCCATCGTGCCCTTGTGTCCCTGGGCAGTGATGATGATCTCGTTTTTCATGATTGGAATTTTCCTCGCAAGGCTTCAGCCCCCCGCGCGAGCAAGCCGATGTCGGCGCCGACCGCGCAAAACAGGCACCCGGCAGCGAGCATGCGCTTGGCGTCCGCCTCGACCGGCGAGAGGTAGCCGGGCGCCTTACCGCTTTTGCGGATACGGCGCATCGCTTCCTCGATCAACGGCAGGATCGCCGGGTTGGAGGTCTCCCCGGGATGGCCCATCGAGGCGTGCAGGTCGGCCGGTCCGATGAACACGCCGTCCACGCCCTCGACCGCGCAGATCGCTTCGAGCTGGTCCAGGGCGGGCTTGGTTTCCACCTGCACCAGCACGCACAATTCCTCGTGCGCGCGCCTGGCGTAATCCTTGATGCGGCCGTACTGCGTCGCGCGCGTGGTGCCGGCGACGCCGCGCACGCCGGCCGGCGGGTAGCGCGTAGCCGCCACCGCCGCCTTCGCTTCTTCGACGCTGCAGACGTAGGGAATCAGCAGCGTCTGCGCGCCGATGTCGAGCACGCGCTTGATGTTCACCATGTCGTTCCAGGGCACGCGCACGATCGGCGTGGTCGGGTAGCGCGCCACAGCCTGCAGTTGCGTGAGCAATGACTCCAGGTCGTTGGGCGAGTGCTCGCAGTCGAGCAGCAGCCAGTCGTAGCCGGCGCCGGCGATGACTTCCACCGTGTAGCTCGACGCGAGGCTCGACCACAAGCCGATTTGCGGCTTGCCCGCCTTGAGCGCGCGCTTGAAACTGTTCTGCGGCAGATCCATGGTCAGCGTATTTTCCTAGTCAAACGTGGTGCCGGAATCCTTCACCACCTTGGCCCATTTCGCCTGCTCGGTCTGCATCCAGGCGCTCAGGCTTTCCGGCGTGCCGGTGCGCACATCGGTCCCCAGTTTCGCAAAGCGTTCCTTCATATCCGTCGTATTCAGCGCCTTAGTGAGTTCGGCATTCAGTTTCAGCACGGTGTCGCGCGGCGTGGCGAGGGCGCCGACGATGCCCTGGAAGGAGCCGGTCTCGAAACCGGGCAGGCCCTGCTCGGCGACGGTCGGCGTGTCCTTCGCCGAAGGCACGCGCTGAGCGCTCGAGATGGCGAGCGCTTTCAACCTGCCGCCGGTCACCGAGGGCCAGGTGGCGAGCATGCCGTTGAAGAGCACGTGCGCCTGGCCGGCCACCACGGCGGTCACCGCATCGGCGCCGCCCTTGTACGGAATATAGGTCCAGTTGACGCCAGTGCGCTGGGCGAACTCGATGCCTGCCAGCTGCGGCGCGCCGCCGATGCCCGAAATTGCGAAGTTGAGCTTGCCCGGATGGGCCTTCGCCATCTCGATCAGTTCCTTCACGTCCTTGACCTGGACCGAGGGGTGAACCGCGAGCACGTGCGGCGAATAGGACACCATCACCACGGGGGAAAAGTCCTTGGACGGATTGAACGGCAGCTTCGGGTAGACGCTCGCGCTGATGACCAGGCCCCCCAGGTCGGTGAGCAGCAGCGTGTAGCCGTCGGGCGTGCTCTTGGCGACGAACTCCGCGCCGACGTTGCCGTTGGCCCCGGGCCTGTTTTCCACGATCACCGGCTGGCCCCAGGCATCGGTGAGTTTCGGGCCGATGGCGCGCGCGAGGATGTCCGAGGTGCCGCCGGCGGCGTACGGCACGATGATGCGAATCGGCCTGTTCGGATAGGTCTGCGCCTGCGCTGCAGCGGCGCTCAGCAGCGCAGCGGCAGCAACGGCGGCAATGCCGGCGATTCTTTTCATGGGTCTCCTCCCGGGGCAGTTCGATGGTCGAGCGCGGCATTGTAAACTCGCCTGCTATGTCAAACCAGCTTGTTTTTCAATCCAAAGTGCTTACCCGCGCCATCGAGGCAGTGGTCGCCGCTGGTGGCAGCGACGCGCGTGAGGCGCGCATCGTCGCCGAGAATCTGGTCGGCGCGAACCTGACCGGGCACGACTCGCATGGCGTGGGCATGATCCCGCGCTACGTCGACTCGCTGCTCGAAGGCGGTCTG
>CAZTSJ010000277.1:0-6723 GCA_964616875.1 uncultured Bordetella sp. | reverse complement strand
ACGACATGCTCGGCAACGCCTGGGAGTGGACCGAGGACTGCTGGAACGCGAGCTATGCGGGCGCGCCCGCCGACGGGACGGCGTGGCTCGCCGGCGATTGTGCGCAGCGTGTCAGCCGCGGCGGTTCCTGGAGCACCGTGCCGCGCTTCGCCCGCTCCGCAACGCGCTACAAGAACTCCGCCGACCACCGGGACAACCTTACCGGTTTTCGCCTCGCGAGGACGCTCGATTAGCCGCCTTTAGCGCCAGCATCGCGCCGGCCGCCGCATCGAGGCCGGAGGTATGGCCGACGCGGGCCAGCCGGTCCAGGTGTTTTTTCTCGAACGAGCAGAGCAGGTCGTGCAGCGCCTCGTGCCCTTCGCCCTGCGCGGCGCATTCGAGATGTGCCCGGCTGATGCGGTTGGTGCGTCCCCTCGCCAGCGGCAGCGCCCACCCGGCGATGCGATCCGCGAGCGCGCATTCGCCGAAAGCGCGCAGCGCGATCATCGCGCCGCCGACGAAGTCGTCGCCGGCAGGCGTGAGGCCGGGTCCGAGACCGATCAGGGAGTCGTCAGGCTTTCCCGTTCCCGCGATCCAGTCGAGGAAGGCCTGCGCCGGCTCGCGGATGGATTCCGGGATTTCAATGCCGGGGATTTTCATCGCCACGGAAGGAACTAGAGGCTGCCAAAGCCTGGTTTTCCAGATTTCAATGGAAACTGAAGTTCCAACGCGAACAGATTCAAAATCTTCCGCAATCGCGTTTAGCGGGCCCAGTCCGAGTCCCGGCCCGCCTAGACAGGCGATTCCCGATGGCGTTTCGACATAGCAGCTTCGCTCGAAGCTCGCGAACACCGTTGCCGGGCCCGCGCGCAAGGCTGCGAGCGCTGTGCCGCCGGCGAGACTAATCCGACGGGTTTCAGTCCGGCACGACATGCGTGCCGGCTTTGCCGGCGATCGCGTCGGCGGCCTGGTCGAGGTGCGCGATGATCGCGCGCTTGCCGCCCGCGGCGAGGTAGCGCAGCGCCGCCTTCACCTTCGGGCCCATGCTGCCGTCGGCGAAGTGGCCGTCCCGCAGGTAGCTCTCCAGCTCCGCGGCGCCCACCGTTTCGAGTTCGCGCTGCTGCGGCTTGCGGAAATGGACCGACACGCGCGCCACTGCGGTGAGGATCAGCAGCGCATCGGCCTTCATCTCGGCCGCGAGCAGCGCCGAGGTCAGGTCCTTGTCCACCACCGCGGGCACCCCGCCGTAGGAGCCGTCGGCACGCCGCACCATCGGAATGCCGCCGCCGCCTGCGGCGATAACCACGATGCCCTGCGCGGCGAGCGAGGCGATCAGCTCGAGTTCGAGGATCGCCTTGGGGCGCGGCGAGGGCACGACGTAGCGCCAGCCGCGGCCGGCGTCCTCGATCATCGTCCAGCCGAGCGCGCGCTGCAGGTTCTGCGCCTCCTCGGCGGAGAAGAAAGGGCCGATCGGCTTGGTCGGATTGCCGAACGCGGGGTCGTCCGCGCCGACTTCGACGCGCGTCACGAGGCAGGCGACGCGCCGGTCCACCTCCGCGCGCGCCAGCTCGTCCTCCAGGCCCTGCATCAGCAGGTGGCCGATGCCGCCCTGGCTGTGCGCCACGCAGACGTCCAGGCGCATCGGCGGCACGTGCTCGCGCGCGTAGTACTGGCGCAGCAGGATCTTGCCCACCACCGGGCCGTTGCCGTGGGTGATGACGATCTGCGGCACCGCTTCCACCAGCGGCCGCAGGGAACGCGCCGCGCGCGCGGCGATTTCCTCCTGCTCGCGGGTGGTGCCGCGGATGTTTTCCGGATGCGTGGCATTGCCGCCGATGGCGACGACGAGGCGCTCGATCATGCTGCGATAATAGCGCTCCCATGGCTGCAAATTCCCTGCTTTCGCGCGCTCCGCGGGTGATAAACATCGGCTTGCGCGCCTTCGCCGAGGAACTTGCGGCGCGTGGCGTCGGCGTGGCGCACGTGGATTGGCGGCCGCCGGCGCCGGGGCGCGAGAAATCGGCCGGCGTTCTTGCCTGGCTGGGAAAGCACGAGGCGCGCATCGCGAAGGCGAATGCCGAAGGGCTGCGCCGCATGCTCGCCGCCAACCCGGTGCTGGTGGACGTGCAGCCCGCGGGCAAGGTGATCCCCGGCCTTGGCAAACGCGTGCTGCTGCATGCCGGCCCGCCGCTCGAGTGGCGGCGCATGTGCGGCCCGATGCAGGGCGCGGTCGCCGGCGCGATCGTGTTCGAGGGCTGGGCGCCGGATCTCAAAGCCGCGGCGCGCCTCGCGGTGTCGGGCGGCGTGCGCTTTCATCCCAACCATCGCTACGGCGCGGTGGGCCCGATGACGGGAATCACCACGCGTTCGATGCCCGTGATGGTCGTCGAGAACCGGGCGAAAGGGATCAATGCGGGCAACCACAGCTACTGCATGATCAACGAGGGCCTCGGCAAGGTGATGCGCTTCGGCGCCAACGACGCCGGGGTGCTCGCGCGCCTGGCCTGGCTGCGCGACGATTTCGGGCCGCTCCTGGGCGCCGCGCTGCGCGCGGCGGGCGGACTGGAACTCGCGCCGCTCGTTGCGCGCGGCCTCGCCATGGGCGACGAGATGCACCAGCGCAATGTCGCCTGCTCCGCGCTCGTGCTGCGTGCGCTCGCGCCGCATTTCGCGCGCGCGGCGGCCGACGCGGACACGCTGGCGCGCAGCCTTGCCTTCATCGCCGGCAACGAGCAGTTCTTCCTCAATATCGGCATGGCGATGGGCAAGTCGGTGATGGATCCGACGCGCGGCATCGAGGCCTGCAGCCTGGTGTCGGCGATGAGCCGCAACGGCACCGATTTCGGCATCCGCGTTTCCGGCACCGGCGACGCCTGGTTCACCGCGCCGGTGGAGATGCCGCAGGGCCTGTATTTCCCTGGCTACAGCGAGAAGGACGCCAATCCCGACATGGGCGACTCGGCGATCATGGAAACCATCGGCCTCGGGGCTTTCGCCATGGCGAGCGCCCCCGCGGTGATGGGCTTCATCGGTGCCGGGCGCGCGAGCGACGCGCTCGCCTTCACGCGCGCGATGGGCGAGCTGACCGTCGGCAGGAATTCCAGGTGGACCATTCCGGCGCTAGACGGGCAGGGCGTGCCCGCCGGGATCGACGTGCGCAAGGTGGCCGCCACCGGCGTCCAGCCGGCGATCAACACCGGCATCGCGCACCGCAAGCCGGGCGTGGGGCAGGTGGGGGCGGGCGTGGCGCGCGCGCCGCTCGCCTGCTTCGACCAGGCGCTGGCGGCGTTCGCGAAGTCGCTGGGTAACAAAGAATGATCGCCGTCAACAAAGTAAAGCATGGCTTCTATGCGGATTCCGTGGCGCTGATGCGTATTGCGCAGACGCTGCAGAAAGACGGGAGCGTGGCGTCGTTGATGATCGGAACCCCTTCCAACAAGGCCCTGCTGAAGGAGTCCGGCCTGTTGACGAAAGAGGGCGAAAGTGCCCGGCCCGACGACCTCATTATCGCGGTGAAGGGGAAAAATTCTGAAAAAGCTTTGGTTCTTGCCGAAGAGCTGTTGACTTCGGGCCTTTCGGGTTCTTCATCCCTGCCGGCCGATCTGGCGGACGCCAATCTGGCGCTTATCTCCGTACCAGGAGAATTCGCCGCGGCGGAGGCGCGCAAGGCGCTGGAGCGCGGACTGCATGTGATGATCTTCTCCGACAACGTGCCGTTGCAGGACGAGGTCGCACTCAAGGACCTCGCCGCCAGCAAGGGCCTGCTCCTCATGGGTCCCGATTGCGGCACGGCGCTCATCGCCGGCGTGCCGATCGCCTTCGCCAACGCGGTACCGCGCGGCGTCGTCGGCATCGTCGCGGCGTCCGGCACCGGGCTGCAGGAGGTCTCGTCGCTGCTCGCGCGCCTCGGGCGCGGGGTATCGCATGGAATCGGGGTAGGTGGGAGGGATCTCAGTCAGGCTGTCGGCGGACGCATGACGCTCGCCGCGCTGGATGCGCTCGAGGCCGATCCGGCCACGAAGCGCATCATCGTCATCTCCAAGCCGCCCGCGCCCTCGGTGATGGCGAAGATCGTCGCACGCGCCGGCAGGAGCAGGAAGCCTGTGATTTTGTGTTTGTTGGGTTCAAGAAAACTCAAGATGCCGAAGAACGTGCGGCTCGCACGCACTCTGGAAGAGGCGGCTTCAATCGGTTCCAAAAATTCCGTCATTGCCGCGAAAGCGGGAACCCAACCATTGCATGCAAAACCTGGCTCCCCGCTTTCGCAAGGACGACGGATTATTGGTCTGTTCTGCGGCGGTACGCTGTGCGCCGAAGCGCAGATCGTGCTCATGGATCAAGGCCTGAAAGTGGCCTCGAATGCCCCGGTCCCCGGCGCACGTACTTCAGGCGCGCCGCACGAACTGCTCGACCTCGGCGCCGACGAATACACGCGCGGCCGCCCGCACCCGATGATCGAGCCGGCGCTGCGCAACGAGCACCTCGCGCGCGCGCTGAAGGACAAGGCGGTCGGCGTCATACTGCTCGATGTCGTGATCGGATACGGCGCGCACGCGGATCCGGCGGGTTTACTGGTCAGTGCTTTAAAGAACAAGAGAAATAACGTGCGAGTGGTCGCGTCGGTTACCGGAACCGAAGGCGACTCCCAGGTTTATTCGCTGCAGTTGAAAAAACTGCGCGCGGCGGGAGTCGTCGTCGCCGCGTCGAACGCCGCGGCGGCGAGGCTGGCCGCTACTGCGCTCCGAGGTACGCCTTCTCCAGCGCGCCGTCGGCGGCGATCTCGGCCGCGCTCCCGCTCGCGCTGATGCGTCCGCCCTCGATGACGTAGCCGCGGTCGGCGAGCGACAGCGCGAGTCCCGCCATCTGGTCGACGAGCAGAATCGTCACCTGCTCGGAGCGTAGGCGATCGAGCGAAGCGAACAGGTCCTCGATCACGGTGGGCGCGAGGCCGAGCGAGGGCTCGTCAAGCAACAGCAGCTTCGGCCGCGCCATCAGGCCGCGCGCGAGCGCGAGCATCTGCTGCTCGCCGCCCGAGAGGAGCCCCGCGCGTTGCTGAAGGCGCTCGCGCAGGCGCGGGAAGCGGTCGAGCAGCGCCTCGATTTCGGCCGGCGGAATCCGCTTGCGCAGGTAGCCGCCGAGGCGCAGGTTGTCGAGCACCGAGAGTTCCGGAAACACCTGCCGCCCCTCCGGCACGAGCACCACGCCCTGGGCCACGACGCGATGTGCCGGAAGATTTCTTATGGGGTTATTTTGAAAAATAACTTCTCCCCCAATTGGACGGTGCAATCCCGAGATCGCGCGCATCAGCGTGGACTTGCCCGCGCCGTTGGCGCCGAGCACGGCGACGAGTTCCCCGGCATGCACGCGCAGGTCGATGCCCTTCAGCACCGGCTCGGCGCCGTAGCCCGCTTCGAGTTTTGCGACTTCGAGCAGTGGCTCGCGCACGCTTTGGGAGGAAATACGGAAAACAGGTTTTTCGTGCCCGCTGCCGAGGTACGCGGCGCGCACCGCGGGATCCTTCTGCACCGCCTGCGGCGCGCCGGCGGCGATCGGCGTTCCGGCGTCGAGCACCACGATATGGTCGGAGATGCCCATCACGATCTCCATGTCGTGCTCGACGAGCAGCACGGCGATGCCGCTTTGCGCGATGCGGCGCAGCAGCGCGGCGAGCGCCTCCTTGTCGGCGCGCGCGAGGCCCGCCGCCGGCTCGTCCAGCAGCAGCACCGCGGGCCGCGTCGCGAGCGCGCGCGCGATCTCCACCAGGCGCCGGTCCACGTGCGGCAGGTCCGCGGCGCGCGCGTGCAGGTCGCCCCGGTAGCCGACAAAGCCGAGCAGGCGCTGCGCCCCGGCTTCGCCCCTGGAGCGCTCGGGCGACGCGATCTGGAGGTTTTCGAGCACGCTCAGGCTCCCGAAGAGCAGCGAGGTCTGGTAGGTGCGCGCGATGCCGGCGCGCGCGATGCGCCAGGCCGCAATTCCTTCAATGTTCTTATCTCCCAATCGGATTTCCCCCGATTGCGGCCTGTAGAAACCGCCCAGCATGTTGAGAACCGTGGTTTTGCCTGCGCCGTTCGGCCCGATCACGCTGGTGATGCTGCCCGCGCGCGCCTCGAAGGAGACATTGGTCGCCGCCTTGACCCCGCCAAAGGCTATCGTGATATTGGAGATGTGCAGGGTTTTCGATTCGCTCTTGTTCTGAAACTCCGGCGAAGAAGAAGACAACACACTCTTCGCACGGCGACGAAACCATTTCTGCACCTCGCCGACAATTCCCTCGGGCGCGAGCCACAGCACGAAGAGCATCAGCGCGCCGAAGAAGAGGAGGCGGTATTCGGCCAGCCCGGCAAGCACTTCGGGCAGCAGCACCACGATCGCGGCGCCCACCAGCGGGCCGCTCACCGTGCCCGCGCCGCCCACGATCACCACCAGCACGAAGAGGATCGACTGCAGGAACGCGAAGGTCGAGGGCGTGACGAAGCCCGAGAGTGGCGCGAAAAGCGCGCCGGCGAGTCCGGCGCAGGCCGCCGAGAGCGCGAAGGCGAGCGCCTTGATCGCCACCGGGTTGAGGCCCACCGATTCGGCCGCCACCTCGGAATCCTTCACCGCGCGCATCGCCGAGCCCCAGGAGGAGCGCGCCAGGCGCCAGAAGCCGAACAGCAGGATCGCGCACAGGACGATCGCGAGCATCGCGACGCCGCGCTCGCCGAAGGCAACGCCGAACGCCTCGGGATGCTTCACGCCCATGAT
>CAZTSJ010000276.1:0-4403 GCA_964616875.1 uncultured Bordetella sp. | reverse complement strand
GACGACGCTTTCGGACTGCGCCTGCGTGTGCTCGGTGACGCCATGGTGAAACTCGACCAGCAGCTGCCGGCATTTGGCGAGCAGGCCGCGCCTGGCGAGCTCCGGCAGCACTTCGTACTCGGCGCCTTCGATGTCGAGCTTGAGAACGTCGCAATCCTTCCGTCCAGCATCGGCGAGCACCTGCGCCAGATCGATCGTCGTCACCGTGCGCGCCGCGCCGCCCTCGACATAGGCATGGCTGCGAATCAGGCTGCCCGAAACGCCATCGGCGCCCCTGGGTAGTTGCTGTTTCGGACGCGGCAGGTGAAATGTGAGCGTTTCTCCCGCCGAACTCCAGAATGCGCGGTCGAGCAGGTGCATCCCCGGCGGGCAATGCGCCTTGCACCAGGCAAGGCTCTGCGGGTTGGGATCGATGCCGATCACCGTGCCGCCGAAACGCGACAGGAACGCACAATCGAAACTGATGTCTTCGCCCAGACCGCAGTCCACCAACAGGGGATCGGGGCGCAGCAGCGTGCGATCGAGCCACCAGCCGCCGTATTTGGTGCCCAGGCGCACATAGCCAGCCGGCAAGCGCCACTCGCGCCAGCGCCGGCCGAGGCTGCGCTCGAGCCGTTGCCGGTGCAGCCGCCAGCCGCGGGGACGCTCCGGCTGCCGCGCATTCGCCGCGGTCACGCTCCGGCCCTTGCCTCAATACGTCGAACTCGGCGCGCAGGTATCATTTCCACCATCGTGACCACACTATTCTCGCATACGGTCGCGCGGTGAAAATTCTCGTCGTCCGGCGCGACAACATCGGCGACCTGATCTGCACCACGCCCTTGCTGGCAGCGCTGCGACGGCGCCACCCCGAGGCCTGGATCGGGGCCCTCGTAAACAGCTACAACGCGCCGGTGCTGGAGCGCAATCCGGATCTCAACGCCGTCTTCGCTTATCAAAAGCTGAAACACCTCGAGCGCGGAGAATCCGCGCTCGCCTCGCTCGCCAGGCGGGCCGGGATGCTGTGGCAGCTGCGGCAGATGAAGCTTGATGTCGTCGTGCTCGCAACGCCCGGCCTCGCCACGCGCGGCCTGACCCTTGCGCGCTGGCTCAAGCCGGAAAGAATCGCCGGCTTCGATGACGGCAGCGCCCGCGCTGCGGCGCTGGATCAGCGCGTCACGCTTCCGCCGCAAGATGCGCGGCACGAGGTCGAACAGGTTTTTGCGCTGGCGGGACTGTTCGGCATCGAAGGCAGCGCACCCGGCCTAGTCCTTGTGCCCGATTCGCGCGAGGTGGACAACGCACACGCGCTGTTTGCGGCACGTTCGGGCCGCAGGATCGCGGTGCACATTAGCGCGCGGCGCCGCGCGCAACGCTGGCCGGCGGCGCGTTGCGCGGAATTGATCCGCGCGCTAACCTCCAAACACGGGGCCCAGACGATGCTGCTCTGGTCCCCGGGCCCGCCGGACCATCCGCAGCATCCGGGCGACGACGAGAAAGCGGCGGAAGTAATGCGCGCCATCGGAACCGGTCATGCCGCGGTGATTCCCTATCCGACTGCCAGGCTCTCGGGCCTGATCGGCGCCCTCGCGGCATGCGACGAGGTGATCTGCAGCGACGGCGGCGCGATGCACATCGCGGCAGCATTGGGAAAGCCGGTCGTGGCGCTGTTCGGTGACTCGAGCGTGGAGCGCTGGCGGCCCTGGGGCGTCACGCATCGGATCGTGCGCCCTGAATCGCGCGACGTTGCCGATGCTTCCGTCGCCGACGTTGTCTCGGCCTACGCGGAGATTGCTTCTACAGCGGGCAATCAGAGCGGCTTGGCGCGCAATCGATAGGTCCGTTTCGCTAACGAGCGGCGCAGGCGCCCCAGGGGGCCCAGGGGCGCCTGTGGCTGCGCCTCGCCGCCGAACGCGCGGCGGTAGCGGCCCTGGATCGGAAACACGGTCTCCACCGGTGCCGCAGTTTTCCTCGCCCCAAAGAAGACCAGCGTTTTGCTTCCACCCCCAAAGCTGTAAGGCAGCCTGCCGCCGTCGCGCGGGTCGTAGGGCACGTAGCTTTCGCGCTTGCGGCCCATGAAATGCAGCGCCATGCTCAGGTCGTCGAAGCCGTTGGCCTGGTAGAAGTCGAAAAAGAGCGTCGGCGAGAACTGGTAGAAACCGTGGTCGATCCAGTTATTGAGCGGCACGTGGTGGATGACCCGGCCACCCGGCTTGACGAGCCGCACGGCGTTGGACAGCGCTTCGGCGGTGCTGAAGCAGTGCTCGAGGGTGCCGCCGTCGTAGACCACATCGTAGCGGCCGTGCAGCGCCGCCGGGACCGGGCGATTCAGATCCAGAACGTGGGTCGGCGATTCAGCGTCGTACACGTCGATGCTCTCCACCGACTCGAATCCGAGCAAGCGAAAGAGTGCTTCCTGGCTGATGCGTCCGCTCGCCGTTGGCGCGGATCCGCCGTCGACGCGCAGCAAGGCCACAGCCTCGGCATGGGTCGCGTCTACCTTCTGCACGCCGTAGGTAACCACGCTCCCGGCCGCGTTGCGCCGGTCGAATTCCATGCCGAGCAAACGGATCGCGCCCTTCGAGATACCCATAAAGATTCTTCTGTTTGGCGAAAAATGATTCTACTATCCGACCTGGAATCCTCCTCGCGGCAAGGGTGAACGATCGATGGCAGCCGGAAAAACCTGGCTCAAGGCATTGCTCCGCTCGCGCAGTCCCGCTTTTGCGTCGGCGCTGGCCTATCCGAAACGCAAATCCGGCAGCGGTGCGATCACGGTCAACGGCCACCCCTATCGCTACCGGCATGGCACCAGCGATGCCTTCGTCCTTTACGAATGCGTGCTGCGGGGGCGCAAGGCGGCCTATTTTTCGAAGAATCTGCCGTCGCAGAACGACGTCCGGACCATCGTCGATGTCGGCGCGAACGTGGGCGCCTCGGCGCTGTTCTGGAAAGCGCGCTACCCCGCGGCACGGCTGCTGTGTTTCGAGCCGGTGGCGGAAAATTTCGCGCTCCTGTCGCAGAACCTTGCTAGCTACGCGCTGACCGAGTGCCATAACGAGGGCCTGGGCAGCGCGGACGCCGAGCTCGAACTGATCGCTTCGCCCGGCGCCGGCAACGAGGGCGGCTGGTCGCTCTATCAGCGCGGCCAGAAGGGCGGCGAGGCGCGCCAGCGCATCAGCATCCGCCGCAGCGGCGCGCGCCTCGCGGAACTCGGCCTGCGCTCGATCGACATCCTGAAAATCGACACCGAGGGGCACGAGCGCGAGATCCTGCGCGGCCTCGATCCCGAGCTGCTGGAGCAGACCAGGTACATCACCGGCGAACTGCACGGCGAGAGGGATTTCGAGTTGCTCGATTGGCTCGAGCAGCGCGGCTACCGTGTCGGCTGCCGCAAGTCTCCACGCAACGTGCTGTTCAATTTCGAGGCACTGCGCACGGTGCCAAAGGCGAGCAGCGCCCCGGCAACGCCCCAGTAAAGCAGCGCGTTCTGCCGCGCCAGCTGCGCGTCGGTCAGGTTGCGCACGAACATGCCTGCCACCACCGCGACGAGCGCGATGCCGTAGGCCGCAGCCTCCGCGTTCTTGTCTTGCGCGAGCCGCCACCCCTTGTACGCGGTGAATCCGATCAGGAGGAGCAGCAGCGCAGCGCCTGGCACTCCCGACCCGATCGCAGCTTCAAGGATGAGATTGTGCGCGTGCCAGAACTGAACACTGCCTAACTCTTCCACCATGGATCGGCGAGCTATGCCTCGTCCAAAGCCGAGCCCGGTTACCGGGTGCTGCTTAATCGTAGCTACCGCGGAACCCCAAATCTCCAACCGCGGTTCGTTCGCAACAACCGCGCTCGGGATCTCCTTAACGCGCAGTTTCTGGACCTGGACCATTACCAGCACCACGCCGCCCACGACCGCCGCGGCAAGCAGTCCCGACACCAGCTTGGTGCGTCTCGCCCGGCGGATCGCGATGAACTCCGGCCGCGCCATGAGCAGCGCCGCGATGACACCGAGCTCGATCGCGAAGCCGACCCACACGATGCGGTTGAGCGTCACGTAGGCCGCAACCAGGATCAAGGGCGGCAACGTCCACAAGGCGAGCTGAAGGGTCCGGGGCGCAGCTTCATTGCGCGCCAGCCAGATTGCCATCAGCGCGCAAGGCATCAGCGTGAGCATCGCGCTCGACTGGTCGCCCGGGCCGCTCGACAGGCGCGCGAGCCAGGGTTGAGCTGCGGGCGCGAGATAGACGTAGATGCCAACGAGGCAGGCGAGCACCCCGGCGCCTCCCAGCATGATGCCAAAAATGCGCCGCGCGCCTTGCGCCTGCGCAGCGACGTAGCACAGCCAGTAGCCGAGAAACACGTACACCACCTCGTTGCGGAATTCCTTCTGCGAGCGCTCGGGCTCCTGCGACCACAGCACCGAAAGC
>CAZTSJ010000275.1:0-12915 GCA_964616875.1 uncultured Bordetella sp. | reverse complement strand
GATGTCGAGGTGCCAGGTCTCGAGGTACGAGCACACCGCGCCCTTCCTCTTGCCGCCCTGGTTCACCGCCACCGCGGTGTCGTTCACCACCTTGAGGAACGGCACCACGCCCTGCGACTTGCCGTTGGTGCCCTTGATGTGCGAGCCCAGCGCCCGCACCGGCGTCCAGTCGTTGCCCAGGCCGCCCGCGTACTTCGCCAGCAGCGCGTTTTCCTTGATCGCGTCGTAGATTCCCGTGAGGTCGTCGGCCACCGTGGTGAGGTAGCACGAGGACAGTTGCGAGCGCAGCGTGCCCGCGTTGAACAGGGTCGGCGTCGAGCTCATGAAATCGAAGGTCGAGAGCACGTTGTAGAACTCGATCGCGCGCTCTTCGCGCCGCGCCTCTTTCAGCGCGAGGCCCATCGCCACGCGCATGAAGAACACCTGCGGCAGCTCGATGCGCCGGCCGCGCACATGCAGGAAGTAACGGTCGTACAAGGTTTGCAGCCCGAGGTAGCCGAACTGCAGGTCGCGCGAAGCCTCGAGCGCCTTGCCCAGCCTGTCGAGGTCGAACAGCGCGAGCTCGGGGTCGAGCAGCTCGGCCTCCACGCCGCGGGCGATGAACTCGGGAAAGTAGGCCGCGTAACGCGCCGCCATGTCGGCCTGCAGTACTTCCTCGCCGATCACCTCGAGCCGGATGGTGTGCAGCAGGAGCCGCGCGGTGGCGTAGCCGTAGGCAGGGTCCTTTTCGATCAGCGCGCGCGCGGCGAGGATCGAGGATTTGCGCACTTCTTCCATCGGCACGCCGTCGTACAGGTCGCGCAGCGTGCTCTCGCAGATTGCCGCAGCCGAGGCGCCGGGCTCCAGGCCCTCGCAGGCCGAATCGAGCAGGCGCTTGAGCGCCGCCAGGTCGAGCGGCCGGCGCTGGCCGTTTTCCACCACGTTGAGGACGGCAGCGGCGCTCGCGCCCTGGTCGGCCTGCGCGCGCGCCGTCTTTTCCTGCGCGCGCTGTTCGGTCCGAATTCGGGCGCGCTCCTCGCGGTACAGCACGTAGGAGCGCGCGACATCGTGCTGGCCGGCGCGCATGAGCGCGAGCTCGGCCTGGTCCTGAATGTCTTCTATATGGAAGGTGCCGCCCTGCGGCTGGCGCCGCAATAATGCATGGACCACGCTCTCGGTGAGCGCCGCCACCATTTCGCGCACCCGCGCCGAGGCGGCGCCCTGGCTGCCGCCCACCGCGAGGTAGGCCTTGGTCATCGCCACCGATATCTTGGCCGGCTCGAAGCCGACCACGGCGCCGTTGCGCCGGATGATCTTGTAGTCGGCATAGGACGGGCGTCGCGCCGGACTGGGTGCGGAAACGTCCACGCCGATGGCCGTGTTCGCTACCGTTCCCTGCTGCGCGCTTTGCATCTTTGCTGCTCCCTTTTGACTGCGCCCGACCCCTGTCGCCAGCCGCGCTGGGGCATGACAGCCCCGCTGCAAGCTAGCGCAAAACCACAATATCTAGTGCTGAAGTATTGATTGGCCACTACTTGTTGTGGGGGCACTCTACCATGCGTTTTGGAATTTGCAAGCGGGCGCGGATTTGCGCACCGCAATATGTAGTGCTCACTTGCGATGCACACCCTACCGGTAGGGGTACGACAGGAAAGGCGCGGCGGGAAGGCCTAGGGCGCGCGCGCCAGCGCGGCGCAAAACCGCGCCCAGTCGAAGCGCGTGCCCGGATCGCTTTTGCGCTCGGGCGCGACGTCGCTGTGGCCGGCAATACTGCGCAAGGACAGACTGGATTGCAGTTTCCTTACCAGTCCTTCAAGACAGAGGTATTGCGCGGCGGCGAAGGCGCCGTCGTCGACTCCCTCCAGCTCGACGCCGATGGAAAAGTCATTGCAGCGCTCGCGCCCGCGCCAGCGCGAGGCGCCCGCATGCCAGGCGCGCTCCGCGAGCGACACGAACTGGGTGAGGCCGCCGTCGCGCCGGATGAGGAAGTGGGAGGAGACGCGCAGCCCCGCCAGCTCGGCGAACGAGGGATGCGCCGCGCTATCCAGCCGGTTGGTGAAGAGGCGCTCGATCGCGTCGCCGCCGTACTCGCCGCGCGGCAGGCTGATGGAATGCAACAGCAGGAGGGAGACTTCGGTTCCGGGCGGACGACTGTCGCGATTCGGCGACAGTACGCGGCGCGCGCCCGCTATCCAACCCTCAACGGCCATCTGCATTGAACGGCCAGCCTTACCGGCCGTCCTGTTCAGGCGGTTCATGAATGCTGAGCCGCTGCATGCGGTAACGCAAGGTGCGGAAGGTCACGCCGAGCAGCTTCGCCGCCGCGGTGCGGTTGAAGCCGGTCTTCGCGAGCGCTTCCAGGATCGCTTCGCGCTCGATGCGGTCGAGGTATTCGGGCAGCGGCGCGTCCAGCGTGCCGCTGCGCGCGCCCGCCGGCGCCTCCTCACCCGCCGCGAGGCGCAAGCGCAGGTCCTCGGGCGCCACTTCGCTCGCCCCCGAGAGCGCGGTGGCGCGCTCGAGGATGTTTTCCAGTTCGCGGATGTTGCCCGGGAAATCGTAGCTGCGCAGTTCCTCGAGCGCCGCCTCGGAGAGGCGCGCCTTCGCGCCGCCGGGCTGCGCGGCGAGGCGCGCCAGGATCGCCGCGGCGATCACCTCGATGTCCTCGCGGCACTCGCGCAGTGGCGGCATTTTCAGTTCGATCACGTTCAAGCGGTAGTACAGGTCCTGGCGGAAGCCGCGCGCCTCGACCCGCGCAGCAAGATTCTGGTGCGTCGCGCTGATCACGCGCACGTCCACCGGTTCCTCCTGCGTCGCGCCGACCTTGCGCACGCGCTTTTCCTGGATCGCGCGCAGCAGCTTCACCTGCATCGGCAGCGGCAGCTCGGCCACTTCGTCGAGAAACAGCGTGCCGCCGTCGGCGGCCTGGAAGAAGCCGCCGCGGTCCTCCTGCGCGCCCGTGAACGCGCCCTTGCGGTAGCCGAAAAATTCGCTCTCCATCAGGTTTTCCGGTATCGCGCCGCAGTTGACCGGCACGAAGGGCCGCTCGCGGCGCGCGCCGTTCAAGTGGATCTGGCGCGCGGCGAGCTCCTTGCCGCTGCCCGATTCGCCGCAGATGTGCACCGGCGCCTGGGTGCGCGCGAGCTTGCCGATCATTTGCCGCACTTCCTGCATCGGCGCGCTCTCGCCGAGCAGCTGCAGGCCCGCCGAGCCGGTGGCGCTGCGCTCGGGCAGCGAGAGCGCGGATTTCACCAGCGTGCGCAGCTGCTCCAGGCCGACCGGCTTGGAAACGTAGTCGAAGGCGCCCGCTTTCAGGGCCGCGACCGCGTTCTCGGCGCTGCCGTAGGCGGTGATCACCGCCACCGGCAGGTCGCCCGGCAGCGCGGCGATGTGGCGTACCAGGTCGAGGCCCTCGCCGTCCGGCAGCCGCATGTCGGTGAGGCAGAGGTGATAGCGGGCCCCGCTCAGCCGTTCCTTGGCAGCCGCAAGCGAGCCGGCCGAATCGACCCCGAGGCCCATCTTCACGAGCGTGAGCTCGAGCAACTCGCGGATGTCCGGCTCGTCGTCGACCACCAGCACGCGCTGTTCACGCCCGCTCGCGCTGCGTGCGGAGCCGTTGCCGCGCCGCTCGTTTTTCTTCATGCGCGTTTCATGCCGCCGGCGCCTCGCGGCACAGCACGCGAAAGTGCGCGCCCTGCATGTCGTCGACGTACTCCAGCGCCGCGCGGTTCGCGGCGCACAACTCGCGGGCAAGATACAGGCCCAGGCCGGTTCCCTTGCTCTCGGTGGTGAAGAAGGGCTCGAACAACTGGCCCTGGATCTCGGGCGCGACGCCGGGACCGTTGTCGATCACGTTCAATTCTACCTGGTCGCCATAGCTGTTGAGCGCGATGCGCACGCTGCCTTCGTGCTGCGGCGCATGGCGCACGGCGTTGCGCAGCAGGTTCCACAGCACCTGGCGCAGGTGTTCGCGATCGAACTCGATCGTGAGCTCGCGCGGCACCTCGACGCCGAAGCGCGATGCGGGCACCGCCTCGTTGGCGGCGAAGTCCGCGACGAAGGCGGCGAGCCAGCCGGCGAGCGCGACGCGGTCGGTGGCGGCGCGGTCGCGCCGGCTGAGCTGCAGCACGTCCGACACGAGGCGCTCCAGGCGCAGCGTGTTGTCGTGGATGATGCGCGTGAGCCGATCGCGGTCGCTGCCGCGGCCCGCCTCGTCGAGCAGCTCGGCGGCGTGGCTGATCGCCGAGAGCGGATTGCGGATTTCGTGCGCGATGTTCGCGGTGAGCCGGCCGAGAGCGGCGAGCTTGAGGCGTTGCGCCTCCTCGCGCGAGCGCGTCGTGTCCTCGACGAACAGCACCGTGAGCTGTTCGCCCGTCTCCATGAGGCGCAGCCGCAGGCCGCGCCCGCGCAGGTCCAGTTCGACGCTTGCCGCGGCGCTGTCGCCGGCGTGCCAGGCGCGCCAGCGGTCGCCGAAGCCGGGCAGCAGCTGCGCGAGTTCCATGCCGAGCAAGGCCCCGGCGCCGAGCAGGCGCTGCGCCTGCGGGTTGTACTGCGCCACGCGGCCCTCCCGATCCAGCACCAGCAGGCCGTCCTGCATGTCGGCGATCACAAGCTGGTTGATGCGCAGCTGTGTCTCGAGCGCGCGGCCGCGCTCGCGCGCGAGGCTTTCGTTCGCCGCCACGCGCTGCGCCAGCCAGCCCGTGACCCCGGCGCTGGCGAAGCAGCCGATCGCGAGCAGGCCCGGCTGCAGGAAGTTCTGCGTCGGCGCATCCAGGCGCAGCACCCAGTAGCTCTGCTCCAGCAGCAATGCGATCGCGGCGAGCGCCGCGTAGAGCAGCGCGAGCAGGCGCGGCGCCACCAGCGCCGCGCCGGTGAGCGCGATGAGCAGCATCACGCCCAGGCCGCTGTGGATGCCGCCGCTCGCGTACATGAGCAGCGTGATCGAGACGATGTCGAGCCCCAGGTGCATCGAGAGCTGCAGGTTGAAGAGATCCTTCAGGTTGCGCAGCAAGCTGTGGAACACCACCGCGCTCACCAGGTACACCAGGCTCACGAGGCGGAACAGGTTGAGCTGGTGCGAGCCAAGGTTGAGCATGTCGTCGAACAGCAGCGTGATGCCGAGGAACAGCGCCGCCACCACCATGCGGTAGATGTTGAAATAGCGCAGCGAAATCCAGAACGACTCCGGCGTACGGTCGTCGCGCCCGAATAATCTGGAGTAGCGGGGACCCTCCTCCATCAGCCGTCCTTCGGACCGAGCCGCCAGTGCTCCTCACTGCAGTAGAAGCGGCCGCCGGCGCTGCGCGCCTCGGCCTTGGGCAGGTTCACGTTGCAGTGCGCGCAGGTGACGAGCTCGCCTTTCAACTCACCTGACTCGGCAGGCGGTTTGGCCGCACGAGGTCCTGCCAGCGCGCGGCGCAGCAGCCAGACGACCAGCACGACGACGATTCCAATGAGGATCAGGCGGCCCATATGCCGATTATGCGGCGAAACGAGGGAAAGGTATTTTGAGGCGAGGTTTCCACCAGCTGGCGGCGGCTCACTTGATCTTCAGTCATTTGGGGTCTAGCATTGACGGACATCGAGTATCGGAGCCGACATGAACACACGCCGCCAGACCCTACGGCAAATTGCCCTGGCGTTCGCGCTCGCATGGCTTCCAGGTGCTGCGAGCTTCGCGCAGAGCAATCCTTCCAAGCCGCTGCGCGTGGTTCTCTCGGGCCACGATCCGGTTGCCTATTTCACCGAGAGCAAGCCGGTCAAGGGCGACCCGAAAATAAGTTACGACTGGGACGGGGAACGTTACCTTTTCTCGAAGGCCGGGAACAGGGACAAGTTCGCCGCGAACCCCGATCGCTATGCGCCGCAGTTTGACGGATATTGCACCGGCACCATGGCGGGGGGGAGGGGCCGGGCCGAGGCGGATCCCGAGGCATGGATCATCGCCGACGGAAGGCTCTATCTGTTCGGGCAGGTGAAGTTCAAGGAGATGGCGGAGAAGGATCCCGTCTGGCTCGCCAAAACGGTTGTGGCGGCCAACCAGAACTGGCCAGCGAAGAAATAGCAGGATTCACAGTCCCGCTTTGCGCAGCCCGTCGTGTAACCTGGCCGTATACGCAGGGTTCGCGAAGCGCGTGCCGAAGTTCTCCACCTCGAACAAAGGACTGAAACGGCGTACCTGATCGGCCGCTCGCCGGGCTTCGTCGGCATCTCCGAGTTGCGCTAGCGTGGCGGCGCGTATGGCAGTCAGCGTGACGTGGTGAGGAGTGCGCGTCAGTAAGGCATCGGCCTGTGCCAGCGCCTCGCGATACCGCTCTGCGAGGTAGTACGCGATCGCCAGGTAGAGTCCGGCGCCGGCGCTGGGATGCGGTTCGAAGCGCTTAGCGGTTTCCATGGCGGCGATGGCCTCGTCGATCCGGCCGACGGACAGCAACGTGGCACCGCGCCCGTAGAGAGCCGTCGAGTCGCTCGCGTTCAGCTCTATGGCGCGCTCGGTGTGACTCAGCGCCTCCTCGAACCTGGCCTGATTGCCGTAGATCGCGGCGATCAACGCATGGGCGCGCGCATGCGCGTGGTGGTCCGTGGAAGCCAGCACGCGCTTGCACAGCTCTTCCGCACGCCTTATCCCTTCCGTGGCATCCTCGATCCATCCATAGATCGCACGCTGGAATTCCGCCTCGCAGAAGGCGGTAATGATCTCGGCGTATTCGGGCGAGACCTTCTGCGCGCGCGCGAGCAAGGCACGTGCTTCGCGATTGGAACTTCGCTCGCTGAGGTTCAGGAGCGACCGGGCGCGCAGCACCAGGTCGTAGGCCTCCAGGCTGTCGGTCGGCTTGCTGAACACGCGTTGCTCCTCGATGCGCGTGAGCTTGACCGCCAGCGCGCCGACGATGTTCTTGACGATGCGGTCCTGGATCTCGAACACTTCCGCGCCCGCGCCCTCGTAGCGTTCCGACCAAAGCTGCGTACCTTTATCTGCATCGCTAAGTTCGACCACGACCCGCAGTTTGCCGTCGGCCTGGCGCACGCTACCCTCGACGATATAGCGCACGCCCAGTTCGCGACTGATCTCGGCATGGGTCACCGGACGACCCTTGTAGGCCTGGACCGCATTGCGCGACATGACCATCACGCCCGAAAACCGCCCCAGCGCATTGATGACGTCCTCGGTGATCCCATCGCTGAAATAGTCGCGCTGCGGATCCCCGCTCTGATTGGCGAACGGCATCACCGCGATACTCGCGCGCACGGATGCGAGGTTCGACGGCTTTTTGCCGAACAACGTGGCGAGCGAGGCACGCGCATCCTTCGCGGAATCGGCAATGGCGATCCAGGTTCCGATTGAAGTTGCGAGCAGGAGAGCCAGAGGAGCGACAACCCGCCAGGTCCGTCGCTGACGTGGTCGGGAAACTTTTCCTGCTGCGCCACCAACAACCCGATACACATGCACTGGCCGCGCGATGTTCTTTACGGCGTGCTCGCCCTGATCCTCGAAGCTGGCTGCGATCCGGTCGCGCACCGTTTCCTGCACCATGCCAGAAACCGTGATGCTCCCTGGTTCGGCCAAGGTCTGCACTCTCGCGGCGATATTGACCCCGTCGCCGTAGATCGTGCCGTCGGCTTTCTCAATCACATCGCCCAGGTGAACGCCAATGCGAAAGCGCATGCGCCGGTCTTCCGGCGTCGCATGCGCCGAGGATTCGAGTTCCTGCTGGATAGCGAGGGCCGCGCTTACCGCCCCGATCGCGGTCTCGAACAGCGCGAGTACCGAGTCGCCCGCCGTGTCGATGACGCGGCCCTGATTCGCTTCGACCTGTGCCTTGAATACGCTCCGTGCAGCATCGAGCGCCGTGACGGTGGCATCCTCGTCCGCCGTCATCAGACGCGAGTACCCGGCCGCATCTGCGGCAAGGATCGCTGCCAGCCGGCGTCTGCCACCTGTCTCGCTCAACGCACCCTCCGAAGTGGTATGGGCGCGGGAATACTAACAAAGGAAAAGGAAGTGGTCGGGGTGACTGGATTCGAACCAGCGACACCTGCGTCCCGAACGCAGTACTCTACCAGGCTGAGCTACACCCCGAATTACGCATGACGCACGACCGAGAAGGATGCCAATTCTAGCAAAGATTCCTTGTAGCTCGAGGCGGCAAGCGCGGCGAGCGCGCTGCGCGCCGCTTCGGCTTCGCGCAGCGCTACTGAGCGCGCGTACTCGAGCGCGCCGGTGGCGATGACGACCTCCAGCACCTGCGCGAACTCGGCACGGCCGCCGGCGACGATCGCACGACGCACCAGATCGGCCTGCCCGGGCGAGCCGACGGACATCGCGCGGATCAGCGGCAGCGTCGGTTTGCCTTCGGCCAGATCGTCGCCCAGGCTCTTGCCGATCGCCGCCGCGTCGCCCGAATAGTCGAGCACGTCGTCGACGAGCTGGAAGGCCGTTCCCAGGCGCATGCCGTATTCGGCCAGACCCGCCTCCACTGGCGCAGGCGCCTCCGCCAGCATCGCCCCCAGGCGCGCCGCCGCCTCGAACAGTTTTGCGGTCTTGCGCCGGATTACTTCCAGGTAGCCCCGCTCGTCGAGCGCCGGGTCGTGGCAATTCATGAGCTGCAGCACCTCGCCCTCGGCGATCATGTTGGTCGCATCGGCGAGCACCTGCATCACGCGCATGCTGTCGGCGCCGAGCATCATCTGGAAGGCGCGCGAATAGAGGAAGTCGCCCACCAGCACCGCGGCCGCATTGCCGAATTCGGCGTTCGCGGTCTTGCGGCCGCGCCGCCGGTCCGAGGCGTCCACCACGTCGTCGTGCAACAGCGTGGCGGTGTGGATGAACTCCACCACCGCGGCCATTTCGTAGTGCCGCTCGCCGCCGCCCGCGCCGGCGCAGTTGTCCGCGCTGTTGCCCGGATACCCGGCCGCGCCGGCCGAGAGCAGCACCAGCGCCGGGCGCAGGCGCTTGCCGCCGCCGGCGACGATGTACTCGGCGACCTGGCGCACCAGCACCACGTCCGAGCCCAGGCGCAAGCGCACCAGCTGGTCCACGCGTTGCATTTGCGCCGCGATCGGCGCGAGGAAAGGGAGCTGCTCCACAGGGGAGGGAAATTAGCACAGCCGCCTTTGACCTGGACGCATGAAATCCCTTATAATTCCAAGTCTTCGCACAATATTTGAGCACAGGTCCAGCCATGTATGCAGTGATCCAGACGGGCGGCAAGCAGTACCGCGTCAAATCCGGCGAACAACTCAAAATCGAGTTGCTCGCGGCCGAGGTGGGCGCCAAGGTGTCGTTCGACCGCGTCCTCATGCTCGGCGAGGGTGAAGGCGTCAAGGTCGGCGCGCCGTTCGTGAGTGGCGCGACGGTCAAGGCGACGGTGCTCGCGCAGGGCCGCGGCGAGAAAATCCGCATCTTCAAGCTCCGCCGCCGCAAGCATTTCGCCAAGACCCAGGGCCACCGGCAGGGCTACACCGAAGTGCGCATCGACGAAATCGTCGGCGCCTAAGACCTCAAGAGAGAAGTCACCATGGCACACAAGAAAGCAGGCGGCAGTTCACGCAACGGCCGCGACTCCAACGCGAAGCGGCTCGGCGTCAAGACCTACGGCGGCGAGAGCGCCAGCGCGGGCCAGATCCTGATCCGCCAGCGCGGCACAGTGGTGCACCCGGGAGTCAACGTCGGCATGGGGCGCGACCACACGTTGTATGCGCGCGTCGCCGGCAAGGTCGAGTACTCGGTCAAGGGCGCGGGCAACAAGAAGACCGTGAGCATTCTCCCGGCCTAGCCTCTTAACCGGCTCCGCGCGAAAGCCCTATCGGAGTCGATAGGGCTTTTTAGTTTCCACCACCGCAAACATGAAATTCATCGACGAAGCGAAAATCCAGGTGCACGCCGGCAAGGGCGGCGACGGCAGCGCCGCGTTCCGGCGCGAGAAATTCGTGCCGCGCGGCGGGCCTTCGGGCGGCGACGGCGGGCGCGGCGGCAGCGTCTGGGCGATCGCGGAGCGCAACATCAACACCCTGGTCGACTACCGCTTCGCGCGCATCCACCGCGCCGAGGACGGGGTCATCGGCCGCGGCGCGGACAAGTACGGGCGCGGCGGCGAGGATGTGGTGCTGCGCATGCCGGTGGGTACGCTGGTGCGCGACGAGGACGGCGCCCTGCTCGCCGACCTCGCGACCCACGGCCAGCGCGCCCTGCTCGCCAAGGGCGGCCAGGGGGGGCTGGGCAACCTGCATTTCAAGTCGAGCATCAACCGCGCGCCGCGCCAGTTCACGCGCGGCGAAGCGGGCGAATCGCGCGAGCTTTCTCTTGAGCTGCGCGTGCTGGCCGACGTCGGGCTGCTGGGCCTGCCGAACGCGGGCAAATCCACCTTCGTGCGCGCGGTGTCGGCGGCACGGCCGAAAGTCGCCGACTACCCGTTCACCACGCTCAACCCGTCGCTCGGCGTGGTGCGCGTGGAGAGCGACGCGAGCTTCGTGATCGCCGACATTCCGGGCCTGATCGAGGGCGCGGCAGAAGGCGCGGGCCTCGGCCACCAGTTCCTGCGCCACCTTTCGCGCACCCGCCTGCTGCTGCACCTGGTGGATCTTGCGCCGTTCGAGCAGGACGCCGATCCGGCGCGCGATGCGCGCGCGCTCGCCCTCGAGCTGAAGAAATACGACGCCGCGCTCTACAAAAAGCCGCGCTGGCTGGTATTCAACAAGGCCGACCTTGTGTCCAACGCTGCAGATGCCGCGACGCGCGCGCAGGACATCGTGCGCCGCCTGCGCTGGCGAGGTCCCTGGTTCATCGTTACTGCGATTAACGGCAAGGGTTGCCGCGAGCTTTGCGGCGAAGTCTACGGTTTTCTTTCCAAAAAAATAATTCCGAAGGAAAAGCGTGTCGCCTAGTCCGGTCGCCGCCGCCAACACGCTGGTCATCAAGGTCGGCTCCTCGCTCGTCACCAACGACGGCCGCGGGCTGGACGCCGCCGCGATCGCGCGCTGGGCGGCGCAGATCGCGCAACTGCGCTCACTCGGCAAGCGCTGCGTGATGGTTTCCAGCGGCGCGATCGCCGAAGGCCTGCAGCGGCTGGGCTGGGAAAAAAAGCCGCACGCGATGCACGAACTGCAGGCCGCCGCCGCGGTCGGGCAAATGGGCCTGGTGCAGTGTTACGAAGCCTGCTTCCGCAAGCACGGCCTCGCCACCGCGCAGGTGCTGCTGACGCACGCGGACATGGCCGACCGGCAGCGCTACCTCAATGCGCGCTCGACGCTGCGCACGCTGCTGGGGCACGGCGTCATCCCGGTGATCAATGAGAACGACACGGTGGTCACCGATGAGATCAAGTTCGGCGACAACGACACGCTGGGCGCGCTGGTCGCCAACCTGGTCGAGGCCGACGCACTCATCATCCTCACCGACCAGGCCGGGCTCTACGACGCCGACCCGCGCAAGATCCCGGGCGCGAAACTGATCCAGGAGCGCGAGGCAAGCGACCCCGCGCTCGAATCCATCGCCGGCGGCACCGGCTCGGCGCTGGCGCGCGGCGGCATGCTGACCAAGGTGCAGGCCGCCAAGCGCGCGGCACGCAGCGGCGCGCATACCGTGATCGCCTCCGGGCGCGAGGAGGACGTGCTGCTGCGCATCGCGCGCGGCGAGCGCCTCGGCACGCTGCTCACCGCGGGCACCATGCCTCTGGCAGCGCGCAAGCAGTGGCTCGCCGATCATCTCAACGTGAGCGGCCGCCTCACGCTCGACCCGGGCGCAGTGAAAGCCCTCTGCAGCAGCGGGCGCAGCCTGCTGCCGATCGGCGTCAGCGGCGTCGCGGGGGAGTTCCTGCGCGGCGAAGTGGTCGCCTGCGTCGACGCGCAGGGCCGCGAAATCGCGCGCGGGCTGGCGAACTATTCGGCGGCCGAGACCCGCCTCATCATGCGCAAGCCCTCAGCCGAGATCGAAGCCATCCTCGGCTACGTCGATGCGCCCGAATTGATCCACAGGGACGACCTGGTACTGCTTTAGGCGCAGGACCGGACCGGCGTCGCGCCGCTAGCGGTACTGGGTGATCTTGGCCTTCGGATGCCCGCGGTTGCGCAGCGCGTCGAGGCCCTCTGCGACTGTCTCGATCGCCTGCCGGTCGGGGCAGAAGTAGTTCACGCGCAATTCGTAGTGCCAGGACTGCACGGATTTCGATTCGATGCGGCGCCAATCGGTATCCTTCTCCGCCCATTTGCCGTCGTTGCCGAACGCGAACACCTTGTAGGACAGCGTGGAGCAGCGGATGCCTTCATAGCTCACGTTGGCGAAGCCTGACGGGCTGCGCGCCACGAGCGTATAGCGCACCACCCCGTCGGGCCCCACCGCGAGCGAATCCGGGTCGATGAAAAAACGGAAAGATCCGCCGACGACCGGAAATTCGATCAGGCCCTCGGTCTTGGGGTAGGCGGGCAGCTTGATATCGCCCTCCTTCCAGTTGCGCCGCTCCTGCTCCTTCTCCCATTCGCTTTTCTCCACCGGCTTCTGCGCCACGGCCTGCATGGCGAGTGCCGCGAGCGCGAACGCGAAAAGGAATCTCAAACCAGATCCGCGGCGAGGGATTGCCGCACCTCGTGTGGCACCTGCACGCTGGCGCGATAATTCGGGTGGTCGACGCCGGCCGAGAGGCCCGCGCCGCCCTTCAGCGCCGCGCGCATCGGCGGCGCGAGTTCGAAGCGCAGGAAATGCACCGCGGAAGTCTTTTCCTCGTTCTCGCGCTCCATGTCCTCGTCCGCGATCGCGTACACCCTTGCGCAGCCTTCGACCTCGACCCAGGTGCGCACCTCGATGCCCTTCAGTTCCGCCAGGCGCCGGCGCCGCTCGGCCTCATCCGGGTACTCGATCAGCATGGTCGCCTTCCAGTTGCCGCCATCGGGAATGAGCGGGTTGTAGGCCTCGAGCTCGCCGCGGATGCCTTCGGCCTCGAAAAT
>CAZTSJ010000274.1:0-9428 GCA_964616875.1 uncultured Bordetella sp. | reverse complement strand
CAATTCCGAGTGGTCGGACAAGCTGGGCGCGGAGGGCATGATCCGCCTCGCCGCGCGCTACACGCTGGCGCGCCTGCTGGAGCGGGACGATTTCAGCAAGCGCTTCAAGAGCAGGCAGCCGATCGCGGTCCACGAGCTGCTCTATCCGCTCATGCAGGGCTACGACTCGGTGGCGATGAAGGCCGACGTCGAACTGGGCGGCACCGACCAGAAATTCAACCTGCTGGTGGGGCGCGAGCTGCAGAAGGACTTCGGCCAGGAGCAGCAGTGCATCCTGACGATGCCGCTGCTCGAGGGCACCGACGGCGTGGAAAAAATGTCGAAGTCGCTCGGCAACTACATCGGCATCGCCGAGCCGGCGCAGGAAATATTCGGCAAGCTGATGCGCATCTCGGACGAACTCATGTGGCGTTACATGGAATTGCTCTCGTTCCTGGAGATGAAGGTGATTCAAGCGAAGAAGACAGCAGTGGCCGGAGGCGCGAATCCGCGCGAGGTGAAATTCGAATTTGCCAAGGAAATCGTCGAACGCTTCCACGGCAAGGCTGCAGCAGAGGCTACCGCCAAAGATTTCAACGCGAGGTTCAGGGATCGTGCGCTCCCCACTGATATTCCGGAACAGAGTCTGAAGGGGCCGATGACCTCAACCCAGGTCTTGAAGCAAGCAGGACTGGTAAACAGCTCGTCGGAAGCAGAGCGGCTGATCGCTCAAGGCGGCGTGAAAGTCAATGGCGAGCGCCTTGCAGATCGAAAGATGGTGTTTGCAACGGGAGAGACGTACATCGTTCAGGTTGGCAAGCTGAAAATTGCCCGAATCAAGTTCACGTGAACACCCCGCAGCGTGAGATGTATGAGGTCTACGCCATCAAGTACGCCCACCACGCGCGGCGCGCGTCGGAGAACTTCATCGGCGGCGATCCTCACGACGGGCCGATGCCGCTCGACTACTTCGTCTGGCTGATCCGGGGCGAGGGGCGCGAGATCCTTGTCGATACCGGGTTTTCGGCGCCCATGGCGGCCAAGCGCCAGCGCGATCACATTCGCTGCCCGACCGCGGGTCTTCGTCTCCTGGACGTAGATGCAACGAAAATCAAGGACGTTGTCATCACGCACCTGCACTACGACCACGTCGGCAATTTCGATCTGTTTCCGGCGGCGACGTTTCACCTGCAGGATCTTGAGATGAACTATGCGACCGGCAGGCATATGGGGAAACCGGTCTTCAGCGGCGCCTATGAGGTCGAAGATGTCGTGGGCATGGTGCGCCGGGCCTATGCGGGCAGGGTGCATTTTCACGCTGGCGACGCCGAGATTGCCCCCGGGGTCTCGCTGCACCTGATCGGCGGCCATACGATGGGCCTCCAGGTGGTGCGCGTCGCGACGCGCCGCGGCTGGGTGGTGCTTGCCTCGGACGCCTCGCACTTCTACGCCAACATGGAGCAGGTGCGGCCGTTCCCGATCGTCTACAGCGTGGCCGACATGGTCCAGGGCTACGACCGCCTGCGCGCGCTGGCCGACTCTCCCGGGCACATCATCCCCGGGCATGACCCTTTGGTGCTGGAGCGCTTCCCCGCGCCCTCGGCGGCGCTGCAGGGCATCGTCGCCCGGCTGGACTAGACGCCTCAAAACAGTTCGCCGAAGCATTGCGCATTCGGACCAAAAGAGCGTAACGTAGCGCCGTATTCCGGCCAGCACACAAAGGGGGAGTTTCCATGCTTCAACGCAGAATCGCAGTAGCCGTTTCGGTCGCCGTCGCCGCAGCCTTCAGCCAGGGCGCGGGCGCGCAAGCGCCGGCGGTCAAGAATCTCAAGATGCAGGGGAGCTGGCCCGCCAGCTTGACGATCCAGGACCATTTCAAGGGGATTACCGAGCGCATCGAAAAGCTCACCGCGGGGTCGCTCAAGATCGAAACCATGGCGGCGGGACAGGTCGTGCCGCCGTTCGAGGTCCTCGACGCCACCAACAAGAAGGTGATCGACGGCTGGCACTCGATTTCGTACTACTGGGTCGGCAAGAGCCCGGCTGCGGCGCTGTTTTCCGGGCCGCCGGGCGGCCCCTTCGGCATGGACCACATGGATTGGCTGGGCTGGCTGTACGTCGGCGGCGGGCTGGAGATGTGGCGCGATTTCTACCAGAACGAGCTCAAGCTGAACGTCATCGTGTGGCCAGCGCAACCGTCGAGCCCGCAGGCGCTGGGCTGGTTCAAGAAGCCGTTGAAGAGCATCGCCGATTTCAAGGGCATGAAGTGCCGGCAGACCGGCCTCAACGCCGAGGTCTACGCCAAGCTCGGCCAGGCCGTCGTCAACCTGCCCGGCGGCGAGATCGTCCCGGCGGCTCAGCGCGGCGTGATCGATTGCGCCGAATGGGTCGGCGGCATCGAGGACCTGCGCCTGGGCCTGCCCGGCGTGTTCAAGTACCACTACACGCCCGGCATGCACGAGAACAATTCCGTGGGCGAGTTCGGCTTCAACCTTGACGTGTGGAAGGGCTTGACGCCGCAGCAACAGGAAGCGGTGAACTCCGCCGTCAAGGAAACGTTCATCACCTGGATCACCAAGTGGCAGCACCAGAACGCCGAGGCGATCGAGGAGATGATCAAGAAGCATGGCGTACAGATCCGCCGCACGCCGCCCGACATCCTGCTCGCCACGCTCAAGGCCTGGGACGAGGTCGCGGCCGAGAATTCGGCCAAGTCGGCGACCTTCAAGAAGATCTACGAGTCGCAGCGCGCCTATGCCGCCAAGGTGGTGCCGGCCAAGCGCTACATGTTCCCGCCGTACTCGTTCGCGGCGAACTACTACTGGCCCGAGGGCGGCGCCAAGCCGGCCGCGGCCAAGGCGGAAGCGAAGAAGAAATAATCGCGCGGGGCAAAAAGGGGGCGGCGACGCCCCCTTTTTTTGTGTATTGAACCAGGGTTCCTCACATGGCTGAAACGATTGCAGGCCACATCCGACTGGTCCGCATCATCGACAAATTCACCGACACCACCGGCGTCTGGGTGGCGTGGCTGAACCTGCCGCTGGTGCTGGCGGTGGCTTACGAGGTGTTCGCGCGTTACGCCTTCAATGCGCCGACGATCTGGTCGTACGACGTCACCTACATGCTTTACGGCACGATCTTCATGCTCGGCGCCGCGTACACGCTGCACAAGGGCGCGCACATCCGCACCGATTTTTTCTATGAAAAGTGGACCGACCGGACGCGCGGGGTCGTGGACTCGGTCTCCTATATCGTGTTCTTCTTCCCCTCGATCATCATGCTCTTCGCGGCAAGCTGGAGCGAAGCCTGGTACGCGTACACCATCAATGAGACCTCCGAGCAGACCAACTGGCGGCCGATCCTGTGGCCCTTCAAGGCGGTGGTGCCGCTGACCTGCGTGCTGCTGCTGCTGCAGGGCGTGTCCGAGCTGATCAAGAGTTTCTACGCCGCCCGTACCGGCATTGTGCTTGAGCACAAGGAGAAGATCGAGCTATGACCACCGAGGTCCTCCTCGGGCTGGTGATGCTGGTCGTGATGCTCGGCGCGATCTTCATCGGCATCCAGATTTCCTTCACGCTGCTCTTCCTTGCGCTCAGTTTCGGCTACTTCGCCCTGGGCAAGGTGGTGTTCGATCTCGCCTACTTCCAGACCATCGGCCTGATGAAGGAGGAGGTCCTCGCGGCGGTGCCCCTCTTCATTTTCATGGGCTATCTCACCGAGCAGGCCGGCTTGATGGGGCGGCTGTTTTCCGCGCTGCGCATGATGCTGGCGCCGGTGCGCGGCTCGCTTTACATCGTGGTCATCGTCACCTCGACGATCTTCGCCATGGCGACCGGGATTGTCGGCGCTGCGGTCACGGTGCTCGGCATCATGGCGGCGCCCATCATGATCAAGACGGGCTACGATGCCAGGCTCTCCGCCGGTGCCATCACCGCGGGCGGCACCCTCGGTATCCTGATTCCACCTTCCGTCATGCTGATCGTGATGGGCCCGGTGCTCGGCGTGTCGGTGGCCGACCTGTACTCGGCGACCTTCGGGCCCGGATTCCTGCTGGCGGGCATCTATATCGTCTACCTGGTCGTTCGCAGCTTCATCAATCCGAATCTGGGGCCGCCGGTGCCGAAGGCGGACCGGGTCACGGATATCGTGGCGATCCTGAAAGAAGTCGCCATTGGCGTCCTGCCGCTATTCCTTCTCATCGGCACCACCCTGGGCTCCATTCTCGCGGGCCTCGCTACGCCGACCGAGGCAGCGGGCATCGGCGCGCTGGGCGCAATGATCCTTTCAGTCTGCTATGGCCGGGCAAGCTATGCGGGGCTCAAGCAGGCCTGCATCAGCGCGATGACGACGTCGAGCATGGTGCTGCTGCTCGCGGTAACGTCGAACATCTTCGGCGCGGTGTTTTCGCGCATGGGAACGGCGGCCTGGATCACCAACGCGATGGTCGCGATGCCGGTGCCGCCGCTCATGATGCTCGGCTTCGTCGTGGCCCTCATCTTCCTGCTTGGCTGGCCGTTCGAATGGCCGGCGATCATTCTCGTCTTCCTGCCCATCTTCTACCCCGTGGTCGAGGCATTGCGGCCGTCGGTGTCCCAGACCCTGGGGATCGCCCCCGACATGTTCATGATCTGGTTCGGCGCCCTGGTCGCGGTCACGCTGCAGACCGCCTACCTGTCGCCGCCGGTGGCGATGTCGGCGTATTACCTCAAGCAAGTGGTGAAGGACTGGTCGCTCGGCACCATCTACAAGGGCATGTTCCAGTTCATGATCCTGCAGTGCGTCGCGATCGCGCTGGTGATGTTCGTGCCGTCCATCGCCACCTATCTTCCCGAGCGGCTGCACGCGGAGTCTCGCGCAACCGTCACTGAGGAGGCCGACGACAGCATGAATCGTCTCGAAGAGGATCCGCTCAAGGCGGCGCAGGAGCAGGCCGACGAAGACGAGAAGGCCGATGCGCTCGAGAAAGACGCCAAAAAGGTAGGGAAGTAGCGTTTTGCAGGCGTTCGATTTTGACCATCCGGTGGCGCGGCGCGGCAGCTGGAGCGCGCGCTGGGAGCGCTATCCCGCGGACGTGATCCCGCTGTGGGTCGCGGACACCGACTTTCTCGCGCCGCCGCCGGTGCTCGCGGCCATGCAACGCCGCATCGCGCACGGCGTTTTCGGCTACAACGTTCCGCCCGCCGAACTGCGCGATGCGGTGGTCCAACGCATGCAACAGCTGTACGGCTGGCGGATCGAGCCGGACTGGGTCGCTTTCGTCTCCGGCGTCGTGCCCGGGCTGCATCTTGCCGCGCGTCACCTCATGGGCGCGGAGCAGCATGCGCTGGTGCCCACGCCGGTCTATCACCATCTCAAGCGCTCGCTGGTCCTCGCAAAGCGCGAGCATACGGACGTGCCGCTCGTCCTGTCGAAGGGCCGATGGGTCTGGGACGAGGACTTCCTCGCTGCCGCTGCGCGCCCGAACTCGCGCCTGCTGTACCTGTGCAATCCGCAGAATCCCGGCGGCACTATCTTCACGCGCGAGGAGCTGCTGCGGCTTGCCACTTATGCGCAGCAGCACGACCTCATCATCTGCTCGGACGAAATCCACGCCGACATCCTGCTCGACGAGGGCAAACCGCACGTGCCGATCGCGTGCGTGTCGCGCGAAGCTTCGCGCCGCACGGTGACGCTCATCTCGCCGAACAAGGCCTTCGGCTTCCCGGGCGCAGGCTGCGCCTTCGCCATCATCGAGGATGCCGCGCTGCGCCAGGCGTTCTGCGCCGATCACCACGCCACCGTGCATGACCCCTCGGTGTTCGGCTACGAGGCGTCGCTGGCCGCGTATCGCGAATGCGGCGACTGGCTGAAGGCGCAGCTGGTCTATCTGCGCGGCAACCGCGACCTGGTGGAGCGCGAGGTCGCGGCGACGGCGGGGCTCAAGATGGCGCATGTGGAGGCCACGTACCTGGCCTGGATCGATGCCTCGGGCCTGGGCGTGCCCGATCCCTGCAAGTACTTTCTCGATCGCGGCGTCGCGCTGTCGCCGGGGGCGCAGTTCGGCGCGCCGGACTTCGTGCGGCTTAACTTCGGCACCCAGCGCGCGTTGCTTGAGAAAGCCCTGCAACGGATGGGAACCGCTACTTAGCGGGTCGTTCCGTGACGTAGAGGTGCGCAGGCGGCAAGTCTGCGAGATAACGCTCATACATCTGCGCATACGCATCTTCCAGGTGCCTGGTGAACAACTCGGTGTCGAATAGCGGCGTAGTCAACCGGTTACGCGCGAGCTTCTGCGTGATCTGGGCAAGCCGCTCGGGACTGGTCGCAAGCTCGACTGCCAGTCCTTCGTACTGCGCTTGCGTGGTGGCAATGAGTTCCGGCAGGTCGACGGCCTTGAGCAAACTCGCCGCCACTCTGGCGGCAAAGGACTCCCCGGCCAGGGTCAGCAAGGGCAGTCCGGCCCACAACGCGTCGCTGGCCGTGGTGTGCGCATTGCAAGGAAGCGTGTCGACAAATAAATCGGCGGCACGTTGACGGGCCAGGTGTTCCGCTACCGGCAGGCGTTTGCCAAACACGATCCGCCCGGCACTCACCCCTCTGGCCTCGGCTGCTTTGCGCAGGTTGCGCATGGCGGTGCGGTTGTCCTCAAGGAGCCAGAGCACGCTGCCGCCGACCTGCGCGAGGATGCGCATCCAGCCATCAAAAGTGGCGGGGGTAATCTTGTAGCTGTTGTTGAAGCAGCAGAACACGAAGCCTGACTGCGGCAAGCCCAGCTCTTCGCGTGTAAATATCCTGCCTGATATCTGCCTTTCCCTGTCATTGACCTGATAGCTGTGCGGCAGATAGGCGATTTTTTCCGCGTAGTGCTGCCGGCTCGCCTCGGGGATCAGCGTGCTGTCGGCAATCAGGTAGTCGATGTACTCCGCGGCCATCGTGCCCGGATAGCCCAGATAGTTGACCTGCAGCGGCGCCGCCCTGCAGGAAAATATACCCACTCGCGCGTCGCGCGTGTACCCCTTCAAGTCAACGGCGATGTCTATTTCGATGCGCCTGGAAAGCAGGGCGACGTCCTTGTCCGATTGATGTCGCACGTCGACAAACTGGTCAAACGCTGCGCCAAGCCGTTCGGACATTTCATCGTTTTCGTCACGCCCGAAGGAAAACGCGACGAGCTCGTACTTTTCTCGATCGTGGCGTTCAAATAGCCCGGCCATCAGATAGGCAGTCGCGTGGCTGCGAAAGTCGGCGGAGTAGTAGCCGATACGGATCTTCCTGCGCCACGCCCGCTTCGCCAATCCCGGCAGTGCCTCGGTCACCGGATGCTTGTCATCCACCCAGATCTGCGCAGCCTTGCGCTGCAGGGCCGCGGAGTCGGCCAGCGCAAGAACGGGAAACGGCGGCGTGGCGTGAATCCCGCGTTCGATCTTGCCAGCCAGTTCCGCGATGCGACTCTCTGCTTCACTCCAATCGCACAGTTTCAGCTTCGTGTGCAACCAGTTTCCGGACCAGAAATCGTGGTCCGGTCTGATTCCTATCGCCCGTTCATAATTGTCCAGCGCCTCATCGAGGCGATCCAGTTCGAGATGCGTATGGCCGCGGTTGTTATAGGCGTCCGCGAAATCGGGCTTGCGCCTGATCGCATTCTCGTAGCTGGCGAGCGCTTCGTCGTAGCGTCTCAGCCCGTGCAGCGCGTTGCCGCGATTGTTCCAGGCATCTGCATGGTCGGGTTCGAGCCTGATGGCGGCATCGTAGCTGGCGAGCGCGTCGTCGAATCGCTTCAGATCCTGCAGCACATTGCCGCGGTTGCCGTAGGCGTCTGCATGGTCGGGGTTGAGCTTGATGGCTTCATCGTAGCTGGCCAGTGCTTCATCCAGTCGATTCAGTGCTCGCAGCACGAAGCCGCGATTGTAGAAAGCACTTGAATTGGCAGGCTCGAGCCTGATTGCCGCGGCGTAGCTGGCCAGCGCCTCGTCGAATCGTTTCAGTTCCTGGAGCGTATTGCCGCGGTCGTTGTAGGCGCCCGCGAAGTCGGGCTTGCGTTTGATCGCTTCGTCGTAGCTCGCAAGCGCCTCCTCGAATCGCTTTTGCGACTGCAGAGCATGGCCGCGGCTGTTGTAGGTGCCTGCGTGCTCGGGCTTGAGCTTGATCGCCCGGTCGTAGCTGGCCAGCGCTTCATCCAATCGGTTAAGTGCATGAAGACAGGTGCCGAGAGTCTGCCAGGCATCGGCCGCCTGGCTGTCTATGGCAACGGCCTTGGCCGCGAATGCTTCCGCCTCCGCGAATTTGCCCTGTTTGACCAGGGTGCCGGACAAATTGCTGAGCACCGAGACCCTGTCCGGCACCAGTGCCAGCGCATGGCGGAATTGCGCCTCCGCGGCGGCGTAGTCCTGGCGCTCGAAAAGGCTCAGGCCACTGAGGAAGTGCCCTTTCGCCGCTTCGAATTGATTCATGCCGCCAGGTCAGCTCCGCATCCAGGCCGAACCCCAGAGGTTCAGCGTGCGCTGCTCGTGCGGCCAGCTGCGGTAGGCCGCCTCCTGCGGCAGCAGCTCGAGTTCGGCGGAGAACTCGACCTTGTGGCCCTCGGGGTCCTCGATCATGAAGAACAGGTTGTTGCCCGGCCCGTGGCGGCCCGGTCCCCAGAACAGCGGGATGCGCAGGCTCGCCATGCGGTCGCCCCAGTCGCGGATGTCCATCCATCCGCTGGTTTCGTAAGCGTGGTGGTCCGGACGCGACTCGGGCGCCTCGAAGGTCGCGAAACTGTGGTGCTCGGGGTCCGAGCGCAGAAAGACCGCGGCGATGCGCTCGTCTTCCAGCACGCGATCGGATTCCCGCGCACCCAGGGTGTCGCGGTAGAACGCGAGCATCTCCGGCACGCGCACGCTGGCGCAAACAAAGTGCTGCAGGCGCGCTGTCGTTGTGGTTTCAATTTCAGAAGTAAAGAGAGGCAGACCAAAAACAACGCGCCTGCCATCGGGATCGGTCACCGCGAATGCGCCGTCGCCGAACAGCGGCGAAGGCGAGGGCTCACGCGCCACGCCCAGATGCTTGAGCGCGGCCGCGTAGCTGGAGAGTTGGGCCGCGTCGTGCATCGCGAGGGCGAAGTAGGGCACCGCCCCTTTCGCGCCGCCACCCACGATCAGGCAGCGGCGATGTCCACGCACCAGCCACTGCGCGCCCGGCAGCGCCTCGACGCGATCGCCCAGCAGTTCGCCGTAGAAGCGCGCGAGCCGCTCGGGCTCCGGACTGTCGCGCCTCAGGTGATGCAACCGAGCGGGCCAGAGAGGGACGCTCATCTTTGTTTTCTGTCCGCGTCCAGGCCGATTGCCGCGTCCAGGATGCGCGCGAGGTGCGGATCGCTGACGCCGAGCGCGAGCATGTGCTCAAGCGTATTGCGTATGTAATCCACGCAACGGCCACGCTGGCCGATGCCCTGTGCCACCAGCCGGGCGCGGCCGTGGAGATCGAGCTCG
>CAZTSJ010000273.1:0-11870 GCA_964616875.1 uncultured Bordetella sp. | reverse complement strand
GCCATCGGCGCCATCGCTTTCGTCTTTCTGGGGCTGTTCCTGCTGTATCCGCTGTGGGGCGTGCTCAGCGCCAGCATCCTCACCCCGGATGGCGCGTCCTTCACGCTCGAGAACTACACCCGCGTCCTGTCGCGCAGTTTCTATCGCGCCAGCGTCGCCAACACGCTTGGCATCGGCCTGCTGGCGACGCTGACGACAACGCTCGTCGCGGTGCCGCTCGCCTTCGCCATCGCGCGGCTCGACATCCCCGGCAAGCTGCTGCTGATCGGCATGGCGACCTTGCCGCTGGTGCTGCCCTCCTTCGTAAGTGCCTATGCATTGGTGCTGCTGCTCGGCCGCTCGGGCATCGTTACGGAATTTCTCAATGCCCTGGGCCTGCCGTTCACTTCGATTTACGGCACCTTCGGCATCGTCACGGTCTATACCTTGACGCTCTATCCGTATGTGCTGCTGCCGACGGTGGCCGCGCTCAAGGCGGTGGATGCCTCGGTCGAAGAGGCGGCGCAGAATCTGGGCTCCTCGCGCTCGCGCACCTTTCGCACCGTGACCCTGCCGATCGTGATTCCCTCGGTGCTGGCCGGCGCGCTGCTGGTGTTCATCGAGACCATCGAGAATTTCGGCGTTCCAGCGGTGCTGGCCGAGGACAAACCGATCCTCGCGGTCGAGGCCTATAAACTCTTCATCGGCGAGACGGCGACGAATCCCTCGGCCGCAGCGGTGCTAGGCGTCCTGCTGATCGTGTCGACGACCATCGTGCTGATCATCCAGCGTCGCTACATCGCGGGGCGGCGCTTTGCCACGGGCGCGCGAGTCGCGCCGCCGCTGATCCGCGTCGGCGCCGGCTGGCGCATCGCGGCCGCCGGCTACTGCTGGGCGACGGTGCTGCTCGCGCTGGTGCCGTTCTTCGCCATCATGGTGCTCTCCTTCATGGAATTCCGCGGACCGGTGCTGCAGGCCGCTTTCAGCCTGGGCAACTACGCCGAGCTGTTCGCCACCGCCGGCAGGCCGCTTGCCAACACCCTGCTGTTTGCCACGCTTGCCGCCTGCGTCGCGGTGCTGATCGGCGTGCCGATCGGCTGGGTGCTGGCGCGCACCCGCTCGGGCTGGACCAGCCTGCTGGACATCGTTGCCACCATGCCGTTCGCGGTTGCCGGAACGGTGCTTGCGATCGGCTTCGTCATTGCGTTCAACGCCGGCGCGGTGGTCCTGACCGGCGGCGCGCTGATCATGGTGCTCGCCTACAGCGTGCGCAAGCTGCCGTTCACGGTCCGCTCCTCGAGCGCGATCCTGCAGCAGATCGATCCGGCGCTGGAGGAGGCCTCGATCAGCCTCGGGGTTTCGCCCTTGCGCACCTTCCTCGGCCTGATCGTGCCGCTGATGCTCGGCGGCATCGTTTCAGGCATGGTGCTGACCTGGGTGACGGTGGCCTCCGAGCTTTCCTCCACCGTCGTGCTCTATTCGGGACCCTGGCGCACGCTCACCATCGTCATGTTCCAGGCGCTCGAGGGTACTGGCGCCGGCGTGGCGGTTGCCGCCGCCTCGGTGCTGATCGCGATCACGCTGATACCCGTCGTCATCGCCTACCGGCTGCTCCGGCGTTACGAATTCTCGATGCTCTAGAATTCGCCCAAAGCAGTGCGATCATCAGGAGGAGCCATGCCGCAAAAGAAGACCGCCGACACGCGCCGCATCATCGAGGAAGTGCGCGCCCAGCCGTCGACCAGAGTGAAAGTCGCGGTGACGGACATCGACGGCGTGCTGCGCGGCAAGTACCTGCACAAGGACAAGTTCCTCGCCGCGGCCGAGTCGGGCTTCGGTTTCTGCAGCGTCGTCTTCGGCTGGGACGCCAATGACGCGCCCTACGACAACGCCGTCTGGACCGGCTGGCACACCGGGTTTCCGGATGCGCTGGTGCAAATCGATCTCGCCAGCTTCCGCCGCGTGCCCTGGGATGGCGGCGTGCCCTTCTTCCTCGGCGATTTCGTCGAAGCCTCGGGTGCGCCCAATCCCGTTTGCCCGCGCCAGGTGTACAAGCGCGTGCTCAAGCGCGCCGAGAAACTCGGCTTCGAGGTGCTGACCGGCCTGGAGTACGAGTGGTTCAACTTTCGCGAGACGCCGCAGAGCATGGCGGCCAAGCACTACGTCGCGCCGACGCCGATCACGCCGGGCATGTTCGGCTACTCGCTCACGCGTGCGGGGCAGAACCAGCCTTATTTCCAGGCGCTGATGGAGGAACTCGAGGAATTTCGCGTACCGATTGAGGGCCTGCATACCGAAACCGGTCCGGGAGTCTACGAAGCGGCGATCCTGTACGCCGCCGGCGTGGAATCCGGCGACCGGGGAGTGCTCTTCAAGCAGTCGGCCAAGGATATCGGCCAGCGCTTCGGCATCATGCCCAGCTTCATGGCGAAGTGGAGCACGCAGTATCCCGGCTGCAGCGGCCACGTGCACCAGAGCCTGTCGGATGGCAAGCGCAACGTGTTCTACGACGCGCGCAATCCGCACCGCATGTCGAAGACCTTCGAGAGCTATCTCGCCGGACAGTTGGCGCTGCTGGAGGACATCCAGTGCATGTATGCGCCGACGGTGAACAGCTACAAGCGTTTGGTGGACGGCATGTGGGCGCCGGTGAAGCGCACCTGGGCCGTGGACAACCGCACCGCGAGCCTGCGCGTCATCCCGGGCTCGCCGAAATCCACGCGACTGGAAACGCGCTGCCCGGGCTCCGACAGCAATCCGTATCTGGCCCTTGCCGCCTGCGTCGGCGCGGGCCTGTGGGGCATCGAGAAAAAACTCAAGCTGAAGGACGCGCCGCTCACGGGCGATGCCGCCAAGGCGGCGAAAATCCCGCGCCTGCCGCGCAGCCTGGATGACGCCACCGCCAACCTCAAGCGCTCCAAGGTGGCGCCGGAACTCTTCGGTGAGACTTTCGTCGACCATTTCGTGCGCACGCGCGAGTGGGAGTGGCGCCAGTACCAGGACGCGGTGACGGACTGGGAAATGAAACGCTACTTCGAAATAATCTGATCCGGAGGGCACGCATGGCCCACGTCCGACGCAGACAGTTCCTGACCGCCGCGGCAGCACTGCTCGCCGCGCCACGCATCACCCGGGCGCAGGCGCCGCAAAAGGTACCGGTGCTCGGGATTCTGAATTTCACCGGCGTGCCTTCACCGGAAGCCATCGCCAAGAGTCCGCTCAGGCAACGCTTGCGCGAGCTGGGCTGGATCGACGGCAAGACAATCACCATTGAGGCTGCCTTCTCCGGGGGCAACGATGATCGTTTGCGCGAACTTGCCGCGATGCTGGTCGCGAAGAACGTGGACGTGATCTGGGCGCAAGGCCCGGCCACTGCGGTCGCTGCTGCCCGGGCAACGACCACGATTCCAATCGTGTTTTATTACACCCCTCTTCCCCTAGAGCTGGGCCTCATCGATTCGTACGCGCGCCCGGGACGAAACGTGACGGGCACTGCCTGGACCGCAGGCGGCGTCGTCGAGAATTATTCGAAGCAAGTCCAGCTTCTCAGGGAAATCGCCCCCAATGCGCGTCGCTTGGCCTTGCTGACCAATGCAAATTGGCTGCGCACGGTCAAGGGCGACATGTATGACGCTAAACTGGAGCGAGAAGGCGTGGACGCCGCCGTGCGCCGCCTGGGGTTTGAGGTTCGTCGGTTCGTATTGCAAAAAGCCGCCGACTTCGAGCAGATATTCGCCGCGATCGTGCTGTGGGGTGCCGATTCCCTTTTTGTCCCCGCGGGCGATCTGATGGCGAACGAGGGTAAGCGTATTATCGACTTCGCTCGGCGCCAACGCTTGTTTGACACGCACTCGTTCGTCCACCTGGTTCAGGCAGGAGGCCTCGTCTCCTTCTCGTTCAACCCGCTCCCGTCGTTGCTGCGCTCGGCGGAATACGTGGATCGCATCCTGCGCGGCGCGAAGCCGGCGGACCTGCCGGTGGAATTGCCGAGCCACTACGAAATTGCGGTGAATCTCGCCACCGCCAAGGCGCTTGGTCTCAAAGTGCCGCAGTCGATCCTGCTGCGCGCGGACAAAGTGATTGAATGACGCCTTCTGGTCATTTGCCGGCCCCGCAGTAGGAGGAAAAGGAATGCGCTATCGCGTCGTTGTCGAAGAAGGACCCTCTTCTTTTGGAGCGTACGTCCCTGATCTTCCGGGATGCATTGCGGCCGGCGAAACGAAAGCGGAGGCGTTGACACTAATCCGCGAAGCCATCGCGCTTCATGTGGACGATTCGTTCCCGGTTTCCGTCCCCAAGAACAAGGAATGCTAAGATGGAACGATCTGCTGTCGGAGAGAGCCATGACCCGCACTGCGCGTAAGCCAAGAACAGTATCCGGCAGGTACAAGACAAACGCACTCGAGTCCGCGCGCCGCGCTGGAATCGTCGGCGCCTATTCTGGTCCGGCGGACCTCGCTGCGAACCGAAAGCGCTATGGCCGCGCCAAGGCACATGGCAAGGCCGGCGCTGCTCGTTGATGCTGGCGCGCTGATTGCGCTTGTCAACGGCCGCGATCAATACCACCACGCCATTCGCAAGACGCTAGAAGGATTCTTTGGCGATCTGATAACGACCTGGCCGGCAGTCACCGAGGCTTGCCATATTCTTCCCGATCACCTCGGACCAGCGCTGCTGCGCTGGCTTTCAACGTCACGCTGGCGGACGCTAGGAATGGAAAAGGCGGCGCCCAGGTTGCGCGAACTCATGCTGAAATATGCCGACAGGCCGATGGATTTGGCGGACGCCTCCATGATCTGGGCCGCGGAACACACTGGACTTCGTCAAATTCTCACGACTGATCGTACTGACTTCGCAATCTACCGCACCAAGACCGGTCAGCAACTTGAGATCCTGTTCTAGCAAATGACGATCCAGCGCTTCGCCTTCCCCACCACGATCCATTTCGGGCCGGGGGCGAGAAAGCTCGTCGCGGAAAACCTGATGGCGGCCGGCTGCAAACGGCCCTTGATCGTGACCGACAAGGGTCTCGCAGCGTTGCCTGTCCTTGGTGAATTTCGTTCTTTTTTCTCCGGATTGGATTTGGAAGTTTTCTCCGGAGTTCAAGGCAATCCAGTCGCATCGCAAGTTAGCGCGGGCGTGGACGCATACCGGGCGCACCGCGCGGATGCGGTGATCGGCTTCGGTGGCGGCGCGGCGCTGGATGTGGCGAAGGCGGTTGCACTGATGGCAGTGCATCCGGGCGACGTGCTCGAGTACGCCTGGGATCACGCCAAGCTGCGGCCGATCGAGAAACCGCTGCCGCATTTCGTCGCGCTGCCTACGACCGCCGGCACTGGAAGCGAAGTCGGCCGTTCCTCGGTGATTTCCGAGGATGACACGCACATCAAGCGCATCATCTTTTCGCCTGCCCTGCTCGCCAAGGCAGTATTCGCAGATCCGGAGCTGACGCTGGCCTTGCCGGCGAAGCTCACCGCCGCGACCGGCATGGACGCGCTCACGCACAATATCGAGTCCTACCTCTCGCCCGCCTACCACCCGCTGTGCGACGGCATCGCGCTCGAAGGGGTGAGGATCGCCGCCCGGGCATTACCGTTGGCTGTCAAGGAACCCGGCAACATCCAGGCGCGCAGCGACATGCTGATGGCCTCGATGATGGGCGCGATCGCATTCCAGAAGGACCTCGGCGCGGTGCATTCCTGCGCACATGCGTTGTCCACGGTCGCCGACCTGCATCACGGCCTCGCCAACGCGTTGATGATCGATCACGTCATGCGCTTCAACCTGTCCGCGGCAGAGGCGAAGATGAAGGAGCTGGCGCGCGTCGCGGGCGCCACGGATCTGATTTCATTTCTGGTGCACCTGAAGAATGAAATCGGCATCCCGGATCGTCTTGGTGCTGTTGGAGTACGGAACGATCAAATTCCCAAACTCGTCGAGATCGCCATCGCCGACATCTGCCACCAGACCAATCCGCGGCCCTGCACGAAGCGGGATTTCGAACAGCTCTTCGCCGCCGCGCTATGACCCGGCCGCTGCGGATCGGCGTCTCGGCGCGCATCCAGTATGGCGATGCGGCGAAGTCCGGGTATCTGAAGAAAAACGTCTACTACCTCGAGCAATCCTTCGCGCGCTGGCTGCAATCGGCGGGCGTGCTCGTCTACCTCGTCGCCGACGTCGTCGAGCGCGCTTCGAACGCCCTCGCGCTCGCCGACTATGCGCAGGAGCTGGACGGCCTCGTGCTGCAGGGCGGCACCGACGTCTCGCCGCAGATGTACGGCGAAGCACCGCTCAGGCCGGAGTGGGCGGGCGATCCCGAGCGCGATCGCTACGAGCTGGAACTCCTGGACAGATTCATGCAGCTGAAGAAGCCGGTATTGGGCGTTTGCCGCGGACAACAGGTCATCAACGTCGCGCTTGGCGGCACGCTCTACCAGGACACCGCGACGCAGAAGCCGGGCGCGCTGGGGCATCAGGACATCGCAATTTACGACGAGAAGTACCACCAGATCGAAATCCTCCCCGGCACGCAGCTCGCCGCGCTCTACCCGGGCGTGGGACGCGCGAAAGTGAATTCGCTCCACCACCAGGCGGTGAATCGCCTGGGCAAGGGGCTCACGGTCGAAGCGCGCTCGGCCGACGATGACGTGATCGAGGCGCTGCGGCTCGAGGGGCCGCAATACGTCGCGGGCGTGCAATGGCATCCGGAGTTCCTGCATGGCCGCAACGACGGCGTGCTGAATGCGGCGCCCCTGCTGCAGGATTTTCTCCGGGCCTCGCGTGAACATATCCAATCCCGCTGACGGCTCGCTCATCCGCGAGCTAGCGGAGGACGACGCGCAAGCGGTAGGGGCGAAGTATGCCGGGGCACGGAAGGCGCAACCTGCCTGGGCGGCCAGGCCTCTGGAGCAACGCCTTGCCGCCATCCTGCGGTTCAAACAGCTTGTAGAAGAAAGAAAAGCCGGACTTGCGGCGACCCTGACGCGCGAGACCGGCAAGCCCATCGCGCAGTCGCGCAACAAACTCACCGCGCTCTCTGGCCGAATCGATTTTTTTCTTGACAACACAAAAAGCGCGCTCGGAGCGGAGACGGTTCTTGCCGAGCAGAAGCTGCAGGAACAGATCACGCACGAGCCGCTCGGCGTGGTGGCGAACATCTCGGCCTGGAACTACCCCTACTTCGTCGGCTCGAACGTGTTCGTGCCGGCGCTGCTCGCGGGCAACGCGGTGCTCTACAAGCCCTCCGAATTCGCCGCGCTCACCGGCCTCGCGATCGGCGAGATGCTGCATGCCGCGGGCGTGCCGCCGGACGTGTTTGCTGTCTTGACAGGTTCCGGAGCCACGGGCGCGGCGCTTGTGGAGCAACCCGTCGACGGGATTTTCTTCACCGGCTCGTACGCCACCGGCGCGCGCATCGCCGCCGCCTGCGCGCCGCGCATGGTGAAGCTGCAGCTGGAGCTGGGCGGCAAGGACCCGACCTATGTCTGCGAGGACACGGACCCGAAGACCGCCGCCGAATCGCTCGCCGATGGCGCGATGTACAACGCGGGGCAGAGCTGCTGCTCGGTGGAGCGCATTTACGTGCACGAGAAGATCCACGCGCGCTTCGTCGAGGCTTTCGTCGCCACCGTGAAGGGATTCAAGTGCGGCGATCCGATGGACGATTCCACGTACCTCGGGCCGCTCGCGCGCGCGCCGCAGCTCGCCGTGCTCGAGCGCCAGGTCGCCGACGCCCTCGCCAAGGGCGCAACGCTGCTCGCTGGCGGCAAGCGCATCGCGCGGCCCGGCAACTGGTTCGAGGCGACGGTGTTCTCGAACGTGAACCACGGCATGGAGCTCATGCGCGAGGAGAGTTTCGGGCCGCTCATCGGCATCCAGAAAGTCGCGGACGACGACGAAGCATTGCGGCTCATGAACGACACCGCGTACGGGCTGACCGCGGGCGTCTATACCCCGGACGAGCCGCGCGCGCGGCGCATCCTCGCGCAGGTCCGCTCAGGTTCGGTCTACTGGAACTGCTGCGACCGCGTCAGCCCGCGGTTGCCCTGGTCGGGCGTCGGCCATTCGGGGGTCGGGCTCACGCTGTCCACCTACGGCATCCAGGCCATGACGCGGCCCAAGGCCTGGCATTTGCGCCAGGCGTGATGCGACCCTTTCGGCCGTTTGCGTGCGATGCGCTGTTCGCGGCCATTCTCGCCTGCGCACCGGCTGCCGCCCAGGTGCCGCCCACGCCGCAGGAACTTGCGCGCTATGCCGGGCTGCACGCTGCGGCGGCCTACGGCGACGCGGCAGCGATCCCGCAGCAGGCGGCGAGCGGCGCCGATCCGAACGCGCGCGACGGGCACGGCCGCACGCCGCTGCACGTGGCGGCCTATCGCTCGCGACTCGACGCCATGCGGGCGCTCGTCAAGGCGGGCGCCGACCCCAACGCGCTGGAGAACGACCGCTACGACATCGTCACCATCGCGGCCGTCGCCAACGACCTGCCGGTGCTGCGCCTTGCGCTGGCGCTGGGCTGCCGCGCCGGCAATGTCACCAGCCGGTACGACGGCACCGCGCTGATCGCGGCGTCGCACCTGGGTCATGTCGAGGTGGTGCGCGAGCTCATCAGCGCCGGCGCACCGCTCGACCACGTGAACAACCTCGGCTGGACGGCGCTGATCGAATCGGTCGTGCTCGGCAACGGCGGTCCGCGCCACACCGACACGCTCAAGGCGCTCGTCGACGCCGGCGCCGACGTGCATCTCCGCGACCGCAACGGCGCTTCGCCGGTCGCTCTGGCGCGCAGCCGCGGCTACCGCGAGATGGTCACGATCCTGGAGCGCGCCGGCAAGCTTCCACCGCGGCGCTGATTCCGGTATCGGCGTCGCGCAGCAGCGCGTGCCGCAGGACGAAATCCACCGCGACCAGGCCTGCCTCCACGGTCATCTCACCGGCCGCGATGCGCTCGAGCAGCGCCTCCGCGTCGAGCGGGAGGAATTCGCTCACTTCGCCATCGCTGTTGCGCGGCGTGAAGTCCGCAGGCAGCGCAAGGTCATGCACGTACAGAATTTCGCTATGCAGTCCCTCGGGGACTTCACGGCAGACCCGCAACGTGCCCGCAGGCTGTGCTTTTTCCGCAAGCGCGACGGGAATTCCCGCTTCCTCGCCGCACTCGCGCAGCAAAGTGCGCCATGCATCCTCCCCGGAAGGCACGCCGCCGCCGACCAGGGTATCGAGCATGCCCGGGTCGATCGCCTTCGTCGCCGCACGGCGCGCGATCCAGATGCTTGGATTTTTATTCTCAATCGCGTACCCATTTAAATGCGCCGCGGCAGAGGTCAATCCAAAGAAGCGCATCGCGGCGCGCTCGAGATGAAACAGCGGCGCGCCGCCCTCTTTCGCGCGTACAGCATACGTCTCGCCCCGCCAGCCGCGGACCACCCCATCGCGCGCAAGGGCTGACGCGACCTCTGCCAGCTGCGCGCTCAATGCTGCCTCAGCCGCGGGCCGCAGTTGAATTTCCTCGGCAGCGATTTTAAATACGCTTGGCCAGGCGCGCAATCGATCGGCCAGATCGCACCGAACCCAGCCGATCGCGTCGGCGCCCAGTACCAGCGGCAGGTAGCCCTGCGGCCCGAAATCCCGCGCGGCGCGCAGAGCGCGCAGCAGCCCCTCAATCAAGGAAGCGCACTCCTTTGCGCTGCGCGCGCAGGCGCGGGTCGCGCGATTTCACCGTCACCGGCCGGCCTTCGAGCACTTCCATGCAGCGCTCGAGCGTCTCGGCCTCGAGGCGCGCCATCGCCTCATGGGTATAGAAGGTGAGGTGCGGCGAGAGGATGACGTTGTCCATGGCGTAGAGCGCGCTCAGCTGGTGTCCCTGTTTTTTCACTGGTTCAACTGAAAAAACATCCAGGGCGGCGCCCGCGATGCGCCGCTCCTGCAACGCGCGCAGCAGCGCCGCTTCGTCCACGATCGCGCCCCGCGCCGTGTTGACGAGGAAGGCCGAAGGTCGCATTGCAGCGAGTTCGCGCTCCCCGATCAGGCCGCGGGTTTCCGCATTCAACACGCAGTGAATTGAAACGAAATCGCACTCGGCAAGCATCTCCTGCAGATGATTTCGCTTTTCCATTCCGGGAGGAAAAAGAGAATTGGGACTGAAACCGACCACCCGCATCCTGAACCCCTGCGCCATGCGCGCCATGCTCGAGCCGATTTTGCCCACGCCGACCAGGCCGAGGGTCTTGCCGGCGAGATCGAGTCCCAGCCACTGCGGCGTCGGCCAGGCCCAGCCTTTCGCGTCCATCTCGCGCTGGATGGGCTTCAGCTTCTTTGCCAGCGCGATCATGAGCGCGAAAGCGCCTTCGGCCACCGTCTCCTCGGCGTATTCGGGAATATTGACCACGGCGATGCCGCGCGCCTTCGCCGCCTCGATGTCGATGGCATCGATGCCCACGCCGTATTTGACGATGCCCTTCAGCTGCGGCGCCGAAGCGATCACGCGCGCCGTGACCGGCGTGTAGCACATGAGCAGAAGCTCGGCTTCGCCCAGCGCGCCCGCGAGCTCGTCCTCGCTGACGCCGTCAGGCAGCAGCACGACCTCGTGGCCCGTGGCGCGCAGCGCCGCATCCACGCCCTGCATCTCCAACTCGCGGTCGGTGCGAACTATCCTGGCCATGGCGCCTTCAGGCTCGCGCGCGCAAGCACGCGCGCGCCCGAAACCTCGATCTCGTAGCGGCTCCCGAGCAGCTGCTCGCTGCGCTCCGGTTGCGCGCCGTGCACGAAACCCATGCCGACCATCTGCGCCAGCGTGGCGCTGTAGGCCACCGAGGTCAGTTCGCCCACCGGTTTGCCATCGCGCAGGATCGGCTCGCCGCCCCAGGCGAAGAGCTCCGTCGCGGGAAACGTGAAGATCAGGAGCCGCTTGGCGAGCTCGCCGCGCGGCGCGGCGCGCAGCGCCTCGCGGCCGATGAACTCGGCGGGCTTGTCCAGCTTCACGGCATACCCAAGGCCCGCCTCGTAGGGCGTGTAATCGGGCGAGAGCTCGGCGCCGAACGCGCGCCGGCCCGCCTCGATACGCAGCGCATCGAGCGCGTAATAGCCGCAATCCTTGAGGCCGAGCGTACCGCCTGCGCTCCAGAGCTGGTCGTAAAGCATTGGCGCGTCCGCCACCGGCACGTAGAGCTCCCAACCCGGACCGCCGACGTAGGACGCGGGAACTGCGCGCGCAGTCTTCAATTCAATTTTTTCAATCAGCATTGAAGAATTGGGTCCCAAGAGGGAAATCACTGAAAAGCGATCGGTGACATCCTCGATCAGGACATCTTCGCCCTGCACCACATTGCGCCGCAGCCAGGCCAGGTCGCGCACCGGCTGGGCCGATCCCGTGACGATGAAAAACTCCCGCGCGCCAAGGCGCTGGACGGTGATGTCGCTTTCGAATCCGCCCTTGCGATTGAGCATCGCCGTGTAGGTCAGGTCGCCGATGTTGCCAATACGATTCGCGCACACCCGTTCGAGAAGTGAGTGCGCATCGCGGCCGGTTACCTGGAGCTTGCCGAAGGAGGTCTGGTCGAAGATTCCAACCGCCTGCCGCACGGCCGCTTGCTCGGCAACGACAGATTCGAGCCAATTGGGTCTGCCAAGCGTGTATTGCACCGGTGGACCAAACCAGTTCGCCCTTTCCCAACCCATCTTGGAGCCGAACTGGGCCCCCTTCGCCTTCAATCGCCCGTAGAGCGGCGAGCTGCGCAGGGGACGCCCCGATTCCAGCTCCTGCCGCGGCCAGCGCATGGCGTAGTGCAGGCCGAGCGTCTCCACCGTGCGCTGGCGCAGCCAGTCGGCTTCGGCGGCGTAGGCGCCGAAGCGCCGGATATCCACTTCGAACAGATCCATCGGCGCTTCGCCGCCCA
>CAZTSJ010000272.1:0-3206 GCA_964616875.1 uncultured Bordetella sp. | reverse complement strand
GAAGAACGGTTTGCTAAACAGGTTGCAAAGGCGATTGTTGCTGCTCGGGCACGCGAACCACTCCTGCGCACCGAGCAACTTGCCGCTGTCGTGGCTGCGGCGGTCCGTAAACGGGAAACACGGCGCGAGGCCGGCAAGGATCCGGCGACGCGTACCTTTCAGGCTCTACGGATTCTTGTCAATCGGGAGCTTGAGGAGATCGCGCTGATGCTGCCCCAGGCCACGGCGCGTCTCGCCGCGGGAGGGCGGCTGGTGGTGATCGCCTTCCATTCGCTGGAGGACCGCCTCGTCAAGCGGTTCCTGCGCGCCTGCTCCGCGGACGGCCTGCCCGCGGATTTGCCGATTCGCGCCCGCGATTTGCCACAACCGCCGCTCAGAATCACGGGCAGGGCGCTGCGCGCCTCGCAGGCTGAAATCGCGGCCAATCCGCGCGCGCGCAGCGCGACGCTGCGCGCCGCCGAACGCAGCACTGCAGCACTGGATCAAGCGGTATTGAATCGCGCATTTTCCGAACACGGGCCCGACGCGTGGCGAAGCTGAACCTCCTCCTCCTCCTGGTTCTCATCGTCTGCGCGCTCGGGCTCGTCACCTCACGGCACGAGTCACGCAAGCTGTTCACCGCGCTCGAGCGCGAGCAGGAGCGCGCGCGCGCACTGGAAATCGAGTTCGGCCAGCTGCAACTGGAAGCGGGCACCTGGGGCCTGCATTCGCGCGTAGAGAAGATCGCGACGGGTGCGCTGGGCATGCGCGCCCCTGATCCGCGCCGCGTAAGGCTGGTCGAGATCAAGGGCGAGCCCAGGCCGTGAGCGCCGTCGGGGTGCCGATGATGGTACGGCTGCCGGCGTGGCGTGCCCGCCTGGCAGTTGCGCTGCTGCTCGCCGCATTCCTTGTGCTGGCCGGGCGGGCAGTCTACCTGCAGTCGATGAACACGAGCTTCCTGCAGGGCAAGGGCGAGGCGCGCTATTCGCGCGTGCTCGAAGTGCCGGCCACGCGCGGCCGCGTCGTCGACCGCAACGGCGAGGCGCTCGCCATCTCGACGCCGGTGAAGTCCGTGTGGGCGATTCCGGACGACGTGAGCGCGACGGCGCCGCAGCTCAAGAGCCTCGCGGCGCTGCTCTCGCTCGATGCGCGAGAGCTGGAGCGCAAGCTCGCCGCAGCGGAGCGCGAGTTCGTCTATCTGAAGCGCCAGATCGCGCCCGAGACTGCGGCGCGCATCGCCGAGCTGGGCATTCCGGGCATCCACCAGCAGAGCGAATTCCGCCGCTACTACCCCGGCGGCGAGACGCTGGCGCACGTCATCGGCTTTACCGGGGTGGACGACGTCGGCCAGGAAGGCATCGAGCTCGCGCAGCAGGCGGTGCTCGCCGGCGCCGCCGGCAGCCGGCGCGTGATCAAGGACCGGCTCGGGCGCATCGTCGAGGACGTCGAGTCGATCCGCGCCGCGCAGGACGGGCGCGACCTCGTCCTGTCCATCGACAGCAAGATCCAGAACCTGGCCTTCGGCGCGCTCAAGGCGGCGGTGGAGGCGCACAAGGCAAAAGCGGGCGCCATCGTGGTGCTCGATGTGCGCACGGGCGAGGTCCTCGCGCTCGCCAACCTGCCCACCTACAACCCGAACAACCGCGCGCGCCTGAGCGGCGCGCAGCTGCGCAACCGCGTCATGACCGACAGCTTCGAGCCGGGCTCGACCTTGAAGCCGTTCACGGTGGGCCTCGCCATCGAAACCGGCAGGATCACGCCCGATACCACGATCCAGACCGCGCCCGGCACGCTCACGATCGGCAGCTACACCATCCACGACGCGCATGCAGAAAAAAGCGCGGCTGGCGCGATGAGCGTGGCGCAGGTGATCCAGAAATCCTCCAACGTCGGCGCGGCCAAGATCGCGCTCTCGATGCCGCGCGAGGAAATGCACGACCTGTTCAAGCGTGTCGGCTTCGGCGCCGCGCCGCGGCTTGGTTTTCCCGGCGAGGCGGCCGGCCGCGTGCGCGAGGCGAAGACCTGGCGCCCGGTGGAGCAGGCGACCATGGCCTACGGCCACGGCATCTCGGTGAGCCTGATCCAGCTCGCACGCGCCTACACCGTATTCGCGCGCGATGGCGAACTCGCACCGCTGTCGCTGGTGAAGACCGGCGTGCCGGCTGCAGGCAGTCGCGTCTTTTCGCCAGAGGTGGCGCGCGCGCTGCGCGCAATGCTCGAAGCCGCGGTGCAGCCGGGCGGCACGGCGCCGCGTGCGCGCGTCGTCGGCTGGCGCGTGGGCGGCAAGACCGGCACCGCGCACAAGCAGGAAAACGGCGCCTACGCGGCGCACAAGTACGTCTCTTCGTTCGTCGGCTTCGCCCCGGTGTCCGATCCGCGCCTGGTGATCGCGGTGATGGTGGATGAACCCTCGGCCGGCCAGTACTACGGCGGCCAGGTGGCCGCGCCGGTGTTTTCCCAGGTCATGCAGGGCGCGCTGCGTCTGCTGGGCGCGCCCCACGACGCGCCGCTCGCGCCGATCGAATTGCCGGGCGAGGGCGACGAGGCAAAGGAGAACACGTAATTGACAACGTCTTCGCGCTGCTCGCGCGCCAGGGCGCAGTGATCGAACGCCTTTCCTCGGACAGCCGGCATGCCGTTCCGGGTGCGGCGTTCTTCGCCTGGCCGGGCACCGCCGCCGACGGCCGGCGCCACATCGCACAGGCGATCGAGCGCGGCTGCGCGGCGGTCCTCTGGGAAAGCAACGGCTTTGCGTGGGACGGCAGCTGGAAGAAACCGAATGCCGGCCTCAAGGACCTCAAGGCACGAGCGGGCTTCCTCGCGCATGAGTTCTACGGCCATCCGTCCGAATCCATGTGGGTCTGTGGCGTCACCGGCACCAACGGCAAGACTTCCTGCTCGCAATGGCTCGCTCATGTCTTGTCTCTGAAAAATATCAAAACGGGCGTGGTCGGCACCCTGGGCGCGGGCTTTGCGCCGCAGTTGACGTCCATCGAAAACACGACGCCCGACGCGCTCGAACTGCATCGACTGCTGGCGGAATTCAAGGCGGCCGGTGCTAGTGCGGTGGCGATTGAAGTGTCCTCGCATGGCCTCGATCAGGGGCGCGTCAACGGCGTCGCCTTCGATTGCGCGTTGTTCACCAACCTCACGCACGACCATCTCGATTACCACGGCACGCTGACGGCGTATGCCGAGGCGAAGGCGCGCCTGTTCGATGCGCCGGG
>CAZTSJ010000271.1:0-10072 GCA_964616875.1 uncultured Bordetella sp. | reverse complement strand
CTCGAGCACGCGGTCGTAGTTCAGGCCCAGCGGCACGAACACCAGGTCGCGCGCGCCATCCAGCCAGAAGCCGCGCAGCATGTAGTCCACCACGCCCAGGCGCGGCTCGCGCATCAGTCCGTCGCGCGTCAGGCCGCCTTCGGGAAATACCGCCTGCGGCACGCCCGCTTGCGTCGCCATCGCGATGTAGCGCTCGAGCACGCGTCGGTAGAGATCGTCCTTGGAATTGCGGCGCACGAAATAGGCGCCCATGGAGCGGATCAGCGCCGCGAGCGGCCAGATGCGCGCCCATTCGCCCACCGCGTAGGAAAGCGCCGCCTGGTCCGCCGCCAGGTAGCCGGCGAGAATGTAGTCCATGTTCGAGCGGTGGTTCATCACGAATACAACGGTAGCGTTTTCCGGCACAGTCTTCAGCGCTTCGGCGTCGACGAATCCCAGCCGCACGCGGTACAGGCCCTGCGCGATCCTGCGGCCGATCCAGTAACCGATGCGGAAATACAGGTAGGCGTTGAACGCCGGCACGATTTCGCGCGCGTACAGCTCAACTCTCGCCAGCACCACCGGCAGCGGAACCTTGTGCTGCGCGGCGTATTGCTCGACGGCGGTCTGGACTTTCGGGTCGCCGAGCAGGCGGTGGATGAGGATTTGCCGCCGCGTGCGCTGGAAGGGGCGCACGCTGATGCGCAGGCGCGTCGAGACTTCCTCCAGCACGACGTTGGTCCGCCCGGCCACGAACCAGCGCAGCGCGGGCACGAGAACCTTGTCGTACGCGGCCCAGGCCGCGAGTACGCCGCCGAGCACAGCCAACCAAAGCGGAACCGTGACCACGATCCAATCCTCCCCGCTACCTACTTTGCTGCGTTCAGATCGTCGTCCTTGTAGTACTTCGTGCCCTGGATGGTGGCTTCGAGCGCCAACCCTGCTTCGGTCAGCTGATAGAGCTCCATGCCCGGGGCGACGGTAACCGCGCCTTCCGCGCTGCCGCCCTTGCGGCTGGTCTTGGCGACGGCGTCGGCGTGTGCGCCGGCTTCCCAGCCGCTGTCAATGAAATTGTCGAACGCCTTCTGCGTTTTGAAGACGAACACGCCGCGGAAATCCTTGACCCCGAGACCTAGGCCGAAACCGCCCGAGACCATTTTCATGTAGATGTCTTTGCCGGTCCGGTTGTTGCGCGCGACGCCCGAACCGGCCGCCGCTGAAAGAAGAATCAGGTTGATACCGACGTTGCTGAACACCGCGTAGCCATAGGCGTTCTGGACGTCCGCTTTCGCCGCCGGATGCACGTTGTACAGGCGCGCCAGCGTCTCGGCTCGCATCTTGATAATCTCGCTGCGCTTTTCGGACGGAGTGGCCGCGCTAGAGGCCGCCGCGAGGCTCCCGAGCAGCCAGAAGGTCACAATTGCGGCGAGCGCCTTGTTCATTTCACCGACCTTTCGGTAGAAAGCCTGATAAGCAGAGTCTACTCTGTTCGGAAATTTAATAAGATCGCGCCGCCTTTTGTTTTCAAGCTGCCAGGGACGCAAAGCACAGTACGGATATTCGGATATACGGTATTCGACTCACCGGTGCAGGTCCGCTGACCGGAGAAAGCTACAGCGCGCGCTTGACCGCGTTGGTGACCGCGCGCGTGTCGTGCACGCCGCCGAGGTCCGGTGTGAAGACCTGCTCTTCGGTCGTACGCTCGATGGCCTTCATGAGGCGTGCCGCGGCCTTCGGCTCACCCAGGTGCTCGAGCATCATCGAAGCGGTCCAGAAGGTGGCGATCGGATTGGCGATGCCCTTGCCGGTGATGTCGAAAGCGGAGCCGTGGATCGGCTCGAACATGGATGGAAACTTCCGTTCCGGATTCAGGTTCGCGGTCGGCGCGATGCCGAGCGAGCCCGACAGTGCGGCGGCGAGGTCGGAGAGGATGTCGGCGTGCAGGTTGGATGCCACCACCGTGTCGATCGACTCCGGCTTGAGAACCATGCGCGTGGTCATGGCGTCCACGAGCACGCGGTCGGTATGCACGTCCGGGTATTTCTGCGCGACTTCGTAAAAAATTTCATCCCACAGCACCATGCCGTGACGCTGGGCGTTCGACTTGGTGACGAGCGTGAGGTGTTTGCGTTTGCGCGTTCTGGCGAGCTCGAACGCGAAGCGGTGGATGCGTTCGACCCCGACGCGGGTGAATACCGATGTTTCGGTGGCAATTTCCTCCGGCAGGCCCCGGTGCACGCGGCCGCCGGAACCGGAATATTCGCCTTCCGAGTTCTCGCGGATGATGACCCAATCAATTTCGTTCCCGCCTTTCAGTTTTGAGGTAACTCCGGGTAACACCCGTGAAGGGCGGACGTTCGCGTATTGATCGAAGCCCTGGCAGATGGGCAGGCGCAGGCCCCAGAGCGAGATGTGGTCGGGCACGTCGGGCGAGCCGACGGCGCCGAAGAAAATGGCGTCGAAGGTCCTGAGATTTTCGAGCCCGCCGTCCGGAATGTAAGCGCCGGTCTTGAGGTAACGCTCGGAGCCCCAGTCGAAGGACTCGATCTTGATCCTGAAGTTTTCCTTTTCAGAAAGAACATTCAAGACCTCGATGCCTTCCGCGATGACTTCCTTGCCGATGCCGTCGCCCGGGATGGCGGCGATGCGGTAGGTCTTCAAGCGGCGATTCTGGATTGCGCGCGCAGCGCCTGGGCGACCGCGGCGCCCACCTCCGAGGTGGCAGCCTTGCCTTTCATGTCCGGCGTATGCGGGCCATCGATGATCACGCGCTCGATGGCGCGCACCACGTCGGCAGCGGCGGCGGGGTAGCCGAGGTGTTCCAGCATCAGCGCGCCGGACCAGATCTGGCCGATGGGATTGGCGATTTTTTTCCCGGCGATGTCGGGCGCCGAACCGTGCACCGGCTCGAATATCGACGGCGCGGTGCGTTCCGGATTGATGTTGCCGGAGGCAGCGATGCCGATCGTGCCGGCGGTCGCCGGACCGAGGTCGGAAAGGATGTCGCCGAACAGGTTGGAGGCGACGATCAGGTCGAAGCGGTCCGGGTTGAGCACCATCTGGATCGACAGCCCGTCGACGTGGTACTGGTCGGCGCGCACATCGGGGTACTTTTTCTTCATTTCCGCGAAGCGCTCGTCCCAAAAAGGCATGGTGATCGAAATGCCGTTCGACTTGGTGCAGCTGGTGACGTGCTTGCGGCGCGTGCGCGCCAGCTCGAAGGCGTACTTCATGATCCGGTCGACGCCTTTGCGGCTGAACACCGCCTGCTGCGTCACCACTTCGCGTTCCGTGCCTTCGAACATGCGGCCGCCGACGTTGCCGTATTCGCCCTCGGTGTTTTCGCGCAGCACGATGTAGTCGATGTCGCCGGGTTTGCGTCCCGCGAGCGGGCAGGGCAGGCCCTCGAACAGGCGTACCGGCCGCAGGTTCACATACAGGTCGAACCAGCGGCGGAAATTGATCAGCAGGCCCCAGGCCGAGATGTGGTCCGGAACGATGGCCGCATTGCCGACCGCGCCGAAATAGACCGCGTCGTAGCCGCGCAGGATATCCGGCGCTTCATCCGGGCACATCTTGCCGTGCGTCCGGTACCAGTCGCAGCTCCAGTCGAATTCCTTCCACTGGAAGGAGATGCCGTGCTTCGCGCCGGCGGCCTCCATGACGCGCACGCCCTCGGGCATGACTTCGCGGCCGATGCCGTCTCCGGGGATTACTGCGATTTTGAGTTCAGTCATGGATGTGAGTATAGCTAGAATGCGTGCATGAAATTCGCTGCGTTTGAAACCTCGACCGAGTGGTGCTCGGTGGCGCTGTGGATCGACGGCGAAATCCTCTCGCTGGAGGAACGCGCCGGCAACCGGCACGGTGAACTGGTGCTGCCGATGCTCGATCGCCTCTCGGCGGCCGCCGGTGTTCCGGTAGCTGGGCTCGATGCAGTCGCATTCGGCGCCGGACCGGGATCGTTTACCGGGCTGCGCATTGCCTGCGGCGTGGCGCAGGGCCTCGCCTTCGCGCGCGGGCTACCGGTGATCGCGGTTTCCAGCCTGGAGGCGCTGGCCGAGGAATCCGGCGCTTTGCGCGTCGTCGCCTGCCTCGATGCGCGCATGCGCGAAGTGTATTATGCGGCGATCGAAAAGACCGGCGGCCGTTGGCGGGAAGTGGTTCCGGCGCAGTGCGTGGCGCCCGCCGCGGTGGCGCTGCCATCGGGCGGGGGCTGGGTCGGTTGCGGCAACGGATTCGCCGCTTACGGTTCTTTGGGTCTGGCCAGAGTGATTCCTGACGTTCATCCCTCGGCGGTTGCGGTAGCGCGGCTCGCGGCGCCGAGTTTCGCGGCGGGCGAGGGAGTCGACGCTGCGCTCGCGGCGCCGGTTTACGTAAGAGACAAGGTGGCTTTCACCGTCGAGGAGCGAAATTCGCGATGAGCGCGGTTCTCAAGGATGCGCCACGGCTTGTGCGCATGCAGAGCGGCGATCTCGCCGAGGTGCTGGCGATCGAGAACGCCATCTACACGCACCCCTGGACGCGCGGCAATTTCAGCGATTCCCTGCGCGCATCCTACGAATGCTGGACCTGGCGCCGCGGCAAGGAACTGCTCGGCTACTTCGTCCTGCTCGTGGCCGCGGGCGAAGGCCATCTGCTTAACCTGTCGGTGGCCGCTCCCCGCCACCGCGCCGGGCATGGCAGCGAGCTGCTGAAGGAGGTGTTGCGCCTCGCGCGCAACCGCGGCGCTCAGCACCTGTACCTCGAAGTGCGGCCGAGCAACCTGGCCGCGCAGGCGCTCTACGGCCGCTTCGGTTTCCACCAGGCCGCAGTGCGCCCCAACTACTACCCGGCGCATGGCGGGCGCGAGGACGCGCTGGTCCTGAGCCTCGCCTTGTGATCCGCCGCAGCGAAATCCTAAGAGAGATGGGCTTGTCTCCGCTCTGGAGGCTGCGGCAACGGGTTGCGGAGAAGCAGAAAACTGAAATTCACGAGATGGACTGGGAACAGCTCAAGGCCAAAGTCGCCGGCTGCACCGACTGCAAGTTGCGCGCGGGCTGTACCCAGACGGTATTCGGCGTCGGCGACGAAAAGGCGTCGTGGCTGCTGGTGGGCGAGGCGCCGGGTGCGGAGGAGGACAGGCTGGGCGAGCCGTTTGTGGGCCAGGCCGGCAAACTGCTCGACAACATGCTCGCGGCGATCGCGCTCGAGCGCGGCAAGAACGTGTACATCGCCAACGTGCTCAAGTGCCGGCCGCCCGGCAACCGCAACCCGGAGCCCGGCGAGGTCGCGAAGTGCGCGCCGCACCTGCGGCGGCAGATCGAACTCATCCAGCCCAAGGTGATCCTGGCGATGGGGCGTTTCGCTGCACAGGCGCTACTGGGTACTGAGGCCACGATCGCCAGCCTGCGCGGCAAGGTCCACCGCTATATGGGCGTGCCGCTGATCGTCACCTACCACCCGGCCTACTTGCTGCGCAACCTGCCGGACAAATCGAAGTCCTGGGCCGATCTGCTGTTCGCAAGGAAGACTATTGCGCAGTAAAAAAAGGGGGAAATTTGCCCCTTTTTTCCTGTGATTTAGTGGTGGCCGCTTTCGGTCCTGGCGAACGCGAGCAGCTTCTCGATCTGCTCCCCGTGCAGGCGGCAATTGATCCGATACCACACCAGCACCGCCGTCATGGTGCCGGCGACGAACAGGCCGAATAGCGCGATCACCCAGTAGATCGACAGGCCCGAGGCGAGCAGGAGCGAATACAACGCGATCATCACCAGGATCGAGGTGTTTTCGTTGAAATTCTGCACCGCGATCGAGCGTCCGGCGCCCACGAGGTGGTGGCCGCGGTGCTGCAGCAGCGCGTTCATCGGCACGACGAAGAATCCGGCCAGGCCGCCGATCAGCACGATCAGCGGCACCGCGAGCCAGACGTCGCGCACCACGTCCATCAGGATCACGATCAGGCCCATCGCGATGCCCAGCGGAATCACCTTCACCGCATGATCGAGGCGCACGCGCATCGAGGCGAACACCGCGCCCAGCGCGATGCCGAACGCGCATACGCCCTGCAGGATCGACGCCTGCGACAGGTTGTAGCCAAGCGCGGCGCTGGACCAGTCGATGACGATGAACTGCAGGGTCGCGCCGGCGCCCCAGAACAGCGTCGTCACCGCGAGCGAGATCTGGCCCAGCTTGTCGCGCCACAGGCCGCCGACGCAGCGCATGAATTCGCGCAGCGTCTCCATGGGGTGGGCCGGCAGCGGCTTCATCGCCACGCCGGTACGCGGTATGTACAGGTTGAACAGCGCGGCGAGGGCGTAGACGACGATGATGATCGCGATCGCCGCATCGGGCGGGGTGTCGATTCCCGTGTCGATGAAAGGCAGGTCAAAACCAAGCAACGCGTCGGCGATCCCGGGGCGGATCAGCGTGCCGCCCAGCACCACGCCAAGAATGATCGAGGTCACGGTCAATCCCTCGATCCAGCCGTTGGCCATCACCAGCTTCGAATGCGGCAGGTACTCGGTGAGGATGCCGTACTTGGCCGGCGAGTAGGTCGCCGCGCCGAGCCCGACCAGCGCGTAGGCGACGAGCGGGTTGACGTTGAACAGCATCATGGCGCAGCCGGCGATCTTGACGGTATTGGCGATGAACATCACCGTGCCCTTGGGCAGACGGTCGGCGAACACGCCGACGTAAGGCGCAAGCAGCACGTAGGAAATGACGAAGAAGAACTTCAGGTAAGGCGTCAGCCACGCCGGCGAGTCGGCTTGCGCGAGCAGCGCGATCGCCGCGACCAGCAGCGCGTTGTCGGCGAGCGAGGAAAAAAACTGCGCCGCCATGATGATGTAAAAGCCCGATCCCATGTCGGCGGGTTTTATAGCATGCCAGGATGACCTTTGTCCCTGCGGCGGGTATCCTGCGCTCCATGCCCAGACCGATTCGCGCCACCATCAGCGCCGCGGCGCTCGCGCACAATCTGACGATTGCGCGCAGCCATGCCGGCGCGGCGAAGATCTGGGCGGTGATAAAGGCGAATGCCTACGGCCACGGCCTGCTGCGCGCCGCGCAGGCCTTGCGGGAAGCTGACGGATTCGCGATGCTGGACTACGTCGACGCGCTGCGGTTGCGCAGCGCCGGCATCACCAAGCCGATCCTGATGCTGGAGGGCTTCTTCAAGCCCGAGGACATCGTCACGCTGCTGAAGTACCAGCTGACGCCGGTGATCCACAACATCGCGCAGATCGAGATCCTCGAGAAAGTCAGCTTCGAGGGCAGCCTGGACGTTTACCTCAAGGTGAACAGCGGCATGAACCGCCTCGGCTTCACCGAAAACAACCTGCGCCTGGCGTGGAACGCGCTCGAAGCGCACAAGGGCGTCGGTGCGGTGACGCTGATGACCCATTTCGCCGATGCCGAGGGCGAAGACGGCATCATCGGGCAGCTGCAGTGGTTCGGCCTCCTGACGCGCTCGCTCGAAGCGCCGCGTTCGCTCGCAAATTCGGCCGCTCTGCTGCGTTTTCCCGAGGAATCGCGCGCCGACTGGGTGCGTCCCGGGATCATGCTCTACGGCTGCTCGCCGCTGCCCTTCAAGAGCGCGGAGGAGATCGGCCTCAAGCCCGCGATGACGCTGAGCTCGGAAATCATCGGCGTGCAGCACCTGGAGAAAGGCGAGCGGGTCGGCTACGGTTTTTCCTATCAGGCGGCCGAGGAAATGACCATCGGCGTGATCGCCTGCGGCTATGCCGACGGCTACCCGCGCCACGCGCCCTCCGGAACCCCGGTGCTGGTCGCCGGGCAGCGCACCCGCACGGTGGGCCGCGTTTCGATGGACATGCTGTGCGTGGACATCAGCGACATCGAACAGGCCTATGTCGGCACGCCCGCAACGCTGTGGGGAGAAGGGCTGCCCTGCGACGAGGTGGCGCAGGCGGCGGGCACCGTGAGTTACGAATTGCTGTGTGCGCTGGCGCCGCGCGTGCCGGTCGTTGAGGGATGAATTGATTTTTTTCTTTTTTTAAATAAAAAATAACTTGGCAAAAACGAAAACTGCATACGTCTGCTCGGACTGCGGGGCTACTGCGCTGCAATGGTTCGGCGCATGTCCGTCCTGCGGCGCTGCGGGAACGCTCGTAGAGACGGCGTCCGAGCGCGGCGCCGTGAAGCGCCTTTCGGGCGCGGCGCCGGGCGCGGTTTCTTTGCAGGATGTGGCGACGCGCGAGCTCGAGCGGCTGTCCACCGGGATCGCGGAGCTTGACCGAGTGCTGGGCGGCGGCCTGGTGACGGGGCAGGTGGTGCTGATCGGCGGCGATCCCGGTATCGGGAAGTCCACGCTGTTACTTCAAGCCCTTGCTTCCATTGGAGGATCAAGAAAGACCCTTTATATCTCCGGTGAAGAATCGCCCGAACAGGTGGCGATGCGGGCGCGGCGCTTGGCGCTGGATGCGCGCGCCGTGAACCTCATTACCGAGATCCAGCTCGAGCGCATCGTTGCCTCGCTGCAGGCGCAGCGGCCTGAAGTGGCGGTGGTGGATTCGATCCAGACGCTCTGGTCGGAAATGCTGGAGTCGGCGCCGGGGTCGGTCGCGCAGCTGCGCGAGTGCACGGCGCAGCTGGCGCGCCACGCGAAAAAGAGCGGCACCGCCTTGTTCATCATCGGTCACGTCACCAAGGAGGGTGCGATTGCCGGCCCGCGCGTGCTCGAGCACATCGTGGACACAGTGCTCTACTTCGAAGGCGACACCAACTCGAGTTTCCGCCTGGTGCGCGCGGTCAAGAACCGCTTCGGCGCGGTGAACGAACTCGGCGTCTTTGCCATGACCGACAAGGGCCTGCGCGCGGTGAGCAATCCCTCGGCGCTGTTTCTTTCCAACCACGACAAGAACGTTCCCGGCTCCTGCGTGCTCGCGACGCTCGAAGGCACGCGCCCGCTGCTGGTGGAGATTCAGGCGCTGGTGGACAGCGCGCATACCCCCAATCCGCGCCGCCTCTCGGTCGGCCTGGAGCAGAACCGCCTCGCCATGCTGCTCGCGGTGCTCAATCGCCACGCCGGTATCGCCACGTTCGAGCAGGACGTGTTCGTCAATGCCGTCGGCGGCGTGCGCATCGGCGAGCCGGCCGCCGATCTTGCCGTTACCTTGGCGATCGTTTCATCCCTGACGGACAGGCCGATTGCAGCCAAAACCGTGGTGTTCGGCGAAATCGGGCTCGCAGGAGAAGTACGGCCGGCACCGCGCGGCCAGGACCGGCTGAAGGAAGCCGCGAAACTCGGCTTCGAGAAGGCGATCGTGCCCAAGGCAAACCTGCCGAAAGGAAAAATCGCGGGGTTGGAAGTGATCGGCGTGGAGCGCGTCGATCAGGCGGTCCAGGTACTGCGCAACCTGTAAATCTTCAGTTCCCCATTAACTTGTACAGGTCGGGCGTGGACGCCGAGCGGTCCAGGTAGCTGAAAGTCCCTTTCTCACGGACTTCCTTGCCGGCCTCTAGCAGACCCGTCATCGCGGCGCGATAAAGCGAGGTTGCGAGGCTGATGCGCCGCACGCCCGCCGCTTCGAGTTCCGCGACGGTAAATGACTTGCCTTTGATGCCGATCATGAAATTGAACGGCTTGGACAGCGAGGCGCAGACCTTTTTCACTGCCGCAAGGTCGGGCAGGCCGGGGGCGAACAGCACGTCGGCGCCGGCTTTTTCGTAGGCCTGCAGGCGCTTGATGGTGTCTTCCAGGTCCGGATTACCGCGCAAAAAATTCTCCGAACGCGCGGTGAGCATGAACGGGAAGGCGAGCGAGCGCGCTGCCTGTACTGCCGCGGCCACGCGTTCTGTGGCCTCACCGATGTCGTAGAGCGGCCGGTCCTTGTCGCCGGTGGCGTCTTCGATCGAGCCGCCGACCAATCCGGTTTCGGCCGCGAGAAGGATGGTTTGCGCTGCTGCGGTGGGCGCGTCGCCGAAGCCTTTTTCGAGATCCGCCGATACCGGCAGGTCGGTCGCCGCGACGATGGCACGCGCGTGCGCGAGGGCTTCGTCGCGCGTCACCATGCCGTCACGCTTGCCGAGGATGCCCGCCGAAGCGCCGCTGGAAGTGGCCAGCGCCTCGAAACCCAGCCCGGCGAGCAGG
>CAZTSJ010000270.1:0-45893 GCA_964616875.1 uncultured Bordetella sp. | reverse complement strand
CATCTGCGCGAAGAACCATGAGCAGTGGCCTCCCGAGTTCACCATCTCCCAGTCCTGCGGCAAGGCCTTCTCCAGCGCCGCGACGACGTCGCGCGGGTCAAGCAGTCCCGGCTCGATCTCGAACACATGGCTGTCGGGCTTGGAATCGCGGAGGCGCGCGGCCATCGCATCGCTGCGCCAGGTTCCCTTGCGCACCGGCAACGCTGCCGTCAGCGCCGCAGTTAACGCTTCTACTCCCAGGCGCGCGTCCGCGCGCAAGTGATGGCGCGCCACTTCCTGGCCTTGGCTGACCGCCACAGGATCGATGTCGATCTGCAGCATCTTCGCCTTCGGCCAGAGCTGGCCGCCGCCGCCCGCGTGGAAGGCGAGCGAGCAGCCGACCGCGACGACGAGGTCGGCCTGCGCCAGGTATTCGAGGCCGACCTCCGGCGTGTAGCTGCCCGAGATGCCGAGGCAGAAGGGATCGTCGTGGAACAGCCCCCTCGCGGGCAGCGTCGTTGAGAGCAGTCCACCCGTCCTGGCGGCCAGCGCCCGGCAAGCGGGCCCCGCCCCGGCTTCGACCGCGCCCAGGCCGGCAAGCACGACCACTCGCTCAGCGCTGGCAAGCAGCTGCGAAGCGCTGGCCACGTCTTCTGGATGCGGCGGAATCGGCGAGGGGCGCGGCAGCAGCTCGTGCGAGGGCCTGGGGAGATCCGCCGCCCCGTCCCAGGGCCGGTTCTGCAGATCGAACGGCACGCCGACCACCACCGGCCGGCGTTCGCGGCGCGCCTGCAGGAAGGCGTCGCGGACCGCCACCGGCATGCGTTCCGGCATGTGCAGGCGATGATAGGCGGCACCCGTCGCAGTGATGAGCGGCGCCTGGTCGATCTCCTGGTTGTACCAGCCGCTTTTCAGCGGCGCTTCCCCGGCGAACACCACCACCGGCAGATGGGCGCGCACGGCCGCGGGGAGAGCGGTGATCAATTGCGTCACACCGGGCCCGCAGGTCACGCTCGCCACGCCCACGTCGCCGTTCTTGCGCGCGTATGCCATGGCGGCGGCGAGCGCGCAATGCTCGTGCCTGACATAAACCATGCGGCATCCCTGGGCCAAGCGCGCGGCCCAGTTCATGTTCGCATCCCCAAGGAGCGCAAAGCAGGTCGTCACGCCCTCCTGCAGGAAGGCCTTGGCGAGGATGTCGTATACGCGCAAGGCTTAGAGGCCGGGCATCGAGAAGCCGGCCGCCTTCAGTTCCGTGATGACCTGTTTTTCCTGGTCGGGCGTGAGTTCGGTGAGCGGCGGGCGCACGGTGCGCCAGGCCGGATCGTTGCCGAAATGCGCGGTGATGGCTTTCAGGGCCGGGATCATCGGCACTTTCTGCACGATTTTGCGCGTCGCGGTGATGCCGGCCTGCAGCCTGTCGGAGTCGGTGGAACGCCAGTTCATGAACACTTCGTTGATCGCGCCCGGATTGACGTTGCCGGTGGCGGTGATGCAGCCCTTGCCGCCGGAGCGCAGGCCATCGAGCAGGAACACTTCGCTGCCCGGGAAGACATCGAAGCTGCGGTCCTTGAACCGGTCGAGCATCGCCTTGGTGTTCGGCCAGTCGCCCGAGGAGTCTTTCGCGCCCGCGACGATGCCCGGATAGCGCGAGAGCAGCCGGTCGATGAGGTCGAGCGAGATCGCGACATTCGACACCGGCGGGATGTGATACAGGTACAGGCGCAGGCGCTCGTCGCCGACGCGCTCGATGACCTCGGAGAAATTGCGGAACAGGCCTTCGTCCGAGACGCCCTTGTAATAGAAGGGCGGCAGCATCAGCACGCCGCCGCAGCCCAGGCGCACCGCCTCGCGCGTCATTTTCACCGAGTCGCTGAGCGCGCAATGGCCGGTGCCGGGCATCAGCGCCGCAGCCGGCACGCCGCCTTTCACGAGCGCATCGAGGAGTTCCAGCTTTTCCTCCACCGACAGCGAGTTCGCCTCGCTGTTGGTGCCGAACACCGCGAGCCCCGCGCAGCCGCTCTTCATGAGCCAGCGGCAATGCTTGACGAAGCGATCGGCGTCGGGCGAAAGATCGCGCTTGAACGGCGTGATCACGGGCGAGAGCACGCCCTCGATGCGTTTCTGTGCGGCGGCGAGTTTCATTGCAGGAGAATACGAGAAAAACGCAGTCAGCGGCAGCGCGCAATTTCCTCGTCGGTCATCACCGGTTTGTAGACGCACCCCGCACCGGCCTCGCCAATCGGTCGCGGCGGTTCGGGTGCAGGACGCGGCGCGGGCCTGGCAGCTTCGCGCGGCATGGCGGGCGCGGCGGCGACAGGCTTGGGCTTTGGTTCCGCCTTCGGCTGCAGCATCGGCGCCGCCGGTTCGGCCTGCTTCACTTCAGGCTTGGGCGGCGCTGCCGCCGGCGCCGGGGAGGCCGCAGGCGCCGCCGCAGCTGCCGGGGTCGTCAGAGCTGCGCGCGTGCGCGGCGGCACAGTGGTGCCCTGGGCTGCGGTGGCGGGGGCGCCCGCGGCCGCGCCTCGCGCAAGCGAGAACGGAAAGGAGCGCTCGATGATCTTCGCCGCGACAACCACTTCCACTCTCGCCGGCGCAGCCTTGAAGGTGATGGTGAAGTCGTCGTCGACGTCGCGCTGCTTCGGCAGGTTCTGCCACGAATCCAGCGCCAGCGGCTTGCCGTCGGCGCCGAAGCCGCGCACCTGGAGCATGTTTTCCGAGGCGCCGCGGAAGTGGAGCCGGGCCGCGTTGCCGCTCACCGATTGCAGGCTGACGATGGAATCGTGCACCGGTTTTTCCTTGCCGGTCTCCTTTGCATCGAACGTCACCGGTCTGGGATCCACCGGCACCGAGAACTTCACCTGGCCCTCGATCTTCTGCAGCGCCTGTTCGCCCAGGCCGGGTTTCAGGTGCACGGTGCGTATTCCCGCAAGGTGCGGGACCGGGTCTTTGGCCTGGCTGAGCGTAGGCCGCCGGAAGAAATCGTCCTTCTCAAACGCGCTGTTCGCATCGAAATAGTCCACGCCTTTCGAGTCGAGCACGCGATCGACAATGACGGTGGGGGCGGGCATCAGCGCCACGTCGCCCAGTGCCGGCAGCGGCACGTAGGCCTTCACCGAGGGTTGGCCGGCAAACGTCGAGAGCTCGAGGATCGCCGGGCCGGCGCGCGTCGAATTGGGCTTCTCCAGGCCCTCGAGCGGCTTGCCGGCGATGGCATCGAACTCCGGGTCCGGGCCGGCCTTGCCCGCTGGCATCGCGGCCTGGGGCGCGGGCGCGGCCGGTCTCGCCTGCGGCTGCGGCGCTTTACCCGCGGGAGCCGGCGGGGGGATGATCTTTATCTGCGGCGCGCCCTTCATGCCCTCCTTCATCATGTCTTGCACGCCGCCCTTGAACATCGGCATGAGCACGTAGTAGAAGATCGCCACCGCGCTCGCGACCATGACCACGGCGCCGACGATCAGCGCGAGGAAAATCTTCCACAGCTGCGAGGGCCCGGTGCGCACCACCAGCGTCTTCGCGATCATGTCGTGCAGCGCCTGCTTGCGCGCGGTGAAGGCCGCGATGAGGAAGCCGATGCCGAACGGGATGCTGGAGACGATCTTGCCAAACGCGCGCAGCAGCGCGTGCACGAAGCTCAGCCGGTTGCCTTCGAGGTCCGTGACCTCCAGTCCCATCACGCGCTTGCCGACGGTGGCCTGCCACTTCGAGCTTTCCATCACCGGCCAGTAGAGGAACGGCACGAAGGTGACGAGCAGCCCGCCGACCGTGCCCGCCATGCCGTCCATGCCGGCCACCGCGATCATCATCCCCATGCCGAAGGCCGCCGCCAGCAGGATGACGAAGACGATTGCGTTGTCGAGAATCAGCGCGACGAATCGCGCCCAGAAACCGCCGTACTGCTGCTCTTCGGCCATGGAGCCCCCTTAGCGTCCCATCCTACTCCCGCCCCGGCTGTGCGAGGATTGCCGGCACGCGGCTACGCGCGCAATCAACCGAACAACGTTTCAGCTCACGGGAGGCAGCGATGGGTATCCTGAATGGCAAGGTCGCGCTCATCGAGGCGGCGGACAAGACTGCCGAAGCGGTGAAGGCGGGCCTCGCCAAGCTGCAGCCGATACCGCGCGCCGGCATCACCGACGACATCGCCAACGCCGCGGTGTTCCTCGCTTCCGACCAGTCGAGCTTCATCAACGGCCACAACCTGGTGGTCGATGGCGGCCTGGTGGGTGGGCGCCAGTGGTCGGTGCAGCAGGCGTCGCTGGCCGGAATGAAACAGGCGTTCGGACTCTGAACCCATGACCGGCAAAAACATCAGGATCCGCGCAAGCGGAGACCAGGACCGCGCGGGGCGCGGTGGTGAATTCGATTGCTATCTCGTATTGCCCGCGGGCGATGCCAGGGTGCCTGCGATCGTGCTTGCCTCCGCCATCCACGGCGTGGACGCCGACATCCGCGCCCTCGCCGACGAATTCGCCGCGCACGGCTACATTGCCGCCGCGCCGGACCTGTTCTCGCGTTCCGTGCCTGGCCCGCTGGTGCGCGATGATCCGCGCTGCGCGCCGCGCGGGCAGCCGCGGCTGGAGAAAATCCGCGCGGGCGAAGCCGACATGGCCGACACGCTTGCCGAAGTGCGCCGGCTGCCGCAATCGAACGGCCGCGCGGCGGCAATGGGCTTCTGCTACGGCGGGCCCTACGCGATCCTCGGCCCCGCGCGCCTCGGCTACGACGCGGGCATCGGCTGCCACTCGACGCAGATGAAGGATTACGTCGGCGAACTCGAGGGCGTCGCCAAGCCGGTTTGCCTGCTCTGGGGAGACAAGGACCAGATGGCGCCGCCCGAGCTGCTGGAAGCCTACCGCGCGCTCGTGGGACGGAAGAAGAATGTGGAGCTCCACGTCTTCCCCGGCATCCTGCACGGTTACATGATGCCCAGCCATGCGCAGGCCTTCGACGCAAAATCGCGCGAGTTCTCGATGGCGCGGGCACTCTCAATTCTCGATGGAATGCGCTCGCTTTTGATATAGCCGCCGGAACGCCTCATAAACAGCGGCCCTGAATGCCCGCCTGAGATCGAGAACGGCCGGTCGCGCATAATGGGCGCCTGATCAGGGAGGGTGAGTGAACCGTCGCCGCAGAATTCTTTTTGCCTTTTCCGCAATTGCGCTCACGGCGCCGCTGCGCTCTCTCGCGCAACAGCCAGGCAAAGTCTGGCGCGTCGGCTTTCTGGCGTCGTTTGTTCGCCCGGCCTCTCTCGATTCCCACTACCTGTATGCGTTCGTGCGGGGAATGCGCGATCTGGGCTATGTCGAGGGCAAGAACCTCGTCATCGAATGGCGCTTCGGCGACAGCAAGCCCGAGCGCCTGCCGGGCCTTGCCGCGGAACTGGTGCAGTTGAAAATGGACGTTCTGGTGGGCGCGGGAGTGGATTCGCCCCTGGCATTGCAGAAACTCACCGCCACGATACCCATCGTCATGCCCAGTTCCGGGGATCCGGTCGCCGCGGGTCTGATCAAGAGTCTCGCGCGGCCCGGAGGCAACATCACCGGGCTTTCGACCATCACCGGCGAGCTCATCCCCAAGCGACTTGAATTGCTGCTCGCCATGGTGCCGAAGGTGTCGCGCGTCGCCGTCCTCATACGAGACTCTGCCACCCAGATCGGCGCCACGAATCTGGCGGCTGTCCAGGCCGCGGGCAAGCAACGCGGCGTAACGATTCTGCCTTTGCAAGCACAGACGCCGCAGGAAATCGACGCGGCATTTGCTTCGATGCGCCAGCAGAAAGCCGGCGCGCTGCTCGTCTTTCTAAATCCATTTTTCCAGCAGCAGCGAAGCCAGATTGCGGCATTGGCCGCGAAACTGCGGCTGCCAACCATGACTGCCGATCGAGTTTATGCGGAGGCCGGCTGCCTCATGAGCTACGGAGCCAGTCTCGCCGACACGACGTATCGCGCCGCGACTTACGTAGACAAGATATTCAAGGGCGCCAAGCCTGCGGACCTGCCGGTCGAGCAGCCGACGAAGTTCGAACTGGTGATCAATGGCAAGACCGCCAAGGCGCTCGGGCTCGCCATCCCGAAGCCGCTCCTGATCAGCACGGACCAGGTGATTGAATGATTCGTTGTGCCGGGGGCGTATTCCGATCGTGACTCAAGCGCGGCCCGCGAGCACATAGCGCGTCCCGCGTCCTTTGCCGGCAATTTCCAGCACGGCTTTCTCGGCCAGGTCCGCCAGATCCCGTGTCGCCGTTGCTTTCGAAGCCCCGGTGATGTTGACGTACTTGCGGGCTCTCATGCCACCGACAAATCCCTTCGATCCGGCGTCAAGCAGCTTTTGCACTACCTTCTTCTGGCGTTCGTTCATCTCCGGTGCCGCCTGCCAGAAATGCCCCTTGCTTACCGCGGCGCGGATGATGGCGGCGGATTTGTTGCATGCCTCTTCAAACTGCGCGGCGAACCACACCACCCAGCTGGTCACGTCCAGCTCGCCGCGCTGCGCGGCATTGAGCTGGTCGTAGTATTGCTTGCGGTTCTCGTGCAGCTGGCGCGACAGGCTGTAGAGCCGCGCCGGCGCTTTTGCATCCTGCGCCAGCACCATGTCGCACAGGGCGCGGCCGATGCGCCCGTTGCCGTCTTCAAAGGGATGGATGGTTTCGAACCACAGATGCGCGATGCTCGCGCGCACCACGCCATCGATGGCGATCTTGCCGCCGGGTGTGGAATCACGGAACCACGCCAGCAGGCGCGTCATCTCCGCATGAACGCGCGCCGAAGACGGCGCGACATAGTGAACTCTCTCCCTGCCCGGCCGCCCGCTCACGATCTGCATCGGGTCGGCGTCCTTGCGGTAGGTGCCCAGCTCGATGCGCGCCAGCCCGGAACGGCCGGTGGGAAACAAGGCCGCCTGCCAGTTGCACAGCCGCGCGTGGGTGAGCCTGGCGCCGAAGTTGCGTGTGGCATCGTCCATCATGTCCACCAGGCCATCCACATGGCGCGAGGACGCACCGCTCTTGGCGATGCCGATCTTGCGCATCACCGAAGAACGCACCGCGTCGAGGTTCAGCTTCTCCCCCTCGATGCCCGCCGTCGCCATTGCCTCGCGGACCCAGATGTCGTGGAGTATCTCCGGGTGACGCACAAGGCCGAGCGCATGCGCCAGGCCGAGCACGGTGCCCTGCGCAAGGCGCGCGCGGCTGAGCGGTTCCGTCAGGGCATCCTGACGGAACGTGAAGGCGGGCCAGTCGGGCTGGGCCCAGATGTAGAGCGGAACGGCCATGAGCCGTAGTTTACCGCTTTACGGCTCATATTAATGATATTTATGAGCCGTATTACTCGTCCAGAGAAATCTTGCGCTCGCGCGCCAGCGCGCTCCAGCGTGCGATGTCGGCCTGGATGAACCGGGCGAACTGTTCGGGGGACATCGGCATCGGGTCGATGGCTTCGTTGGCAAGGCGCGTCTGCAGGGCGGGCGTGGCGAGCGCCCGGTTGATTTCGGCATGCAGCCGGGCGGTGATCGCTGCTGGCAGCTTTGCCGGGCCGACGATGCCGTACCACTGCACGCCGTCGAAACCCTTGAAGCCCGATTCCTCGAAGGTGGGGACCTCGGGCGTGAGCGCGTGGCGCTTCAGGCCGGTGATCGCGATCGGGCGCATTTTTCCCGACCGGATGTGCGGCAGGGCGGCGGCGAGCCCGGGCATCATCATCATGGTCTGGCCGCCGATGAAGTCGTTGATCGCGGGGCCGATGCCGCGGTAGTGCGCCACAATCGCATCGAAGCCGGCCGCGGCCTTGAGCTGCTCCATCGCGAGGTGGTTGAGCAGGCCGATGCCGCCGGAGGCGTAGGTCATGGTGGCGGAATTTTTCTTCGCGTAGTCGATGAGCGTCTTCAGGTCGGTGACGGGCAGCGATGGATGCGCTACCAGCAAGTTGGGGGTGCCACCGACCATGGCGATCGCGGTGAAGTCCTTGACCGCATCGTAGGGGACCTTGCGCACCGCGGGATTGGTGCCGTGCGTGCCGACGTAGCCGACCATCAGCGTGTAGCCGTCCGGCGCGGCGCGCGCGGTTGCCATGGTCGCGATCTGGCCGCCGCCGCCGGAGATGTTCTCGACCACGAACGACTGATCCAGGGCGCGGCCGAGCTGGTCGGCGACGGTGCGGCCGATGAGATCCAGTCCGCCGCCCGGCTGGGCGGGAACGATGATCTTCACCGGCTTGACCGGATAGGCCTGCGCCAGCAGGCAGGACGGCGCGAGCGCCGTGGCGAGCGAAAAACTAGCGGCGAAAAGAAGCCAGATCCATCTTGCCATTGAAGGCCTTTTGGGCGAAGGCGAGGAACTCGTCTGCGAGTGCGGCGTTCCAGCCGCCGTAAGCCGCGTTGCCGCGGAACTTGCGCTCGAGCTCCTCGCGCGCGAGCGGCTCGTGCACGCCGCCGCGGATGTGCGGCTGGCGTTCCTCGAATACGCGCCCGTCCTTGAGCGTCATTTTCACGTGTCCCGTATAGCGCGCCGGATACGGGTTTTGCGGATCCACCTTGTAGCGTACCTTGGCGGCAAGCCCGAGAATTCGTTCGTCCTTCACCGTGCGCTCGCTGAAGGCCTCGAACCCTGCACCGCCTGTGACGAAAGCGACGGCGATATTGAACGGCGTGCTGAACTTCGCCGCGTAGTCGTTCGGCGGGCACTGCTTGGCGGCGAGCGGTTCCCACAGTCGATGCACGTAGCCTTCCGCCGTTTCGCAAAGCACCTCGGCGACCTCTTCGGCGGCGAAGCCGCGTTGCGCCAGGCGCAGCGCGCAGTCGATGTAGGGCTGGTTCATGGTGCCGGTGGCGTAGGGCTTGAACGTCAGGCCAGTCATAAGCCAGTCCTCGCCGAGACCACGAGTCAGTTTTTCGTAATCAAGATCAAGTTCATGTGCAAAGGCGAAAAACATTCCATGCGCGCCTTCAAACACGGTGCGCGGGCCGGTGAAGCCCTCGCGTGCGAGGCGCGCGGCATGCAAGCCCGCATGCGCCGCCCAGCCCGCGTGCAGGCGCTTGGTCCAGGCGCCCTCGGCGAGGTATTCGATGATGCCGCCGGCCATGCTGCCCGCAATTCCCAAGGCGTTTACGGTTTGTTTTTTATCCAGATTTAAAACAACGGCAACGGCCAAAGTCGAAGCCATTGCACCCAATACCGCCGTGGGATGAAACCCCGCTTTATGGATCAGCTTGGGCGCGACCAGGCTCAGGCGGCACATTGTCTCCACGCCAGCGGCGATGCCGAGGAGCGCGCTCGCGCCGTCGCGATTGAAGCGCTCGCAGGCAGCGAGCACCGCCGGCACCACCACCGCGCCCGAATGCACCGGGCCGCCTTCGAAAGTGTCGTCGAAATCCTCGCCATGCGCGGCGGTGCCGTTGAGCAGCGCCGCGTCCTCGGGATTGAAGGTTTCGGCGTGTCCGAGCGCGGTGCAGGGACCGCCGGCATCCATGCTTTTTTTCAAGGCCAGAACGTAATTGCTATGGCGTGCGGCGACGCAAAGGCCCGCCACATCCATCAAAAGGTTTTGACATGTGTCTTGCACCTGCCCGGGGACATTTTTCAATGCACCTACCCGGGCAGCGAGAACTTCGGAAACCGTGTCCTTCATGCCATGTACCCGCCGCCGTTGATGTGCAGGGACTGGCCGGTGATGTAGCGGGCGCCGGGCCCGCAGAGAAAGCGCACGGCGGCTGCGACTTCGTCCGGCTCGCCGCGGCGCCCGACCGGCGGCAGACCCTGGCGGTGCGCCGGGCGCTCGGGCGCACCGGGCAGGCCGCGCACGGTTTCGATGGTTCCCGGCACCACGCAATTGACGGTGATGCCGTGCGGCGCGAGTTCGAGCGCCAGCGCGCGCGTCATGCCCGAGAGGCCCGCCTTCGCCGTGACCACGTGCGCGCGGCCGGCAGCGCCCCTGTGGGCGGTCATGCCGCCGATATTGACGATCGACCCGCCCCCGGCGCGCTGCAGGTGCGGCAGGCAAGCCTGCGCGCAGAGAAAAGCCCCGTCGAGCACGCTCGAGAGAATGCGCCGCCACTCGAGGAGCGGCATCCCGGCGAACGGGGTCTCGGCGCGGATCGCCGCATTGTTGACGAGGCAGTCGAGACGGCCGAATTGCCCGACTGCGGCCTGGACCATCGCAGCCACGGCGGCGGCGTCGGTGATATCGGCGATATGCAGCGCAGCGCGGCCGCCGGCTGCCGTGATCTGCGCCACCGTCTCCGCGGCGTCTTCGCGCGAGGTGTTGGCGTTCACCATCACCGCGGCGCCGCCCGCGGCCAGTGCGCGCGCGATGGCGCGGCCGATATTGCGTGCGCCGCCGGTGACCAGGATCACTTTGTCGGCAAGCTCGCTTGCGTCCGCCATGGTGCTATCGTATAAGAACTGGGCGCCCAGCGAGAGGGTCAGGCATGAAGACCAAGAAAAACTAGATCATGCAGGTTGTAGAGAAGTTCGCTGCCTGGGCGGAGGGCTACCGGAAAATCCCGTTGCAGTCCGACGTGCTGCATCACGCCAAGCGCGCGGTGATCGACTGGCACGCCGCGCTGCTTCCAGGTGCCGTGGTGGCTCCCGCCACGCTGCTTGAAAAAGCGCTGAAGGAAGAACTGGACCAGGGCAAGGCAAGACTGGCCCTCGGCCGGCCGGCGAGCGTGCGGGCGGCGGCGCTGATCAACGGCAGCGCGGCGCACACGGTGGAAGTGGACGATATTTTCCGCGACGGCATCTATCACCCGGGCGCGCCGACCATCGCGGCGGCACTCGCGCTCGCGCAGGCAAACGGCGCCAGCGGCGAGCGGTTCCTGCGCGCGGTGATCGTGGGCTACGAAATTTCGACGCGCATCGGCGCGGCGATGGGGCGCGCGCACTACAAGTACTGGCACAACACCGGGACGATCGGCGTTTTCGGCGCCTGCGCCGCGAGCGCCGAGCTGCTCGGCCTGGATGCGAAGCGCTTCGCCCACGCGCTCGCCACGGTGACGACGTTTGCGGCCGGCCTGCAGCAGGCGTTCCGCATGGGCTCGATGTCCAAGCCGCTGCACGCGGGGCGCGCCGCGGAAGCGGGCCTCACCGCGGCGCTCGCCGCGCGCGAAGGCGTCACCGGCTCGCTGGACGTGATCGAGGGCGAGGCGGGCTTCGGCGTCGCGATGTCGGACGGGCCGGATTGGGATGAAATTTTTCTGTCTTTAGGAAAAACATTCAACATTTTCCGCATGACTTTCAAGAACCACACCTGCTGCGGCCATACCTTCGCCGCGATCGACGGCGCGCTCGCGCTGCAGAAGAAAATGGCGGTCGCGGCGAACGACATCGATCGCGTGACGGTGGGCACTTACCGGGCCGCGCTGGAGGTGGCGGGATACGAACGGCCGCGCACGCCGGCCGAGGCGCGCTTCTCGCTCAAGTATGTGGTTGCCACGGCACTGACGCACGGCAGTGTGCGCCTGGCCGCATTCGAACCGGCGCGCATGGAGGACAAGGCCACGCGTGCTTGCATGGAAAAAATTTCTGTTTCAGTCGACCAGGAGCTCGACTCGGCTTTTCCACGGCAACGCGCGGCCCGCGTCTCGATCAGTGCGCGCGGCCGCAGCGAAGAGCACCTGCAGCCCACGCGCATCGGCGACCCGGACGCGCCCTTGTCGGACGCCCAGCTGGAGGAAAAATACCTCGAGCTCGCGGCGCCGGTGATCGGGGAGGGCAAGGCCAAGGCGCTGCTGCAAAAGCTCTGGAAACTCGAAGCCGAGAAATCCCTCGCGCCATGACGCTGGCGCAGGCTTTGTTTTCGCCGCGCGCGATCGCCCTCGTCGGCGCTTCCGGCGACCCAACCAAGAACACCGCGCGCCCGCAACGCTACCTGCGCAAGCATGGGTATGCGGGAAAAATTTTCCCGATCAACGCAACGCGCCCGACGGTTTTCGATCTTCCTGCCTTTAAAACACAGGAAGAAATAGCTGAAAAAATAGATCACGCCTTCATCATGGTGGAGGACGTGGAGGGTGCCCTGGAGGACTGCGGCCGCAAGGGCGTCCCTGTTGCGAGCGTGTTCAGCGACGGTTTCGCCGATGCAGGCGCCGAGGGGGCGGCGCGCCAGCAGCGGCTCGTCGCCCGGGCGCGCGAACTCGGCGTGCGCCTGCTCGGCCCGAACAGCATGGGCATGATCAATCTCACGGGGCGTGTCGCGCTCACGGTGAACGCGATCCTGGACATGGATGCGCCGCCCGCGGGTTCGACCAGCATCGTGTCGCAGAGCGGCACCATGCTGGGCACCGTGCTCTCGCGCGGCGCGGCGCGCGGCCTGGGTTTCTCCAAGCTGGTATCGGTGGGCAACGAGGCCGACCTGGGCGTGGGCGAGCTGGTCGAACTGCTCGCCGCGGATCCGGAGACGCGCCTCATCCTGCTTTTCCTGGAAACGGTGCGTGACGCAGCGCGGCTCGCCGTGGGCGCGCGCGCGGCGCATGCCGCGGGCAAGCCCGTGGTCGCCTACAAGCTCGGGCGCTCCAAGCTGGGCGAGCGCCTCGCGCGCAGCCACACCGGGGCCCTTGCCGGCGAGGACAGGGCGCTCGATGCCTATTTTCGCGATTGCGGCATCCTGCGCGTCGACATGCTCGAGACCCTGATCGAGATCGGCCCACTGCTGGCGGGACGCGCACCGCCGGATCCCGGGTTTTCCCTCGGTCGTGCGCCGCGCGTGGCGGTGGTGACCACCACCGGAGGCGGCGCGGCGAGCGTGGTGGATCGCCTGGGCACAGCTGGCATCGAGACGGTCACGCCCGGTTCCGACGCGCCGATCACCGACCTGACGATGGGGAAGAAAAGCGCGACCTACGGCGCGGTGGTCGGCGAGCTGCTGGATTTTTCCGCTAGCGACGCAGTGCTCGCAGTGGTGGGATCCTCCGCCCAGTTCCATCCACGCCACGCGGTTGAGCCCATCATCGCGGCGTCGAAAGGGCGCAGCAAGCCGCTGGCGGTATTCCTCACGCCGCAGGCGGACGAATCTCTCGCGCTTCTGGCGCGGGCAGGCATCGCCGCCTTCCGCACGCCCGAAGCCTGCGCCGATGCTTTTAGCGCTTTCTTCTCCTGGAAAACCCCCACAGCGAAACACGAGGAAAGCCCGCTGGAATGGCCGCAGGACATTCCGCTCAAGGGAAAACTGACGGAGCTGCAGGCATTGACGCTGTTCGCGTCGCTTGGCGTCCCGGTGGTGGAGTCGGCCACCGTGCGGGCGCCGGACTATGCGCATTCCCTGCCGTATCCGGTGGCGCTGAAAATCCTCTCCGCCGAGGTGGCGCACAAATCGGAAGTGGGCGGCGTGATCCTGGGGATCGCTACACGCCAGGAATTCGAAGGGAAGACAAGAGCGCTCGCGCCGAAGGGCGAACCACTGCTTGTGCAACGCATGCAAGCCGGCCTGGCTGAAGCCATCATCGGCTACCGCGACGATCCGGTCGTGGGACCCGTTGTGATGGTGGGTGCGGGCGGAATCCTCGCGGAACTCTACAATGACGTGGTGCTGCGCCTCGCGCCGGTCGACGCGGCGGGGGCGCACGAGATGATCGCAGCGGTGAAGGGTTTCGCGGTGCTGCGGGGTTACCGCGGCCTGCCGCGGGGCGACCTGGACGCGCTGGCGCGCTCGATTGTGGCATTTTCCCGCCTGGCGCTGCTCGCCGGGCGGCCGGTTCGCGAGGCGGAAGCGAATCCGGTGATGGTGCGAGACAATGGCGTGGTGGCGGTGGATGCGCTGGTGGTGCTGAAGGAGGATTGATGCTCGGATTCATTGGCCTGGGAGTGATGGGGGCGCCGATGTGCCGCAACCTCGCGGCCAAGTCGGGCCAGGAAGTGCGCGCCTACGACAGCGACCTCGACGCCCTGGCGCAGATGGACGAATCCGGCGTTACGCCCGCCGAGTCGCTGCGCGACGTCGCCGAGCATGCCGATATCGTGTTCCTGTCGCTGCCGGGCGGCACGCAGGTGAACGCGGTGTGCCTCGGCGCCGGCAGCCTGCTCACGCACCTCAAGCCGGGCGGCCTGGTGGTGGATTTCAGCACCACGCCGGTGAAGCTGGCGCGCGACATCAGCGCGCGTTTTCTCGCGCGCGGCATCCAGTTCGCCGACGCACCGGTGGCGCGCACGCGCGAAGCGGCGAAGGACGGCACCCTGTCGGTGATGGTGGGCGGCCCGGAGCATGTGTTCGCGCGCATCAAGCCGTATCTTGAACACGTCGCCACCGACATCACGCATTGCGGCGCGGCGGGCGCCGGCCAGGCGATGAAACTCGTCAACAACCTGGTGTTGTTCCAGAACGTGGTGGCGCTGGCCGAAGCGCTGGCCCTGATCCTGCACTCGGGCCTCGATCCGCAGCTCGCCTTCAACGTGCTTGCCAAGGGCTCGGCCGACAGCTTCGCGCTGCGCAACCACGGCATGAAGGCAATGCTGAAGAATGCATTTCCCGAGAAGGCCTACTCCTCGGAGTACGCGCTGCAGGACATCCGTTATGCGCTGCGCTTGAGCGAAGAGGCGGGGGTATTCCTGCACGGCGCCGACAACGCCAAGGAAATCATCAAGAAGGCGATCCGCGCCGGCTACGGCAAGGCCTACTTCCCGGTGCTGGCCAAGGTCGTTGCCGCGGCGACCCGACCCACAGCTGCTCCGGCAGCGCCTGCCAAGGGCACGGGGAAGAAAAAAGGCGGCTGAGCGCCGCGTGAAGAAATTCCTGACGGTCGTCGTCCTGGCGGCCGCGCTCGCGGGTTGCGGCGGCGAGGACGTCGCCAACTGCGCGGCCCTGCGCCGCAGCGCGCCCGACAAGGCGCTCGAGCACTGCAACCGCGCCGTCGAGTCGCGCCTGGTGTGGAGCACCGAGAAGGCAAAAGCGCGCGTCGATCGCGGCGCGCTGCTTTCGGATCGCGAGAACTGGGATGCCGCGATCGCCGATTTCACGCGCGCCATCGACTCGGGCAGGCTCGCGCCGCGCGTCCTGGTCGCCGCCTACTACGACCGCGGCTCGGCGCGCCTGCAAAAAAGCGAACTCGACGCCGGCATCGAGGACCTCGAGGAGGCGATCCGGCTCGATTCGCTCCACGCCGACGCCTACGCCAACCTGGCTCTGGCGCGGCGCATGAAAGGCCAGCTCGAGCAGTCGTTGGCGGATGCGAACGCGGCGCTCAAAATCACGCCGCGCCATGCGCGGGCATACCTGCAGCGCGGCGCAACTTACCTCGTGCAGGGCGACGGCAACAAGGCGCTCGCGGACCTCGACGAAGCGATCCGCCTCGAACCGGGCCTGCAAGCGGCCTGGAACGTGCGCGGGCTGCTGCGGCGGGCGGCGCGGGATTGGGACCGCGCGCTGGCGGATTTCGACCAGGCCGTGAAGCTCGCGCCGCGCAATGCAGCGGCATTGCGCAATCGCGCCTCGGTATTCGTGTTGAAGCGGGATTTCGACGCGGCACTGCTTGACCTCAATGCATCGTTGAAGCTTGACCCGCGCAGCACCGAGGCGCTGCTGCGGCGCGCGGCAATTTATGGCGAGCGGGGCGATGGTGCGCGAATGCGCGCCGACCAGAGCACGGCGGCGGCGTTGCAGCAGGCGGCGAAGTAATTAAGCGGATCGCCTAGTCGGCGCGCGCACCGGAAACCTTCACCACCTCGGCCCAGCGCGCGACCTCTTCGCGCATCAATTTGCTGAACTCCTCCGGCGTGCTGCCGACCGGATCGGCACCTTGTTCCAGCATGCGCCTGCGCGTGTCCGGGTCGCGCGTCGCGCGCGTCACGGCCGCGGCGATCATCTGCACCACTTCGCGCGGTGTTGCGGCAGGCGCCAGCACGCCGTACCACACGGTGACATCGACGCCCTCGACGCCCGCTTCCTTCATCGTCGGCACGTCCGGCAACTGCGGGTCGCGCTTCGTGCCCGTGGTGGCCAGCGCCCGCAGGCGTCCCGTTTTCACGTACGCCTGGATCGCCGGGATGTTGGCGAAGGTCAGGTCCACCTCACCCGCGATCAGCCCGGTGAGCGAGGGCGCGGTGCCCTTGTAGGGGATGTGCACGATCTGGGTATTGGTGCGCAGCTTGAGCAGCTCCGCTGACAGGTGCTGGGTAGTACCGACGCCAGCCGAAGAGTAGTTCAGCTTGCCGGGCGTTTTCCGCGCCAGTTCGACCAGGTCTTTCACGCTGGCGACGGAAAGTTTTGCGTTCGTCACCAGCACGTTCGGGCTCTCCGAGAACACCGACACCGGCGCGAAATCCTTGAGCGCATCGAAGGGCAGGTTGCGGTACAGCGACATGTTGATCGCGAGCGCCGCCGTGTTGACGAGCAGCGTGTAGCCGTCGGCCGGGCTCTTCGCGACGAATTCATTGGCGATGTTGGTGCCGGCGCCGGGCTTGTTTTCCACCAGCACCTGCTGGCCGAGATACTCGGCAAGCCTGGGCGCGAGCAGGCGCGCGTTGATGTCCACGCCGCCGCCGGGGGTGAATCCCACCACCAGGCGGATGGGGCGGGAAGGATAGTTCTGCGCCGCCGCAGGAAGCGCGCACAACGTTGCGAGGAAAATCCACAATGCTTTTGTCATTCGCTAGACCTTTATGAGATTCGCGGCGCGTTCCTTGAACGCCTTGGCGGCAAGGAACAGGCCGCCGTCGGCGCCGTCGATGAAGTGCAGGTGCTTGCCCGAGTAGTTGAAGACGAGGCAGGTCATATGTGCACGATCGGTTACATGCAGGCCGTACACCAGTTCGCGCCTGGCGTAGCGCTCGGCGAGCCAGCCCTCCAGCGCCTCGCGCTGCGCAGCGTTGCCGGCGAGGATCTGGCGGAAGATGTCGTTGAACTTGCGTACGTCGGTATTTTTCATCAGCGTGTCCTTGTACCGGCTCCAGTCGGTGAACTCGGTTTTCAGGCCGAACTTCATGAGAAACCAGCCGAGGATCACGAACCAGCGCGCGCGCATGAGCCAGAGCCACTTGCCGAACGGGCCGCGGTCGGCGGCGCGCACACCGACCTCGTTGCCGAGCTGGCGCGCGCTGAGCGTGGGGACCAAGGTCATGAGCGGCGGGGTGAGCGGATGGCAGGCCTCGTCGGTGCCGTAGATTTCGTGCACCTTGGCGATGACCTCGCGGTAGAGGTTCGCGGCACGGGCTGCATCCGCGTCCAAGGCGCGCACCATCACGCTCACGGTTTCGCCGTGCCGGCTCGGGATGTCCTGCCAGCGGCATTCCAGTCCTTCGAGGCTGCCGCGCGCGACGACGCTGCCGGGCTTCACTTCGCACAGCGGCGCGGTGGCCGGGTCCTTCATGTACTTGTCCGCGAAGGCCATGCCGCCGCCGGCGAAGGCCGCCTGGATGTAATTCTCCGACACGCGCACGCGCGCGACCTGGATATCGAGGCCGCTCTCGCGGATCATGGCCACGGGAATCGTCGCCACGCGCAGTTCGAGGCCGAAGGAGCTCATCGCCATCTCCTGCGTCTTCACGAGCGCGGCCTTGGCATCCTCGAGCAGGCTGAGCGGCACGCAGAAGGCGCTGCCGTCGCCTTCGAAGACGAACGGGATGTCGAGCGCACCCGCGGCATTGAGCATCGCGGTGACCGCGGATGCGCCGACGGTATTGACGTGCTTGTAGTTGCCCGCCTGCACGGCGAGCGTGGAGTTGCGCACGTCGCAGGTCGCGACGTGCCAGTCGTTGGGCAGCGGCGCGTAGTTGCGCGGATCGGTCACGCCGCTGAAGTCCGGCAGCACCGGCAGCCCGGCGTAGAAGCCCGCGCTGCTCATTGATCCGCCTTCCTGTAGAGCGGCAGCACTTTGGGCAGGTTGGCCTCGATCTCGCGGATCCGGTTCTCGTGCGAAGGATGCGTGGAGAGAAACTGCGGCGGCTGGCCGCGCGCGTCCTTGGCACCGGACTTAGACAGCCTGGCCATCTTGTGCCACACCGCCACCGCGGCGCGCGGATCGTATCCGGCGCGCGCAGCGAGTTCGAGGCCCACGAGATCGGCGTCCGCTTCCTGCCGGCGCGCGTAAGGCAGGCTCACCGCGAGGTTCGCCGCCTGCGCGAGCAGCTCGCCCGAAATCTGCCCCAGGTTGAACACTGCCGCCGCCACCGTGATGCCGACATTCTTGAGAACCTGTTCGGACATGCGCGCGCGCCCGTGCTCGAGCAGCGCGTGGCCGATTTCGTGGCCCATGATGGTGGCGATCTCGTCCTCCGTCAGCTGCAGCTGGTCGATGATGCCGGTGAAGAAGGCAATCTTGCCCCCCGGCATGCAAAAGGCGTTCACCGCCTTCGAGCTGATGAGGTTCACCTCCCATTGCCATTTCGCCGCGTTCTTGTTGAAGCGCTCGGAGTGGGGGATCAGTTCGCGGGCGATCGCGCGCAGGCGCTCGACCTGCGCCGGGTCCCGGTTGAGCAGGTTCTTCTGCGACGCGGTGCGCATCAGCTGCCCGTACTGCTGCGCTGCGCTGCGGTCCACGGTCGATGCCGGGAGCAGGAGCAAGCGACTTTTTTGGACTGCTACGCCTTCCTTTTCCTTTTGCTGTGAAAAAACAGGAGCAGCAACAAGGGCAAGAACAAGCAGGAAAATTTTCATAGCGCGTCGTAGTACCCTGCCATGCGCCGCCGCATCGCCTCATCCGGCAGCGCGCCGAACCCCGCCGCCACGTTGTCGGCGATGTGCGCGGGCTTGCCGGTGCCGGGAATCACGCAGGTGACGGCCGGGTGGCCGACGATCCACTTGAGGAAATACTGCGCCCAGCTCGCCGCGCCGATCTCGCCCGCCCAGGGCGGCAGCGGCTTGCCGCTGACGCGCTTGAACATTGCGCCCTCGGCAAACGGCCGGTTGGCGATGACCGCGATATTCTGGTCTTGGCATATTTCCAGGATTTTTTTGTCCGCATCCCGTTCCGCTAGCGAATAGTTGATTTGCAAAAAATCATACTTCTCCTTTTTCAACCAGCTTTCCACTTCCGCGTACGCGGAAGACGTGTAATGCGTGATGCCTGTGTAGCGCACCCGGCCCTTCGCCTTCATATCGTTGATCGTCTTCGTATGAATCCCGGCATCCAGCAGATTGTGGATCTGCATCAGGTCCATCTGCTTGACCTTCAGGCGCCTGAAGGAGGCCTCCATCTGTTTGATGCCGTCCTCGCGCCCGCGCGTCCAGACCTTGGTGGCGATAAAAAGCTTCTCGCGCAGGCCGAGTTCCGCGACTAGGTCGCCCGCCACCGACTCGGCGCTGCCGTACATGGGCGAGGAATCGATCAGCTTTCCGCCCGCCTTGGCGAATCCGGCAATAACCTCGCGTAGCGGCTTGCGTGCCGCGGCGTCGCTGCCCGCATCGAACACCTGCCAGGTGCCCAGGCCTACGGCAGGCAGGTCTTCTCCGGTGGAGGGAATTTTGCGTGTCATAATTTTCGGCGTCTGGCCGGAGGCGGATCCAAGCGTGATAACGGCGCCGAATCCGCAAAGCAGGCGCAACATCGCGCGCCTCATTTCATCCATGGCGCATTTTAACCAACCAGATCCGGGCTATTCGATCACCCGGTCGGCCCGCTACCAGACTGTGTCGAATTGCGAGGAACCGCGTAGTTTCCTGTCGGCGGTGACGAGCTTGGCACGCAAGGCGATGGCCGTCGCGGCGATGATGCGGTCCGCGGGATCGCCGTGCATCGGATCCGGAAAGCTGCCCGCCGCTTGTGCAATGGCGGCACTGACCGGTTCGAATCGCAACTCGGGCAGTTGATGCAAGTCGGCCAACCATTGCTCGGGCGCAAGTTCCAGTTCCAGCCGGCCGCGGCGCAGCGCGGTCGCGATCTCGAGCACGCTGATCGCCGAGGCAACGATCGGACCTTGTCGCAGCGCGGCGGCGACTGCACGCCGTGCGCGTACCGACAGGCGCAACGGACTTGACACCCACCAGATGAGCGCATGGGTGTCGAGCACGATCACCGGTTGGCGTCCCACTCCTTCGGGTCGATGACCGGATCGGTCGGGCGAGCGTAGCGCCGCACGCTGCCGCGCAGGCGCGCGCGAGCGGCCGCCACGTCAGGTTGCGCCGGCGTCGGCGGAACCAGTTCGGCGATCACCTTGCCGCGCGAGGTAACGCGCACACGTTCGCCCTGCCGTACCCGGGCCAGGTAGGCGGGCAGGTTCTGCCGCAGTTCGGTGACTTTCACTTCCTTCATGCCTGGTACCTCATATGTACTGATCATCTGTACAGATTTGCGAGGCAGGAGTCAAATCTCCGGCGACGATCACGTCGACCGTGGCCTCGACCATCTGGCGCGTCAGGGCGTCGAGCCGGTCCACGTTCCCCTCGGCGCTCAAGACGAGGTACTCGACGTTGCGCCCTTCGGTCCAGCCGAGCGCCTGCATGCTGTCCTTGAAGCCTGCGAGGATGTGCGGCGAAGCGCTCAAGGATCCCGTGGCGAGGAAGCCGACGCGCGCGACCTTCCTTTGTGCCCAGGCTCGCCCTGGTGCAAGCGCAGCGAGCGTGCTTGCGAGCAGGAAGCGCCGACGATGCAATTTCATCTGTGTATTCTAGTAAAGTCCGGCGCAGGGAACGCGCACGCGATGAAACTGCCATTTGGTTCGGTACGGCCCGGCGAGGGAAGGGCGCTCGCCTGGTCGTTCGCCTATTTCTTCTGCCTGCTCGCGGGCTACTACGTGCTGCGGCCGCTGCGCGACGAGATGGGCGTGGCGGGCGGGGTGCGGAACCTGCAGTGGCTGTTCACCGCGACTTTCCTCGCCATGCTCGTGGCGGTGCCGATCTACGGTGCGCTGGTGGCACGGCTGCCGCGGCGGCGCTTCATCCCCATCGTCTATCACTTCTTTGTCGCCAACCTGGCGATTTTCTGGCTGCTGCTGACGCTCGGTGTCGAGCGGGAAATCGTGGCGCGGGTGTTCTTCGTCTGGATCAGCGTCTTCGTCCTCTTCGCGGTCTCGGTGTTCTGGTCGTACATGGCCGATTCATTCAGCGCCGAGCAGGGCAAGCGCTTGTTCGCCATCATCGCCGCGGGCGGCACCGCCGGCTCGCTCGCCGGCCCGGCGCTGACCATCGGCCTGGCCGAAGTGCTCGGCCCGGCGAACCTGATGATCGTGGCGGCGCTGTTCCTCGAAGGCGCGGTGCTGTGCGTGCGGCGGCTGGAATCGGCGCCGCGTGAAGGAGAAAAGGAAACTCCAGTAAGAACCGAGCCGGGCGCGATCGGGGGCGGCTGGTTAGACGGCTTTCTGATGGTGCTGCGTTCGCCCTACCTGGCCGCCATCATGCTCTGGGTGTCGCTGCTATCCGTTGCCGCAACGTTTCTCTACTTTCAGCAGGCGAACATCGTCGCCGCTGCCTCCGACGATCCGGCGGTGCGCACGCGCATTTTCGCCAGCGTCGATCTCGCGGTCGGGGTGCTGACGCTCATCGTGCAGGCGTTCGCCACCGGGAAATTCATCGCGCGCTTCGGCATCGGCGCGGCGCTCTCGTTGCTGCCCTTCGTCTTTGCCGCTGGATTCGCGGTGCTTGCCGCAGCGCCGATGCTGGCCGTGGTGATCGCCTTCCAGGCGTTGCAGCGCACCGCCAATTTCGCGATTTCCAACCCGGCGCGCGAGGTGCTGTTCACGGTGGTCGCGCGCGACGAGAAGTACAAGGCGAAGAACGTGGTCGACATCGTCGCGGTGCGCGGCGCCGATGCCGCGGGCGGCTGGCTGTTCGCGGCGCTGCGCTCGCTGGGCATGGAATTGCGCTCGATCTCGCTGGTCGCGATACCGATCGCGGCCGTGTGCCTGCTGCTTGCCGTGTGGCTCGGGCGCGCGCAGGAGCGCCGCGCCGCGGCCCCGCATGCGCTATAGTACGCGCGGCACCATCATCTCTTCGGGGGAGGAATCATGGAGGGTTGGATCGCACTTGCAGTCATCGTGGCGCTCGCGTTCTGGGTGGTCACCATCTACAACGCGCTGGTGGCGCTGCGCAACCGCTACAAGAATTCCTACGCGCAGATCGACGTCCAGCTCAAGCGCCGCTACGACCTGATTCCGAACCTGGTCGAGGCAGCCAAGGGTTACCTCACGCACGAGCGCGAAACGCTGGAAAAGGTGATCGCGGCGCGCGGCGCGGCGATGGGCGCGGCGCAAAAAGCCGCGGCGGCCCCCGGCGACGCAGCGGCGATGCAGGGCCTGGCGCAGGCCGAAGGCGTGCTCGGCGGCGCGATGGGGCGCCTCATGGCGGTGTTCGAGGCCTACCCGGACCTGAAGGCCAACCAGAACGTCATGCAGGTGCAGGAAGAGCTGACCAGCACCGAGAACAAGGTCGCTTTCGCGCGCCAGGCCTACAACGACACGGTGATGGAATACAACACGCAGCGCGAGATTTTCCCGAACACCATTTTCGCGGGCATGTTCGGCTTCCAGACGGCCACGCTGCTCGAAGCGACCGAGTCGGCTGAAGAGCGCAAGGCGCCCAAGGTCTCCTTCAAATAGCCCCTGCGGTATCGTTTTTCGCGCAGCAGGAGCGCGCGCGGCGCGCAAGCACGACGCTCGCGGTTCTGTACCTGCTGTCGGTGGCGGCGATCGTCGCCAGCGTGAACGGCGCGATTGCCTTTGTTTATTTTATTTTTTCCTATCAAATACCTTCGAATTTCTACCTGATCTGCACGCTGATCACGCTGGCGGTCATTTCGCTCGGCACGGTGGAGATCCTGGCGCGGCTGTCGATGGGCAACGGCGAACTCGCGACGCTGCTCGCCGGACGGCCGGTGCCGCGCTCGAGCGGTCGTGACGACGAGCGCCGCCTGATCAACGTGGTGGACGAGATGGCGATCGCCTCGGGCCTCGCCGCGCCGCCGCTGTACGTGCTCAACCGCGAGCGCGGCATCAACGCCTTCGTCGCCGGCCTCTCGCCCGGCCAGGCGGTGGTGGTGGTGACGCAGGGCGCGCTCGAGCAACTCTCGCGCGACGAACTGCAGGCGGTGATCGCGCACGAATTCAGCCACATCATCAACGGCGACATCCGCCTCAACCTGCGCGCGGTCTGCGCGCTGCAGGGCATCGTGTTCCTCGCCGCGATCGGCCGCTTCATGATGCAGTACTACTCGGGTGCCGGCACCGAAGAGGGGAGGCGCTTTTTCCACCTGCCGCTCGCCGCGGCAGGCGTGGGCGTGTTCGCCGTGGGTTCGGTAGGGTTGCTCTTCTGCCGCATCATCCAGGCCGCGCTGGCGCGCGAACGCGAGAACCTTGCCGACGCGAGCTCGGTGCGCTTCACGCGCAATGCCGATGCCCTGTGCGGCGCGCTGGCGCGCATCAAGCTCAATGCCGAGGGCGCGCGGCTGCGCAACTGGCACGCCGACGCGCTTGCGCACATGCTCTTCGCGCCCGGTTCGAGCGGCGGCTGGGTTTCTTCCCTCGTCCGCTCGCTGGTCGCCACGCACCCGCCCATCGAGGAGCGCATGCGCAGGATCAACCCGCATGTGGCGCCTGGCTTTTATCTCGAGAAAGCAAGAAAACCTCGTGAGGACGAAAAACCTAAAGAACATGTTGTAGATAACAAACCCAAAACCATCATCCCAAAGCGCCTCACCGGCGTGGCCATGCTCATCGCCGGCATCGGCGATCCCGGCGCGGAGCACCTGGAGTACGCGGCAAGCCTGCTTGCTTACCTTTCGCCGACGATCCGCGAGGCGCTGCGCGACCCGCTCGGCGCGCAGACGGTGATGCTGGGCTGCGTGCTGGAAGAGGAGTTGACGATCCGCAACCGGCAACTGGCTGCCATCGGCACGACCACGGGGCGCGAACTGCTCGCCCGCCGCACCGAGGTGATCGCGCCGGCGCTGCGCCAGCTCGATCGCGCCTACCGCCTGCCGCTGGTGGCGCTCGCGGTGCCGGTATTGAAGGCGCTGGACGAGGCCGCGCGCAAGGAGTTCCTCGACACCCTGCGCGCGGTGCTGCTCGCGGACCAGCGCCTGACGCTGAGCGACTTCGTGCTGGCGACGATCCTCGACTGGACCCTCGGCCCGAAAGCGCGCCGCGGCGGCGCGGTGCGCTACGCGGCGCGCGCCGAACTCGCCGCGGAAACCACGCTGGTGCTCTCCCTGCTTGCCTACTCCGGCAGCAACGACCAGGCCGAGGCGACGGCGGCGTTCGACAAGGGCAAGGCGGCAATGGCGCTGCCGGCGCTGACGCTGGGTACGCGGGACGCGCTGCAGCTTTCGCGGGTGTCGGAGGCGCTCGAGCGCATGAGCGTGCTCGCGCCGCTGGAGAAAGCGCAGCTGCTGGAGGGTTTCGCCGTCACGGTCGCCTCTGACGGCAATGTCAAGCTGATGGAGCACGAGCTGCTGCGCGCCGTGGCCTGCGTGCTGGATTGCCCGATGCCGCCGTCAGTGGCTGCACTGGACCCCCGCTTGCTGCGAAAATAGCGCCGGGGGAGCTACAGCACGCATGGCCAGTTTTTTCGAGAATCAGCACCTCGCGCGGCGCAACACCAAGATCCTGGTGCTGCTCTACGCCCTCGCGGTGGCCGGCGTGATCATCGCGGTGGACCTGGTGCTGGCCGGGATCTACGCCTCGAACATCGAATGGCGCCACGCCGGGCGTGAGCTCACCTGGATGATGCGCCTGCGCATGGTGCCGAAATCGCTCTATCTCTGGGGTGCCTTCGGCACCGGCCTGGTGATCCTCGCTGTCAGCGCCTGGCACATCATGAAACTCTCCAGCGGCGGCAAGGCCGTCGCGGAGATGGTGGGCGCGCGCCGCGTCACTTCCGATACGCGCGATCCGCTCGAACGCCGCCTCGTCAACGTGGTCGAGGAAATGTCGATCGCCTCGGGCGTGCGCGTGCCGGCTGTCTACGTGATGGACGGCGAGGCAGGCATCAACGCCTTCGCCGCGGGCTACGACGTCTCCGATTCGGTCGTCGCGGTGACACGCGGCACGCTCGAGGCGCTCAACCGGGACGAGCTCCAGGGCGTGGTGGCGCACGAGTTCAGCCACATCCTGCATGGCGACATGCGGCTCAACATCCGCATGATCGGCATCCTCGCCGGGATCGTGTTCATCGGCTCGATCGGCGAATTCCTGCTGCGCAGCCAGCGCGGCGGCGGCGACAGCAAGAGCGCTGCGCCGCTCATCATCGGCGGCCTCGCGCTGCTTCTCATCGGTTACATCGGCCTTTTCTTTGCGCGCCTCATCAAGGCCGCGGTGTCGCGCGAGCGCGAGTTCCTTGCCGACGCTTCGAGCGTGCAGTTCACGCGCAACCCCGACGGCATCGCCGGCGCGCTGGACCAGATCGGCGCCTCGTCCGCCGGCGCGCTGATCGCCAACCGCCATGCCGAGGACCTCTCGCACATGTTTTTCGGCCAGGGCATCAAGGTGAGGCTCTCGTCGCTGTTCGACACGCATCCGCCGCTGGAGGCGCGCATCGCGCGCGTGCACGAACGCTTCGACCGCTCGAGCTACCGGAAAACGAGGGCGTCAACTGTTGGCGCAGTTGATGTTGAAGAAAAAGATCTTCAAGGTGATGACAAGCGAAAAACAGCGGCTGCGGCAGTTCTTGCGGCTGCTTCCATGGCTGGCCGGCGTGGCGCCGACATCGGAGCGCAATGGGGGCGCTCGGCGGGCGAGAGCTCGAAGCTCGTGGGCTCGATGGACGGCGCCAAGGTGGACTACGCCGCGCGGCTGCTGCGGGCATTGCCCGAGGGCCTGCGCGAAAAGCTGCGCGATCCGGAAGGCGCACGCGCGGCGATGGTGGCGCTGCTGTTCGCGCCCAAGGACGACGTGATGCAGGGACAGGTGGATGCGCTCAAGGCGAAGGGCCTCGGAGCGCTCGCAGAACAGGCGCGCGCCGTCGCGCCGCTTTGCCGCCGCCTCAGCGCGGCCTTCCACCTGCCGGTGATCGACCTCGCTCTGCCCGCGCTCAAGGCGGCGCCGGCGCAGGCGCGCGACGAGCTGATCGCGGCGCTCGAGGCCGTGATCCATGCCGACCGGCGCGTGTCCCTGCACGAATTCGTGGTCCTCACGCTGATGCGCAGCCAGCTCGCGCCGCGGCAAAAGCCCGGCGCCTCGGGCAACCTGAAAATCCCGGACCTGCAGGCCGAGGCCGTGGTGGTGCTCTCGCTCATCGCGCATGCGGGCACGCGCCAGGACGCGACCGGCGAGCGCGGCGCCGCGCTCGCCGCGGCGATGCGCGCGGGCACGCAGGAGATGGGCCTGCCCGATGCGGCGCCCGCCACCGCGCTGAGCCTCGAGACCGCTGCCGCTGCGCTAGATGCGCTGACCAGCCTCGCGCCGATGCAGAAGGCGGTGCTGATCAAGGGCCTCTTCGCCGTGGTGAGCCACGACGGCTCGATCCGCATCATGGAAGCCGAGCTGATGCGCCTGGTGGGCGCGGTGCTGAATTGCCCTCTGCCACCGCTGCTCGAGTCGGTCGATCCCGCTACACTGGCCGCGTGACCCAGACGGCTCTCGAATCGGCGCTGCGTGAAGCGCTGAAGGGCGAGGTGCGGTTCGACAAGGGCGCGCGCGCCGCCTACGCCTCGGACGCTTCCAACTACCGCCAGGTGCCCATCGGCGTGGTGCTGCCGCGCTCGGCCGAGGACATCGTCGCCACGGTCGCCGCCTGCCGCGAGCACGGCGCGCCGATCCTCGCGCGCGGCGGCGGCACTTCGCTCTGCGGCCAGACGGTCAACGTGGCGGTGGTGATCGATGCCTCCAAGTACCTCGACCGGGTCCTCGAGCTCGATGCGCGCGCGCGGCTCGCGCGGGTCGAGCCCGGCGTCGTGTGCGATGCGCTGCGCGCATCCGCCGAGCTTCACGGCCTTACCTTCGGCCCGGACCCGGCGACGCATTCTCGCTGCACCCTGGGCGGCATGATCGGCAACAACTCCTGCGGCGCGCACTCGGTGATGGCCGGCAAGACGGTGGAGAACATCGAGGCGCTGGAGGTCCTCACCTACGACGGCGCGCGCTTCTGGTGCGGGCCGACCAGCGAGCCCGAGCTCGATGCCATCATCCGGCGCGGCGGCCGGCAGGGCGAGATCTACACCAAGCTGCGTTCGCTGCGCGACCGATACGCCGACCTGATCCGCGGCCGCTTCCCGAAACTGAAGCGCCGCGTCTCGGGCTACAACCTCGACCAGCTGCTGCCCGAGAACGGCTTCAACGTGGCGCGCGCCCTGGTGGGGACCGAGGGTACTTGCGCGATCACGCTGCAGGCGCTGGCGCGGCTGGTCAAGAGCCCGCCCGAGCGCGTGCTGCTCGTGATCGGCTTCGAGGACATCTACCAGGCCGGCGACGCGGTACCGCAGGTGCTCGCCGCCGGGCCGATCGCTTGCGAGGGCCTCGATACCGGCATCATCGGCGGCCTGCGCGAGCGCGGCCTGAAGCTCGAAGACATTGCGCTCTTGCCCGCGGGGAACGCCTGGCTGATGGTGGAGTTTGGAGCGGATTCTCTTGAGCTTGCAGTTGAATCAGCTAAAGAGCTTGAAAGTAAATTCAAAAGCAACCTGATCACGGATCGATCCCTGATGAATCGGATCTGGGCAATCCGGGAGACCGGTGCTTCGGCGACTTCACTCAAATTGAAATCCACCGGCGGACCCGACCCGGTGGTCGGCTGGGAAGACGCGGCGGTGGATCCGCTGCGCCTCGGGGATTACCTGCGCGAATTCCAGAAACTGGTGGACGCATACGGTTACCGCACCTCGCTCTACGGCCACTTCGGCGACGGTTGCATCCACGCGCGCATCAATTTCGAATTGCGCACGGCGAAGGGGATCGCGCGCTGGCGCGAATTCCTGCGCGAAGCGTCCATGCTGGTGGTGAACTACGGCGGTTCGCTCTCGGGCGAGCACGGCGACGGCCAGGGGCGTGCCGAGTTCCTGCCCATCATGTACGGACCCGAGCTGATGGTGGCGTTCCGCGAATTCAAGCGCATCTGGGACCCGCTCGGGCGCATGAATCCGGGCAAGCTCGTCGATGCGCTGGGCGAGGTCTACCGCGTGGACGAGAACCTGCGCCAGGGCCCGGACTACCGGCCGGTGTCCCCGGTCACGCGCATGAGCTTCTTCAGCCAGGAGGGCGACGGCTTCGCGCGCGCCGCCGAGCGCTGCATCGGCATGGGCAAGTGCCGCTCGGCCGAGGGCGGCACCATGTGCCCCAGCTACCGCGCCACCAGGGAGGAAAGGTATTCGACACGCGGGCGCGCAAGACTGCTGGGCGAGATGCTGCGCGGCGAAGTGATCACCGACGGCTGGCAGAGCGAAGAGGTGAAAGAGGCGCTCGACATGTGCCTGGCCTGCAAGGGCTGCCGCAGCGATTGCCCTACGCACACCGACATGGCGAGCTACAAGGCGGAATTCCTCTCGCACTACTACGAGCGGCACGCGCGCCCGCGGCAGGCGCATACGATGGGACGCATCGGCGAGTGGGCGCCGCTCGCGATGCATGCCCCGCATCTGCTCAATGCCCTGATGGGTCTTCCCTTGATCTCGAGTTTGTCCAAGCATATTGCCGGGATCGCGCCGCAACGCGCCCTGCCGCGCTTCGCGACGCGCAGTTTTTGCGCGCAGTTCGACGCCTTGCAGCGCGGCCGGCGCGATCCGGCGCGCGCCGACGGCATGCGGCGCGGCGACGCGGTGATCCTTTTCCCCGATACCTTCAGCAATTACTTCCGGCCGCAGAGCGCGCTCGCGGCGGTGCGCGTGCTGGAAGACTCGGGCGCGCGTGTCTCGCTGCCGCAGGAGAAACTGTGCTGCGGGCGGCCGTATTACGACTTCGGCATGCTCGACAAGGCGAAGGCGTCACTGGAGAAAATCGTCGCCGCGCTCGCGCCGCAGATCGAATCGGGCACGCCGGTCGTGGTCCTCGAACCGGGCTGCCACTCGGTATTCCGCGACGAGATGGTCAAGCTCCTGCCCGGCGATGCGGCAGCGGAGAAACTCGCGCGGCAAACCGTCTCGCTCGGCGAACTGCTGGAGAATCGCGGCTGGCAACCGCGCCGCATCGGCGGCCAGGCCCTGCTGCACGGCCACTGCCACCAGAAAGCCCTCGGCGGCACCCAGGCCGACCTCGCGTTGCTGAAAGCCGCCGGCATCGAGACTTCCGCTCCCGAAACCGGCTGCTGCGGCATGGCCGGCGCCTTCGGCTTCCGGCCCGAGACTTACGAAACCTCGGTGAAGATCGCCAACCTCTCGCTGCTGCCGAAGGTAAAGGGCACGACTGCGGAGACGCTCATCATTGCGAACGGATTTTCCTGCCGCGAGCAGATCGAGGACCTCGCCGGACGCCCGACGCTGCACCTTGCCGAGGTGCTTGCCAGAGCGATTGCCTAGTCCAGGGCCGCCGGAGTGGACTGCCGGATAAAGCACTATCCACACCATAGTATTTCCCCCAAAATGTGTGAATAAAGTCACACTTCCGGCCAGCATGGTCACCGAAGAGCTACATGGATTGCACCACGCCGAACGGGTCGTCCGTACGGTGCTGGTCGTGGACGTGGTGGAGTCCGTCCGGTTGATGGAAGAAAACGAGGAGGACGCCGTCACCCGATGGCGCAACCTCGTGGAGCATGTCGAGAAAAGAGTGCTGCCGGCCCACGGCGGCCGCCTGGTCAAGAGCCTCGGTGACGGCATGCTGCTCGACTTTCCGCGCGTGCAGCCGGCAGTGAACGCTGCATTCGCCATCCAGAACGTGTGCAACGGCGCCAACATTGGCGTGCCGCCGGAACGGCAGATGCTGGTGCGCATCGGCGCGCAGGTGGGCGAGCTGATTGCCGACGAGCACGACGTCTACGGGCGCGGCGTCAACCTTGCAGCGAGGCTGACGACGCTTGCCGGGCCGGGCGAGATCGTGGTGTCGGCGGGCGTGCGCGATCAGCTCACCCCCGTGCTCGACGCCGATATCGAGGACCTCGGAGAGTGCTACGTCAAGCACGTGCCCCAGCCGGTCCGCGCCTACCGCATCGGGCCACCCGGGCCGCGGCCCGTCATCGAGAGCGCGGCGGCAAAGAGCGAGCTGCTTCCCACCATCGCAGTGATTCCGTTCGCGTCACGCGGCGCCGAAGCGGAGCACCAGGTGCTCGGCGAGATGCTGGCGGATGAAGTGATCTCCGCGTTCTCGCGCACGGCGGAAATGAACGTCATTTCGCGGCTCTCGACCACCGCCTTTCGCGGTCGCGACGCGACCACCGGCGAGGTGGGCGCGCATCTCAATGCCAGCTACGTGCTCTCCGGCGGCTACCGCGTTGCCGGGACTCAGCTCACGCTCACAGTCGAGTTGGCGGAAGCCAAGTCGGGCCGCATCGTATGGGCCAAGGAGCTCAAGGGGCACGTCGGTGGAATCGTGAACGGCAATGACGAGCTTGTCGATCGCGTGGTGGTCGAAGTCAGCGGCGCGGTAATTGCCCGGGAACTGCAACGCGCCCAGTCCGAGGCGCTGCCCACGCTTGAGAGCTACACCCTCCTGATGGGCGCCATCTCGCTCATGCACCGGCTGTCGGCGCAGGACTTCGACCGTGCGCGGGAGATGCTGCAAGCGCTCAACGAGCGAACGCGCCGACGCGCGGTGCCCCAGGCGTGGCTGGCGAAATGGCACGTCATGCGGGTCTGGCAGGGGTGGTCGGATGATCCGAAGAAGGACGCGCAACTAGCGCTGGATTGCACCAAGAGGGCTCTGGACGCCGATGCGCATTGCTCGCTCGCGCTCGTGGTGGACGGTCTGGTGCATATGAACCTGCTGAAGAAGCTCGATGTCGCGCAGGACCGGTATGAGCTGGCGCTGCGCGTCAACCCGAACGATTCTCTGGCGTGGCTCCTGAAAGGGACGCTGCACGCCTTCAAGGGCGAAGGCAAGGAGGCAGTCAAGGACACGCGACGGGCTCTCAGGCTGTCGCCACTCGATCCGATCCGCTACTACTACGATTCACTCGCGGCAACCGCGGACCTGTCCGCAGGCCGCTACGAGCGCGCGATCGAGCTCTCGAAACGCTCCTTGCGCGCCAATCGAACGCACACCTCGACCTTCCGTGTCATGGCAATTTCGCAGTGGCTGCTTGGTCGCCAAGAGGATGCGCGCAAGACAGTCGACGAGCTGATGCGCCTGGAGCCGAAGCTTACAGTGACGAATTGGCTCGAACGCTCGCCGAGCAGTGCGTTCGAGACCGGGAAGATTTGGTCCGGCGTGATGCGCAATGCAGGAGTGCCGGAATAGGGAGCCAGGAGCAGTCGCAATCAACATTCATCCGAATTGGGGGGACCAATGAGCGGCGTAAGCGGGGTGAGCGGTGTTAGTGGCGTCAGCGGAGTGAGCGGAGTGAGCGGAGTAAGCGGAGTAAGCGGCGTGAGCGGAGTAAGCGGAGTGAGCGGTGTAGGTGGCTACGACCATCCGCTGACCTCGAGCGGACTCATCACGCACCGCGATGGAATCGTAGGCGCGTGGCAGGGGTCGCTGATTGCAGCTGGTCCGTTGGGGATCGAGACGCCGGCGAACCTCGAGCGGTGGGAACCCTGGGTCCGCGCAGAGGTGTTCGATTTCGAGCTGCTCTCGCACCTCCATTTGACGAGGCATGCCGAAAATTTCACTGACACAAGTAATGGCGCGGCCAAGACCACGCACGATTCCCTCACACTCTGGCACATTGAGATTCCGGCCACAGGCGTCCCACCGCCGCCCGCAGCGAACTGCTCGAGGATTGCGAGCTTCATTCGGCCAACAGCTGCGATCTTCAACCACCAGCTCGCGTATCTGGAAGGTTATGCGGATCTTCGCGAGGATCGCGCCGCCGAGATCCTTGCTCAGCTGGGACCGCCGCTCGCGTTCTGGACCTCTGTCGCTAATCTCCATCCGGGTCGCACGCGCTGGACGATCGAGCTGCTGGACGCGGCGCTGCGCCTGGCCAAGTTCGTCGAAATGCGCTTGAAGCACGGGTTGGCCTGCCGGCGTCCGCTCGAATATTCGCCGCAGGTGCAGCCGATGATCCTGACACCTGGGCATGGCACGCTGCCTAGCGGTCATTCAACCGAAGCGCACATCGTCGCCTATGTCCTGTGGAGGCTTTTCAGGGCCGCCGAGCCGCTCAAGGACATCGCGTGGTGCGACCAGATGATGCGACAGGCGGCGCGCATCGCGATCAACCGAACCGTTGCCGGCGTGCATTTCCCTGTGGACAGCGCCGCAGGACAATTCCTCGGCCTCAGGCTGGGCGAATACTTTGTCCATCGATGCCGGCAACCGGACACCCTCGATAGTTACGACCCCTGGCGATTCGACGGCGAACGGTACGGCGCTGCGGATGATTTTGATTGGCGACGGTTGTATGACATTCCAACTGATGCTGCGCTGGTGGCACCATTCACAGACTACCTGCCTTTGGAAGCCATGACAGCTCAGGGATCGGATCTCCTTCACTGGTTGTGGAACAAGGCTCAGGCGGAATGGCCGTGAAGCGCCCGCGCTGATTCTCGGGCCTTAGCCAATCTCCGGGAGGAAAAACATGGCCGAAAATTGGAAGAAGATCAGGAACAGAGCCCGGACGTTCGCTCTGACGGATCCGTATTTCGAATGGCTGAGGGCGACGAAATTCGCCTATTACCGGTACCGACGTAAGAGTCGGTTCCACGTCATCATCGAGCTGCAGACACCTGCGGGAGCCAAGAAACCGGTGACCGCCAAAAGGTTTGCGCTCGGCGATTGGGGTGGACGTAAGCCGCCGGCAGACTGGAACAAGTGGCTGCGGATTCCTGCCGTTTTCGCGCGTCCTGCCAAGGGTCTCACCCGGACCACGTTTTGCACGGCAACTGTGACGAGGCAGTTTTTCAGGCAAGTGAGCGCGAAGAACTCCTCACTGAGCCGGGTAGTCAAGCGATTCCAGCTCGGCAATCCCACTGTTCCCGACCTCGGCCCCGGAGCGGTGCGTCCCAAGAAGCCGTCGATCCGCCCAAACAAACGCAGGACCGTCGTTACGGGGATCATCGACGATGGATTGGCCTTTGCGCACGAACGGTTCCGCCGCCAGGTTGGAGGTACACGCATTGAATTCTTCTGGGACCAGGATGAACGATGGGGCATAGGCTTAGGTCCGGGAATCTACATACCGGACCTCGCCGACTATGGCCGCGAGCTTCGCAAGCATGATTTTGGCGGGGTTGCGGGAATCGATACATTGACGGCGAATGCCACGTACGCGGGGCTGGTGGATGAAGACGAGGTCTATCGCGTGGCGGGTCACTCGGACTATGGCCATAGCGGACACAAAGCCGTGAACTGGCGAACGGCTCACGGCACGCACGTCATGGATCTGGCCTATGGCTTCGACCCAGCGAATGCGCCGGCGGGGCGCCCCATCATCTGCGTGCAGCTTCCGGCGCGAACCACGGCCGATACCTCCGGTCGCAGACTCGATCCGTTTATCCTTCACGGGCTTCGATACATCCTGGCCCGTGCCGATGAACTCGGGGGAGGCACCACTCCGCGGGTCGTGGTGAACTTGAGCTACGGCGTCATCGCTCCGAACGAGTACACCGAGATTCTGGTAGCCGCAATCGATCAGCTGATCAGGGAGCGCAACGTTCCGCTGGCTGTCGTGCTGCCGTCTGGAAACAGCCATCTGTCGCGTTGCCATGCACGCTTTTCGCTCCAGAACATCGGCGATAGCCGACCGATGGAGTGGCGCGTGCCGCCGGACGACTTGACGGAAAGCTTCCTGGAAATCTGGCTGCCGAGCGCAATTGTGGGGGGGCCTCCTTACCCGTTCCGAGTCAGAGTTCAGGTCACGACGCCAACCGGCGATGTGAGCGGGTGGATTACCAGGGGCGGGGAGTGGAATTGGCAGCCTGCCAGCGACGTTCTCTGTCAAGTCGTTTACCAGGATGCAGTCGCGATCTTGAATCGCGACAGGATCACAATCCAGCTCGCGCCGACTTCGACGCAGGATCCGGCACTGGACGTTGCCCCTTCCGGTCCCTGGCAAATTCTGGTGGAGAACCTCGGCGATCCGGTGGACATGGTTGCCTGGATCCAGCGCGACGACACTCCGTACGGATATCCACGCCGTGGCAGGCAGTCGCGTTTCGAAGACCCCAACTACGTGCGCGACGATCCGATATCCGGGCGGGAAATCGAGGTTGACAACGCGGCGAGCTATGTCAAGCGAGACGGCTCGATCAATCGCCTTGCCACCAGTTCGGAGACGATTGTGATGGGGGGCTTTCGCCGCAAGGACCTTATCGTGGCCAAGTATTCGGCCGGCGGATCCAACGTGCCGCCTGCCGGAGTTCAGCCACCAGCCGGCGTGTTGCCGCCCTTCAGGAATGGACCAGACGCGGTGGCTGTCACCGGGGATTCGGTGACCTGTCATGGTGTTCTGGCGGCAGGCTCGCGGAGCGGGTCGGTCGTCGCGATGAATGGAACCAGCGTCGCGGCCCCGCAGATCGCTCGCTGGGCGGCGAGGAGAATGGGCTTGAATCTTCCAGTTAACCGTGCCGCGGTGGCCGCGGCGGCGGTACCGGGTCTGCCACCAGGCAGCCCCGTGCAACCGCCGCCGGAACGCGTGGGAGCGGGTCGGATCGAGTTGCCTCCGATCAAACCGCGTCCGCCGATCAGGAGATTCGAGCCGTAGGGCGGCCGCTACAATCGCGGCGTGCGTACAAGCATCGCCGCCCTGTTCCTCGTTTTCGCCACGGTCGCAGCGGCGCAAACCCAGGAAGAGCGGCTCTTCGAGGCGATCGAGGAGGGCAAGCAGCTGGTGGCCGAGGGGATCGTGGCGCGCGGCACGGTGGACCTGAATGCGCGCGACAAGGAGCGCGAGACGCCGCTGCACCGGGCGATCGAGAAGGGCTACCGCGAGCTCGCGGCGATGCTGGTGAAGGCAGGGGCGCCGATGGGCGCGCGCTCGGCGAACGGCGAGACGCCGCTGCACCATGCGGCGCTGCATGCGGATACGTATTTCATCGATCTGCTGCTGTTCGCTAAGGCGGATCCGCGGGCGCGCAACGACGATGGCGAGTCGGTGCTGCAATGGGCGGTGATGACGGGCAATCCGCTCACGACGCGGCACCTGCTCGAGCGCGGCGCCGATCCGATGACCTCCGACCTGAAGGGCAATACGCTGCTGCACGCGGCGGCGGACGGCGGCTATGCCGAGATGGTGAGCGCTTTTCTTTCGCTCGGCGTGAATCCGCGGCTGCGCAACCGCGCCGGCAAGCGGCCGATCGAGGTGGCGCGGGAGCGCGGCCATGCGGACATCGTGAAGCTGCTGGAGCGGTTCGAACGCGACTGAGCGGATCAGGACTGCGGAGGACAGGGGTTGTTCACACGGGCGTGCTCCCTCGCACTGTCGTGCGGTGCATCAATCGGCGCAGCGGCAGGTCGTAGTCGAAATTCGCTCTGTGCTGCACGGCGACGTTGTCCCACATGAGCAGGTCGCCAACGCGCCATTGATGCTCAAAGCGGAACTCGGGTTTGACGATGTGGGCGCAAAGCCGCGCGAGCAGCGCTGCACTTTCGTCCTCGGGCAGCCCGGCGATGCGCGGCGAGTGGGCTTCGTTGACGAACAATCCCTTGCGTCCGGTCACCGGGTGCGTGCGTACGATCGGCACCTCGACGTCGGGCACGCTGGCCAGCTGCTCCTCGCTGAGCGCATGCTCCTGCACCACGCGCAAGCCGCGAGCCTGCTCTTCCCTCTGCGCCTGACGATTCCTGGCGCGGTAGTAACGGTAGCTGTGGATGTTGCGCAGGCCTTGCAGCCGCCGCTTCTGGTCCTCTGGCAGCGCCTCGTACGCGGCAGTGGTGCTGGCGAAGCTGGTCGCGCCGAGCGTCACGCCATCTCTGACTGGCACCTCGAGAGCATAGAGAGCCGACAGCAGGCTGGGCACCTGCTTGTACGAAAGGTCGCTGTGCCAGTCGCGGCCTGCGTCCTGTACGCCGATCGACTCGCCGCGCGCATCGATCACGTTGGAGACCACGAGGATTTCCGGGTAGCCGTCGAGCCGATGTTCCTTGCGCACGTGCTGCTCCAGCGTACCGAAGCGCGCGGTGAACGCGACTTGCTGGGAAGGCGAGAGCCGCTGGCCGCGAAAGCAGACCACCTGATGTTCGAAAAAAGCGTCCGCGACGCTCGCAAACGCGGCGTCGTCGAGGGGTTGCGACAGGTCGACTCCCGCGATTTCCGCGCCGAGATGTTTGCCGATTCTGGTAACCGAGATCACGGCAGCGCAGGCTCTAGCAGGCAAAGACGATCATTTGCCCGCCAGCTTGAAGGCGTTCGCAAGCAGCTCATAGGATTCCAGCCGCGTGGCGTAGTCGCCCGTGATCGTCAGCACCATGAGTTCGTCGGCGGAGAATTGCCGCACGAGTTCCAGCAGTTTTTCCTTGCAGGTCTCGGGGCTGCCGAGCACCGCGCGCGGGCGCTGGCTACGGATGTACTGCAGTTCCTCCTTGGAGAAGGCGCGCTTCTCGGCCTCCGCGAGCGTCGGTACGGGCAGATCCTGGTTGAGCGCCATGTGCAGGCGGCGCAGGTCCACGACGCGCGCGAGGCGCTCGGCCTCATCGTCGGTGGCGGCGCAGATGACGAAGCAGCACAGCCCGGCCTGCGGTGCGGCTTCGCGCGGCGCGGGCCCCTCGGTGCCGGCAACGCGCGCCTGAAATCGCTCCTTGTAGGCGCGCGTCACCAGGTCGCCACCCTGGGCGTTGATGAAATGCGCGAAGGAAAAGCGCACGCCCAGCTGCGCCGCGAGCAGGCCGCTGTAGTCCGACGAGCCGAGCAGCCAGAGTTCGGGCGCCGTCGTGCCTTCTGGTTGCACGCGCACTTTTTTGAACGGATGATCATCGGGCAGGGTGCCGTCGAGATGGCCGATCAGTTCCCATACCTGCTGTGGAAAGTCTTCGGCGGTCGGCATGTGACCGCCACCCACGGCACGCGCGGTGCGCTGGTCGCCGCCGGGCGCGCGGCCGATGCCCAGGTCGATGCGCCCCGGGTAAAGCGCCTCGAGCATGCGGAAAATTTCAGCAACCTTGAAGGCGCTGTAGTAAGGCAGCAGCACGCCGCCGGTGCCGACGCGGATGCGTCTGGTTTCGGCGCCCAGGCGCGCGAGCAGGATCTCGGGGCAGGGGTCGCCGAGCGCGCCGATGGCATGGTGCTCGGCGAGCCAGTAGCGGTGGTAGCCCAGCTCATCGGCACGGCGCGCGAGCTTGAGCGTCTCGGCGATCGCCTGCGCCGCGCTGTGGCCCGAGATGATCGGCGATTGATCGAGGACGGAGAGTTTCATGCTGCGGGGCATCATTATCGGCCCTGGCGAGTAAGCTCAGGCCTGCAGTTTCGACCTAAGCCCATGCAACCCCTCTTGTTAGCCGTGTTGGCATTGTCCCTGGGTACGGCGCAAGCCATGCAATGCGGTGCGAAGTCCCCCGCAAACACCGTCGCCCTGGTCGAGCTCTATACCTCTGAAGGCTGCGACAGCTGCCCGCCGGCCGACCGCTGGCTGTCTTCCCTGGGCGCCCGGGGCTATGCCCCGGACCGGGTGGTGCCTGTCTCCCTGCACGTGGACTACTGGGACTACATCGGCTGGAAGGATCCCTACGCGCGCCAGGCGCATTCGGCCCGCCAGCGCAAGATGGCCCAGCTGGCGCGCGCGGCCATGGTCTACACCCCACAGGTGCTGCTGCAGGGGCAGGATTTCCGGGGCTGGGCTGGCTCGTCGTTCGATGCCGCGGTAGCGAAAATTAATGCCCGGCCGGCAAAGGCTCGGATTTCGCTATCGCTCGACACCGGGCGCAAGGACGCCTTCGAGGTCGGGGCGGCGGCCGAGCTGGAAAACGCGTCCTCCGATGCGGCCATGGCGCTCTTCCTCGGCGCCTACGAGAACAAGCTGGTTTCAGAGGTAAAAGCGGGCGAAAACCGCGGCAAAACCCTGCCCCACGACTACGTCGTCCTGCAGTGGGTCGGTCCGCTGGAATTCAAGGGCGGCAAGCTCGCCGAGCGTCATACGCTGCCCCTGCTGCCCAAGGCCGTCCCGGCCCACTCGGGAGTGGTCGCTTTCGTGCAAAACCGCGCCAATGCCGAGGTCTTCCAGGCCCTGATGCTCCCCGCCTGCAAGGGCTGAACCCCGCGGATTTTCCCCGCCCGTTCGCTGCGGAGGGTCCTATTCCCGGGTATATTTCTGCCCGGCAGCGCCGCTGGAGGGTTGGCGCCAGGCCCAGGGAGAGGCGATGCACGCAACACAGATTCGCCAGAAGGACGGGATTTTCTACTTCGCCGCGTACCGGGCGAAGGACCTGCTCGCCAAGGTGCGCTTTATCAGCCGTTTTTACGGCGAGGGCGAGCAGATTGCCGCCGCGCGCATCTCGCAGGACGACGACGTCGCCCAGTTCATCTCCAAAATCGAGCGCACCGACGGCGCTTTCCAGCGCGGCCTGTCGCGCGCCAAAGTGCGCCAGCTCACCAATTTCTACGAAACCGCGGTGTCGCAGCCGGCGATCCCCGGCACCGTGCTGCTCTATACCAGCGAGAAACTGAATTTCCGTTCCAACGGCAACGGCGATGGCGCCGGCTCCGGGCACCTCACCGAGCCCGGCAGCAAGTTCCTCATCATCGACGGCCAGCACCGCCTCGCCGCGCTGCACTTCTACATGCTGGAGCGGCCGCAGGACGCGGCCACCATCAGCGTGCCCTGCATCATTTTCGACGGCCGCAGCGAGGACTTCGCCGCCGAGATGTTCGTCATCATCAATTCGACGCCGACGCGCATCAACAAGAGCCACCTCATCGACCTCTACGAGCAGGTCTCCTGGGCGGCGCCCGACCGCAAGTTCGCCGCGCGCCTGGTGCAGAAGCTCTACAGCGAAGGCGACAGCCCGCTGCGCTACCGCATCAACCGCCTGGGCGGCCGCAGCCAGCGCGACAAGTGGGTGCTGCAGGCGGAGCTGTTCAACGAACTGCACCGCTGGGTGCGTGGCAAATGGCGCTCGATCCAGCTCGCGGGCGGCAGCTCGAAGGAGGTGCCGCGCTATTACGGCCTGGTGCGCGACTTCCTCAAGGCGGCCAAGGACGTGTTCGGCGATTCGGTCTGGGGCAAGGACGGCTACATGGTCACCCGGCCGGTCACCATCAAGGCGATGATCCGGGTATGCGCCGACCTCGCGCGCGAGGACGACGGCCCCGAGGCCGGGCGCCAGGCGCGCTGGGAAGAGCGGCTCAAGCCCTGGGCGGAGATGGGCAAGATGTTCCGCGACGAGGGCTTCTACGAGCGCTTCCCCGCCAAAGGCGAGGTGGAGCGGGTGGCGCGGGTGCACCGCGACCTCGCCCGGGCGGCCAGCATCGAGGTCAGCAAGAAGTCCTAAACCAAAGGGGATCGTCATGGCGGATGGCACGAGCGACAAGAGCAATACCGTAGCGGCGCTGCTTTGCTTCTTCATCGGCTTTCTGGGCGTGCACCGGTTCTACGTCGGCAAGATCGGGACCGGGATTCTGATGCTGCTGACCCTGGGCGGGCTGGGCATCTGGAACCTGATCGATTTCATCATCATCATCATGCAGAAGTTCACGGATAAAGAAGGCAATACCCTCAAGTTCAACTGAGCTTGTAGGTATCGAGCTTTACCCGCTCGCGCTCGAGCGCCGTGGCCACAGGCGGGGCCTGCATGACGCGCTCGGCGTAGGCGAGGTAGGCAGGCAGCGACTTCGGGTCGACGCCGGCGTAGCCGCCCCAGCGCAGGAGTGTCCAGGCATATGCGTCGTGCGGGGTGATGCGCTCGCCAAACCAGTAGCCCTTCGCGTTCGCGACCAGGCCCTGGATGCGTTCGAGCAGCTTGCGATAGCGTGCCTGCGCGATTTTCCTCACCTCGGCCTGCGCGGATTCGCTTTCGACGTAGTCCGCGGCGCGGAACGCGCGGCTGAAGGTCGGATGCACGGTGTTGTTCATCCACGCCAGTAGCGATAGCGCCTGGGCACGCGCGCCCGGTTCGGCCGGCAGCAGGCCCGCCTCGGGAAAGCTGCGATCCAGGAAGTCGCAAATGGCGACGATCTGGCTGAGCGGTTTTCCGTCCACCACCAGCACCGGCACCTGCCCGTTCGGGTTGATCGCGAGGTACTCGGGGGTCTTGTGTTCGCCCTTGTGCAGCTTGACGAGCTTCGGCGCGAAAGCCTGGCCGGTGGCGGCCTTGACGGCCTCCAGCGCGACATGCGGCACGAACGAGCAGGCGCCGGGGGCGAAATACAGTTCGAGGTTCATGGTTTTCCTTCCTCCTGGATGATTTTTTCCTGCACCATTTTGCGGATTTCCGCAGCGGTAAAACCCAGTTCCGCGAGAATCGCGCGGCTGTGCGCGCCCGGTGCGGGGATCGCGTCCATGCGCGGTTCGAAGCCGTCCAGGTTGAAGGGAGGCTTCATCGCCTCCACCGGGCCGGCGGGCGAGCCCACCTCGCGCCAGCGGTCGCGCGCTTCCAGTTGCGGGTGGTCCCAGAACTCCTGCACGGAGTTCAGTTTCGCATTGGCTATGTCGGCCTTCTCAAGCCGGTTGAGAATTTCTTCTGCTTTCAATTTCAGGAATATTTTCTCTATTTCGGCATGCATCGCGTCACGATTTTGCGCTCTGGCAGGGCCGCTTGAAAACCTTGCATCGGCTTTCAACCCTGAATTCAAAAGCACTCCATCGCAAAACCGCTCGAATTCCCGTTCGTTCTGGATCGCGAGGAATACCGTGCCGCCGTCGCCCGCCCGGAACGGGCCGTAGGGCACGACGGTGGCGTGGTGCGCGCCCGAGCGCGGCGGCGGCGCGCCGCCGTAGGCGGTGAAATAGGCCGGGAAGCCCATCCACTCGCCGAGCGATTCGAGCATGGTGATGTCGAGCGTCGCGCCGACGCCCTCGTGCTGCCGGCGGTAGAGCGCGGCGAGGATGGAGGAGAAGGCGTACATGCCGGCGGCGATGTCGGCCACCGGGATGCCGGCCTTGGCGGGCTCCGCCGGGGTGCCGGTCACCGACAGCAGGCCGGCCTCGCATTGCACCAGCAGGTCGTAGGCTTTCTTTTGCGCGTAGGGGCCGGCCGGGCCGTAGCCGGAGATGCCGCACCAGATGAGCCGCGGGAATTTCGCGCGCAGCTCGGCCGCCCCAAGCCCGAGCCGCTCGGCTGCACCGGGGGCGAGATTCTGGACGAAGACATCCGCTTTCTGCAGCAGTTTCTCCAGGACGAGTTTTGCTTCCGGATGCTTCACGTCCAGCGTCAGGCTTTCCTTGGAGCGGTTCACCCAGACGAAATGCGACGACATCCCCTTCACTGTGCGGTCATAGCCGCGCGCGGAGTCGCCGCCGTCCGGGCGCTCGATCTTGATGACGCGCGCGCCGAGATCCGCCAGCTGGCGCGTGCAGAACGGGCCCGCAATGACCTGCTCAAGGCCGACCACGGTGATGCCCTCGAGAGGCCTTTTCATGTGAACTCGATTTCCAGCCCGCGCACTGCAAATCCATGCAGGTCGGTGCTCCAGGTCTCACCCGCCTGCACCGCGTGTGCATCGGTGAGGGAGCCGGTGGTGATGATTTCCCCGGCCTGCAGCGGCGGCGAACCCTTCTGCTCGGCAAGAATGTCCACCAGGAATGCGAGAGAAAGCAGCGGGCTGTCGAGCACATTGGCGCCGACGCCCTGGTCTATTTTTTCCCGGTTTTTGAATAAATCGACTTTCAAAAAAGGCAGCGCCGCCGCCAGGCCGGCAATTCTTTCCACAGCTACCGGTGTGCCGACGATCAACCTCCCATGCAGCGCGTTGTCCGCGATGCAGTCGGCCAGCGTCATTTTCCAATCCGGGTGATGGCAACTGACGATTTCGATCGAATGCGCGATCCACTCGACCGCCTCGAGCAGAGCGGCAGGATTCCTCGAGCGCGGCGGCGGCGCCTTCAGCTTGAAGCAGATCTCGGGCTCGATGCGCGGCTGCATCAGGCCGGCAAGGGGAACGACGGCACGGTTGTTCTGCGCCATGATCAGCGTGCGGTCGTACACGGCACCCCACATCGGGCCGCTCACGCCGTAGCGCGCCCAGATGCCGCGATTGGTGAAGCCGTTCTTGCGGCCGGCCAGCTGCCAGCCCTGCGCGAGGCGATGGGCGTGCAACTCGCGCGCCGCGGCGTAGCCGGTTTCGGCCGTAAGCCCCGGAAAGCGCGTGTTAAATGGGGCGACCTGGCGGGGGTGCTCGTGCAGGTCGATGAGTTCTTTGCCGAGTTCGGTTGCGTCCATGGGCAAGTAATTCTAAATTAGGCCCATGGAAGAAGACCTGATCTGGGCGATCCTGGGCCTGACGCTGGTTATCGTCGAGTTGCTGACGGGCACCTTTTACCTGCTGGTGCTGGGCGTCGCGGCCTTCGGCGCGGCCCTCGCAGCCTGGTTCGGCCTGGGTTTTCCGGTGCAGACCATTGTCGCGGCGGTCATTTCGGGGTTCGGCTGCTACGGCGTGCATGTCTACCGGGCGAAGAATGCAACGCAGCAGATGCCCAACGTCGACGCCGGCCAGCCGGCGCAATTTGAAAACTGGCTTGACCAGGGCGCGCGTCTGGCACGCGTGAACTACCGCGGCACCTCCTGGGACGCGCTGGTGGATGGAGATGCTGCCCTCGACGCCGGGGCGATGCTCTACGTAGTCACGGCCAATGGCAACACGCTCAAAGTCACGACCCGTCGTCCCGCATAGCGCCGGCGGTGCGGCCGGCATGACCACGGCGCACGCGCGGGTGTCGACGGCAAGCCAACAAACGAGAGGAATATCCATGCTTTCCAAACTGATTATCGCCATCGTCCTGACTGCGATCACGGGCGCCATACCGGAAACGCGCGGCTACGCGGTCTGGGTGTTCTTCATTGCGTTGGTGGCCGCGTTTGTGATCGAGGGCGTGCGCATCGTGCCGCAGCAGTTCGCCTATGTGGTGGAGCGGCTCGGGAAATTCCACGCGGTGCTCGAGCCCGGTCTGAACCTGATCATCCCGTTCATGGACCGGGTCGCCTACCTGCATTCGCTCAAAGAGGTGCCGCTCGACGTGCCCGAGCAGGTCTGCATCACCAAGGACAACACACAGCTCGCGGTCGACGGGGTTCTGTATTACCAGGTGACCGATCCGCGGCTCGCTTCCTACGGTTCGGCGAACTACATCGCGGCGATCACCCAGCTCGCGCAGACGACGCTTAGGAGCGTGATCGGCAAGATGGAGCTCGACAAGAGTTTCGAGTCGCGCGAGGACATCAACCGCAGCATCGTCGCCGCGCTCGACGAGGCCGGCCGCAACTGGGGCATCAAGGTGCTGCGCTACGAGATCAAGAGCATCACGCCGCCCGAATCGATCCTGCGCGCGATGCAGGCGCAGATCACCGCGGAGCGCGAAAAAAGGGCCCTGATTGCGAAGTCCGAGGGCGAGCGCCAGCAGGCGATCAACGTCGCCGACGGCAAGCGCCAGGCGGCGATCCTCGAATCCGAGGGCGAGAAGCAAAGCGCGATCAACCGCGCGCAGGGCGAGGCGACCGCGCTGCGGCTGATCGCCGATGCCAACGCGGCGGCGGTGCGCGCGGTGGGCGAGGCGATCAGCGACAAGGGCGGCATGGATGCGGCCAACCTCAAGGTGGCGCAGGAATACGTCGCCGCCTTCGCTAGTCTCGCCAGGACCACCAACACCCTGATCCTCCCGGCGAGCGCGGGAGACGTGGCCGGCATCGTCGCTACCGCGATGACGGTGCTCGACAAGACCAAGCACGCGCAGGCCACGGCCAAAGGGGCATGAGATGACGGTGACCGCGGTAAACCATTTCACCGTCCTCACCGACGACCTGCCGGCGACGCTGGCGTTTTACGACGAACACCTCAACCTGAAGCCCGGCGCGCGCCCGCCGTTCACCTTTCCCGGCGCCTGGCTTTACGCCGATGGCGGCAAGGGACCCCACCCGATCCTGCACATCGTCGCGGGGATCAAGAAGGAGAGGCTGGTGCGGGGCGTGCTCGACCACATGGCCTACAGCGGCAAAGACCTCGCTGGGGCGGTGGCCAAGCTGAAACGAAAGAACGTTGCGTACGAACTTCGCCGGCTGCCGGAATACGGCACCTGGCAGCTGTTTTTCTTCGACCCGAACGATGCCAAGATCGAGATCGACTACGACCGCGCGGAATCCGCGCCGGCCTAGTCCACTTTCGCGCCGGAGTCCCGCACGATTTTGCCTAGGCGCGGGATGTCCTCGCGCAGCTTGGCCGACATCTCTTCCGGGGTGATGCCGCCCGCGTCCAGCCCCAGATCCTGCAGGCGCTTGGCGACGTCAGGAGCCTTCAGCGCCTTGGCGGTCTCGGCGTAGAGGCGATCCAGGATCGGCTTCGGAACGCCTGCAGGGGCGAACAGCGCCTGCCACGAGCTGATGTCGTAGCCGGTAAGGCCCGCCTCGGCCAGCGTCGGCACCTCGGGCGCGAGAAACGAGCGCTTCGCGCTGGTGACGGCCAGCGCCTTTAACCTGCCCTGCTTGGCGGGCGGGTAGGCGGTGGTGAGATTCTCGAAGCTCATCGAGATCACGCCGCCGAGCAGATCCGGAATCATTGGGCCGCTGCCCTTGTACGGGATGTGCTGCATCTGCACCCCGGTCATGGTCTTGAACAGCTCGCCCGACATGTGCTGCGAAGTGCCGTTGCCGGCCGAACCGAAGGAGTGCTTGTTCGGGTTCGCCTTCAGGAGCGCAATCAGCTCCTGGACGTTGTTGGCCGGGATGCTCGGATGGATCACCAGCATGTTGGGCAACGAAGCGAGCAGCGTAATCGGCGCGAAATCCTTGAGCACGTCGTAGGGCAGTTTCGAATACAGCGAAACATTGATCGCATGGGAACTGACGGTGCCGGCGCCGATGGTGTAGCCGTCTGGCGCCGATTTCGCGACCGCTTCGGCGCCCACGTTGCCGCCCGCGCCGGCCCGGTTTTCCACAATTACCGGCTGTCCGAGCGCCTCCGAGAGCTTCGGCGCGATCATGCGCGCCAGGATGTCGGTGGTGCCGCCGGGGGCGAAATTGACCACGTACTTGATCGGGCGGGACGGCCAGGCCTGGGCCTGGGCGGTGGCGGATATCGCGAACGCAAGCGCAGCGAGCAGCAGTTTCATGGTCCTCCTCCTGAATCGGAAATTCTAGCCTAGACCGGCGTCTTGACCGGCTTGCCGGCGAAGTGCAGGTGCAGATTCTCCACCTGCAGATCGCCCATGGCCTTGCGCGTCTCCACCGTGGCGCTAGCGACGTGCGGGAAGAGCACCGCGTTGTCCAGCGTGAAGAACCCGGCCGGAACATTGGGTTCGTGCTCGAAGACGTCGAGCCCCGCGCCGGCGATTTTTTTCTCCTGCAGATAGCGCAGCAGCACCGCTTCGTCCACCACCGAACCGCGCGCCACGTTCACCAGGTAGCCCTGCGGGCCCAGTGCGTCGAGCACTTGGGCGTTGACCAGCTTGGCGGTGCCCGCGCCGCCGGGAGTGACGATCAGCAGCACATCGGAATTCTTCGCCAGCGCGACCGGATCGGCGTCGTAGGCGTAGGGCACATCCTTCTTGTTGCGGTTGTGGTAGCGGATCTTCATGCCGAAGGCCAGCGCGCGCCTGGCGATCGCCTCGCCGATGCGGCCCAGGCCGAGGATGCCCAGCGTCTTGCCGCCGATCGAGGTGGCGAGCGGGTAGGCGCCGCGCGTCGGCCACAGCCCCGCGCGCACGTAAACCTCCGACTGCGGGAACTTGCGCAGCGTATTGAGCACCAGCGCGAGCGCTGTGTCCGCGACGCAATCGTTCAGCACGTCGGGCGTGTTGGTGACGATGACCTTGCGCTTCTTTGCCGCATCGAGGTCGATCTGGTCCACGCCGACGCCGAAGTTGGAGATGATTTCCAGTTTCGGCAGCGCGTCCATCAGCTTGCCATCCACCTTCGCATGGCCGAAGTGCGCCAGCGCGCGCACGCGCGGCGCGGCCTGCTTGAGCGC
>CAZTSJ010000269.1:0-4947 GCA_964616875.1 uncultured Bordetella sp. | reverse complement strand
ACGCGCATGCCAAGGTCGAAATCGGCTTCCGCCTGGCCACTCACCACCGCCGCGAGATGGAATACCGCGTCCGTGTCCGGCAGGCATACGCTGGCGATGATCTTCTCGTCGGAGACATCCCCAGTCACTGCTTTTACCTTCTGTAGGTTTTCAACAGCAGAAGGAAATGCGCCGTCCAGCAACGTGATCGAAGCAATCGGCTTGCCGCCCAATTGCCCGCGCGCGAGCAGTTTTTTCGCGAGTTTGAAGCCGAGGAAGCCGCCGCCGCCGGTGATGAGGATTTTCATGCCGGGATTCTATCGAAGAACGCCTGCACATCGGCCAGTTCGCGCGTCTGTTTCATCGGCGGCAGGCTGGCGCGCACGGTACGGCCGTAGCTCTTGCTGTAGAGGCGCGGATCGCACAGCACCAGCACGCCGCGGTCTTCCTCGTCGCGGATCAGGCGCCCGGCGCCCTGCTTCAACTGCAGCACCGCCTGCGGCAGCTGGTAATCCATGAACGGGTTGCCGCCCTCGTTGCGCAGCGCCTCGATGCGCGCCGAAAGCACCGGGTCCTCTGGCGGCGCGAACGGCAGCTTGTCGATCAGCACCACCGAGAGCGCCTCGCCGCGCACGTCGACGCCCTCCCAGAACGACGCGGCACCGAGCAAGACCGCGTTGCCGAGCGCGCGGAAACGCACCAGCAGCTCGCTGCGCGATCCGGTGCCCTGCACCAGCAGCGGATAGTCGATGCGATCCTTGAGCAGCTCGTGCGCGCGCCGCAGCGCCCGGTGCGAGGTGAAGAGCAGGAACGCGCGGCCGCGGCTCGCTTTCAACACCGGCAGCGCCGCCTTGACCACCGCTTCGGTGTAAGCCGGGTCGTTCGGGTCCGGCGGCAATCCCTTCGGCGTATAGAGCAGCGCCTGGCGCGCGAAATCGAACGGGCTGGGCCAGGTTCGCGCCGCAGCGTCCTCGATGCCGAGCTCGCGCTTGAAGTGCGAGAAATCCTCGCCCATCGCCAGCGTCGCCGAAGTAAAGATCCAGGCGCGCGGATGATCCAGCATCTGCTTGCGAAACAGTTCCGCCGGCACCAGCGGCGTGATGTGCAGCTGCAGCGATTGACCGTACAACTCCAACCAGCGCACCTCGTTCGCGGAACCTTCCGCGCGCACGCGCGCGAGCAGGCCGGTTGCTTCGGCGGCGCGCTTGGCGCAGGCCCCCAGCCCCTCAGAGCGCTCGGCTTGCTCACCGAGCGGCTTGCCGAGAGCCTCCAGCGCCTTGCCAAGTGCCTGGAGCGCATCCGTGAATCCGGGTTCGCGCATCGCCTGCGTCCAGGCGAAGCGCGCGCCTTCCTTGGTGAAGCACAGGCGCAGGTCGCGCGCTGCCTTGTCGAGCTTCGAGGCGACGCGGTCGAGCTCGGGCGATGCGCCGCCGGCGGCACGCAGTTCGAGCCGCGCGTCGCGCGCAAGCTCGATCAGCTGGGCGCTGGACAGCGTCTCGCCGAAGAACAGGCGCGCGGTCTCGGGCAGCTGGTGCGCCTCGTCGAAAATCACGGTATTGCAGGAGGGCAGCAGTTCGGAGATGCCTTCGTCGCGCAAGGCCACGTCGGCGAAGAACAGGTGGTGGTTCACCACCACCACGTCGGCCGCAAGCGCGTTCTTGCGCGCGCGCATGACGAAACAGTCCTTGTATTTCGGGCATTCCTGCCCGAGGCAGTTCTCGCGCGTCGAGGTGGCGTGCTGCCACACGGGCGCATCCTCAGGAACCGTGGCGAGCTCGGCACGGTCGCCGCTGATGGTGGTGGCGGCGAAATGCGCGATGCTGGCGAGGCGCGCCACGTCCTCGCGCGATTCAAGGCGCCCTTCGCTGCGCGCATTGTCGAGGCGGTAGAGGCACACGTAGTTCGCGCGGCCCTTGAGCAGCGCCGCCACCGAACCCGTCGCGAGCGCTGCGCGCACCGCGGGCAGGTCGCGGTCGTAGAGCTGGTTCTGCAGGGTCTTCGTGCCCGTGGACACGATCACCTTGCCCCCGGCGAGCAACGCCGGAACCAGATAGGCGAAGGTTTTCCCGGTGCCGGTGCCCGCCTCGACCGCGAGCATGCTGCCCGCGCCGAGCGCATCGAGGATCGCCTGCGCCATCTCGATCTGCTGCGGCCGCGGACGGTAGCCGTCCACCCGCGCGGCAAGCGGGCCGTCCGCGGCAAAAACGCGCGTAAGCGCGTCCTGCGTTGCGCGCCTTAGCGCGTCCCGCGCTTCACTTTGCAATTCGTTCAGCGGATCTCCTCGACCTTCACCCAGATGCGGCGATTCTCGCTCGAGGTGCTTTCCCTTGAAGACAGCAATCCGCCGTCCGAGCGAGTCGCGGCGCTGCTCGCGCCGCCAAGTTCGACCCACTCGCCCAGGCGAGCGCTCACGGTAGTGCGCGCCTGTTGGCCCTGGATGGCGCCGCCGCGGGTGAAAGCGTCCTGCTGCGTGGCGATGTCGAGGAACACGTTGTTGCCGGAAAGCCGCGGCATGACTGCGAACCCGGTACCGGCCTGGCCGTAGATGCGTGATTCTCCCGTCGAGATGTAGGCCTGCCCGCCCTCCAGGACCTGCATGCGCTGGTCGACGCGTCCGTCTTGCGTCGTGCGCGAATCCTGCAGACGGATGTCGACGTTCGAACCGCGGTTCGAGATGCGGGCGTCGCTCTGGACGCCGCTGCGCGAAACCTCCTGCGCGTTGTCGAAGCGCACCGAAATCTCGAGGCGCCGCGGCGCGCGGTCGATGGCATCCAGCGCCGCGCGCAGCTGCGCCAGGTTCTGCGGGCTGGTGCGCACGATAAGCTGGTAGTGCTGCCCCGTGAGAGCGCCGCCGGGCTCCAGCAGCGGACGCAGGACCGGGATCACCTGCTCTGCCGTGCGGTGCCGGAGCGAGATGATTTCCAGCGTGCCCTGGGCAATCACCGCCGTGGAGGCGAGCAGGAAGATGAGCAGGAGGCGCTTCATGAAGGTCTTAACGCGGGCCGTGGGTTAGTGGTTGCTCGCAGTGGCTTAATGCACTAGATTACTTGAGTTATGCGCCGCAATATGCTGTTTCTTATTGTTTTTATTTTCCTGATTTCAGGTTGTGCCTCGTTTGCTCCAACGCCTCAACCGCAACCGGCTCCACCGCGTGCAGAGCGCTCCGAAGCCTTGCTCCAGGCGCTACTCGCACTGGGGCTCGACTACCGCTACGGCGGCAATTCGCCGGTCACCGGTTTCGATTGCAGCGGATTGGTCGCGCACGTTTACCTGGAAGCCTGGAACATTCGCCTGCCCCGCAATGCGCACGCGCAGAGCGAAAAGGGGACGCCAGTCAGTCTAGCGGAACTGCAAGCGGGCGATCTCGTGTTCTACGACACGCTGCAGCGGCCATTCTCGCACGTAGGTATTTATCTCGGCGACGGCAGGTTCGTCCATGCGCCCAAGGCCGGGGCGCGCGTGCGCATCGAGAACGTGAAAAGCTCCTACTGGTCGGCGCGGTTCAATGGCGCGAGGCGCATCGAACCGCCACTTTGACATTTGGTAGTGAGAAGAATTATCATTACGTTTTACCCTGCCTGAAAGAACACAAGTGCCTGTTATTACAAAGACTTTTCTCGTCTTTGCCTTCCTTGTTTCGGCGTCGGTGTGCGCGCAGGACAACAAAGTCCTCAACCTGTACTCGTCGCGCCACTACCAGGCCGACGAGGCGCTCTACAGCAATTTCACCAAGGCCACCGGCATCAAGGTCAACCGCATCGAGGCCGGCGAGGACGCGCTCATCGAGCGCGTGCGCAACGAGGGCGCGCGCAGTCCCGCCGACGTGCTGGTCATGGTGGACGCAGGCCGCCTCTGGCGCGCCGAGCAGTTGGGTTTTTTCCAGCCGGTGAGATCCGCGCTGCTGGAGGCGCGCATCCCCGCGAGCTACCGCGAGTCGGGCGGCCAATGGTTCGGTTTCTCGCTGCGCGCGCGCCTGATCGCCTACAACAAGGCCAAGGTGAAGGCGGCCGAGCTGCCGAGCTACGAATCGCTCGCCGAGCCGAAATGGAAGGGCCGCATCTGCATGCGCTCCTCCACCAACATCTACAACCTCTCCCTCATGGGCGCGATGATCGACCACCTGGGCGAGGCGAAGGCCGAGCAGTGGGCGCAGGGCGTGAAAGCCAACCTCGCGCGCGACCCGAAGGGCGGCGACACCGACCAGCTGAAAAGCATCGCCGCGGGCGAGTGCGACGTCACGATCTCGAACCAGTACTCCTACGCGCGCCTGCTGCGCTCGGGCAAGCCCGATGAGCGCGAAATCGCCGGGAAAATCGGCGTGGTGTTCCCGAACCAAGCGAGCTGGGGCACGCACGTCAACATCTCCGGAGCGGGCGTGATGAAGCACGCGCCCAACCGCGCGGCGGCGGTGAAGTTCCTCGAGTACCTGGCGGGCGACGAGGCGCAGCGCTACTTCGCCGAGGGCAACAACGAATGGCCGGTGGTCGCGGCGGTGAAAATCGACAATCCAGTGCTCGCCAACCTCGGCGTGTTCAAGCGGGACGCGCTGAACGTCGCGGTGCTGGGCCGCAACCAGCCGGCGGCGCAGAAAATCTACGACCGAGTGGGTTGGAAGTAGCGCTTCACGACGACCAGCACCGGCATCAGGCCGATCGCGACGATCACCAGCGAGGGCACCGCGGCCTCGGCCAGGCGCTCGTCCTTGGCCAGGTTGTAGGCCTCGATCGCGAGGGTGTCGAAGTTGAAAGGCCGCAGCGCGAAAGTCGCGGGCAATTCCTTCATCACATCGACGAACAGCAGCAGCGCCGCGCTCGCCAGGCTCGAGGCGAGCAGCGGCGCGTGCACGCGCACGAGCGCGCCGGCGGGCGTCGCTCCCAGGCTGCGCGCGGCATCGTCCATGCGCGGCGTCACTTTCGCGAGGCCGGATTCCACGCTCTGCAACGCCACGGCAAGAAAACGCACCAGGTA
>CAZTSJ010000268.1:0-12239 GCA_964616875.1 uncultured Bordetella sp. | reverse complement strand
CAGCTTGCAGGATTATGAGGCGTTGGCGCTGAAGCTAGCCACCGACCGCACGCTGCTTGCCAGGACCAAGGCAAGGCTTGCACGCAACCGCGATACCTGCCCGCTGTTCGACAGCGAGCGCTTCACCCGCGACCTGGAGCGCTTGTTCCGACAGATGTGGACCGACTATCGGGCGGGAACAAAGCAACCGATCGTGCTTGGCACACACGAAGTCGGGCGGGACGCCGAAGGGAATTGCACCGATTGATTTGACCGGCGCGCGTGCTTTCACTCGAAGCGCAGCGCCTCGACCGGGTTGAGGCGCGCGGCCTTGCGCGCAGGGTAGAAGCCGAAGACCACGCCGATCGCGAAGGCGAAGGCCACCGCGAGCATCACCGATTCGGGCGACAGCACGATGCGCCAGCCCGCGATCTCGGCGATGCCCACCGCCGTGCCGATGCCGATCGCGATGCCGACCAGGCCACCGAGCAGGGACAGCGTCACGGCCTCGACCAGGAACTGGCCGAGGATGTCGCGCGTGCGTGCGCCGACCGCCATGCGCAGGCCTATTTCGCGCGTGCGCTCCGTCACCGAGACCAGCATGATGTTCATGATGCCGATGCCGCCCACCACCAACGACACGGAGGCGACCGCCGCCAGCAGCAGCGCGAGCACGCGGCTGGAGGCTTCCTGCGTTGCCGCGACTTCCTCCAGGTTGCGCAGCGAAAAATCGTCGTCCTGGCCGGGCTGCAGCCGGTGCCGCTGGCGCAGCAGCGCGCGCACCTGCTCCTCGGCGGCCTTCATGTTGTAGCCCTCGGCCACCTTGACCCAGATGGTGCCGACGCTGCGCTGCTTGGCAAGATTGCTCGCCCCCAGCACGCGCTTGCGGGCAGTGCTGATGGGCATCAGGACGAGGTCGTCCTGGTCGGTGCCCATCATGCTCTGGCCCTTGGATTCGAGCACGCCGATCACGGTGAAAGGCACGCGGCGCACGCGGATCACCTGACCGAGCGGGTTCGCGCCGCCGAACAGCTGCCGCGCCACGGTCTGGCCGACCAGGCACACCTTGGTCGCCCCCGCCATGTCGGAGGCATCGAACATGCGGCCGGCCGCGATTTCCCACTGGCGTACGTCGATGTATTCTGGCGTCACGCCGAAAATCACCGTGGACCAGTTCTGGTTGCCCCAGATGAGCTGGGCGGTGCCGCGCAGCGCGGGTGCCGCCATGGTCTCGGGAATTTCGCGCGGGATCGCGGCGGCATCGTCCTCCGAGATGGTCTGGCTGGAGCCAAAGCCCATCCGCACCCCGCCCGAGGTGGTGGTGCCCGAAAGGATCAGCAGCAGGTTGGAGCCGAGCGAGCGGATCTGCTCCTCTACCCGCGCCTGCGCGCCCGCGCCGACCGCGATCATCACGATCACGGCGGCCACGCCGATAATGATGCCGAGCATGGTGAGCAGGCTGCGCAGCTTGTTGATGGCGAGTGCCCGCATCGCTACCCTGAAAAGGCCGATCAAGTTCATGCCATTACAGGCTCCGCGTTTACTTCGTCCCTGACCATCAGGCCATCGCGAAAAAAGAGCACGCGGCGCGCGAAGCGCGCGACGTCAGCTTCATGAGTCACCAGGACCACCGTCATGCCGTTGCGGTTGAGTTCCTGCAGCAGCCCCATGATCTCCAGGCTGGTGCGCGAATCGAGCGCTCCGGTAGGTTCGTCCGCGAGGATCAGCAGCGGTCGTGTCACCAGGGCGCGGGCGATGGCGACGCGCTGCTGCTGGCCGCCGGAGAGTTGCGCCGGGTGGTGGTTGGCGCGATCGCCCAGACCCACCTTGGCGAGCATTTCCAGGGCGCGCAGGCGGCGCTCGGCCGCGGGCACGCCGGCGTAGACCAGGGGCAGCTCGACGTTTTCCACCGCGGCGGTGCGCGCGAGCAGGTTGAAGGTCTGGAACACGAAGCCGATGCTGCTGTTGCGCACTTCGGCGAGTTCGTCTCCGGCGAGGTCGGACACACGCCGCGAGCCGAGCACGTACTCGCCCGAGGTCGGACGGTCCAGGCAGCCGAGCATGTTCATGAAAGTGGATTTGCCCGAACCCGACGGACCCATCACCGCGGTGAATTCGCCCTGCGCGATGTCGACGCTGACCCCCGCGAGGGCCCTGATTTCGTTGTCGCCGACCTGATAGGTCTTCGTCAGGTCTCGGGTGTGAATCAACTGCCGGTGCAGCGGCTCGGCCATCAGAACATGCGCGGGCCGGAGGCACCGGCTTTCTTCGGCGCGGCGCTCGATTCGCCGATGCCGAAGATCACTTCATCGCCCTCCTTGAACGGGCCCTCGGCGATTTCCGTGCTGGTGCTGTCGGTGAGGCCGGTTTTCACGTCCACCGCCTTGGGCTGTCCGTCCGGGCCGCGGATCCAGACGCGGCCCGCGGCGGTGGCACCGGTGCCGCGGCCGCCGCCCAATTCGGCGAGCAGGCGCTCGTAGACCGGTTTCTGGGCATCGGTGAGGATCTCCATCACGCGCGTGCGCGATTCGGACCGCAGGCGCTCGCCCGCCTTGCGCCGGTCGCCGTCATTGGGCATGTCGCGCAGCTGGACCATCTTCTGGCGGGTGTCGTCAAAAATCTGCTCCAGCTTCGCTTTCTGCGATGCGTCGGGCTTGACTTCATCGAAGACGCGCTGGCGGAACTGCTGTGCGGCGTTGCCGCCGGCCTGCGGCGCCGCTCCTGTGTCGGCGGCGGCCTTGCCGTCCCCGCCGGCGCTGGCGCCGCTGGGCCGGAAGCGCAGCGCGGCATTCGCTACCTTGAGCACGTTCTCGCGGCTGTCCACCACCACGCGCACGTTGGCCGTCATGCCCGGCAGCAGCGACTGGTCCGGGTTCGCGGCGGAGATCACCACTGTGTAGCTGATGACGTTTTGCACGTTGACCGGCGATTTCCGTATCTGCTTGATCTCACCCGCAAAATTGCGCCGCGGGAAGGCATCCACGGTGAAATTGCCCTGCTGCCCGACGCGCATGCGACCGACGTCGGCCTCGTCGATCGCCGCCTCGACTTGCATGTCGCGCAGGTCCTGCGCGATCGTGAACAGTACCGGCGCCTGCAGGCTCGCCGCGACCGTCTGCCCGGCATCGATGTTCTTCAGGATCACGGTGCCGTTCACCGGCGCGCGGATGATGGTGCGCTCGAGATCCACCTGCGACTGCTTGAGCAGCGCCTCGCGCTGCTTCACCGTGGCCCGCGCGCTGGAGATCTGCGACTCGTTGACCCCGATCTGCGCCTCGACGGACTTCAGCTGCTCGCGCGTGCCGTCGTACAGCGATCTGGCCTTGTCCAGCTCCGCGGGCGAGATGAAGCCCTTCTCGACCAGCATCTTCTTGCGATTGAGGTCGCGCTCGGCGTCGGCGAGCGCCACCTTGACGCGGCCGACCTCGGCGCCCTGCGCCGCGAGGTTCGACATCGCCACGGCGACCGCGCTCCTCGCGGCGTCGACGTCGGCGCGCGTCTGGTTGACCCGCAGCTCGAAGCTCTGCGGATCGATGCGCGCGATGATCTGGTCCTTCTTCACCTGGGTGTTGAAATCGGCGAAGATTTCCAGGACCTGGCCCGAGACCTGGGAGCCGACCTGTACCGTGGTCACCGCGTTAAGCGTGCCGCTCGCCACCACCACCGCCTGCAGCGGGCCGCGCTCCACAACGCCGGTGCGGTATCTGGTCTCGCCCGCGGCGTTGCGCGAGGCGTACCAGGCCCAGGCGCCGGCGGCCGCAGCGGCAAGCACCAGTATGGCTAGAATCCTGCCAAGACTGAATTTCATGGCGCTGGTTTTGTCCTGCTGCGGCGGTAATGGCCCGACTTACCGCCGTGCTTTTCTTCGAGCTGCAGTTCGCGGATGATCATGCCGCGATCGACGGCCTTCACCATGTCGTAAACCGTGAGCAGCCCGACTGCGGCGGCCGTGAGCGCCTCCATTTCGACACCCGTGCGGCCGCGGCATTCGACCGTGGCGACGAGCAGGATTTCGAAGCGCGCGGCGTCGAATCTGAACTCCACCGCAACCCGCGTGATCGCGATCGGGTGCGCGAGCGGCAGCAGGTCCGCAGCGCGCTTCGCGGCCTGGATCGCGGCAACGCGCGCTACGCCGAGCACGTCGCCCTTGGCCGCGCCGCCCTCGACCACCATGCGGAAGGTCGCAGGCTGCATGCCGATGCGCCCGGAGGCGACCGCGATGCGGTGCGACTCGCGCTTCGCGCCCACGTTAACCATGTGGGCGCTGCCTTTGCGATCGAAGTGAGTAAGATGCGGGGCGAGTCGGGGGGAAAGCCTGCGTGCCAAAACATCCTCCTGGCGTTGCATCCTGCAGCGGGGAACTCGAAGCCTGGAACGGTATCATAAACGCATGCGTCTCCTCGCCTGGCTGCTGGCTGTTTCTCTCGCCCTTGCGCCGCGCGCGTTCGCGCAGTATTCGCCGCCGCAGTTGCCCGCGCAATTGCCCGAACTTGGTGACGTGAGCGGTTCCGATCTGACGCTGCAGACCGAGCGCAAGATCGGTGAATCGATCATGCGCGACATCAAGCTGCGCGAGCCGTCCTATCTGGACGACCCCGAGATCGCCGAATACCTGAACGGGCTGGGCGCACGGCTGGGCGGCGCCGGAGCGGGCACGCGGCAGGATTTCGAGTTCTTCGCCATGCGCGATTCGTCGATCAATGCATTCGCGCTGCCCGGCGGTTTCATCGGCGTGCATACCGGGTTGATCAGCGCCGCCGAGAACGAGTCCGAGATGGCCTCGGTGCTCGCGCATGAAATGGCGCACGTGACGCAGCGCCACATCGCGCGCCAGATCGGGATCCAGAAGCAGATGCAGCTGCCGATGATGATCGCGCTGGCCGCTACGATCCTGCTCGCGCGCTCGCGCCCCGACCTGGCGGGCGGCGCGGCCGTCGCGGCGCAGGGCGGCGCGATCCAGAGCCAGCTCGGCTTCAGCCGCGATTTCGAGCGCGAGGCCGACCGCATCGGCTTCCAGCACCTCGCGGCGGCGGGATTCGATGCGCGCGCGATGGGCGCTTTTTTCGACAAACTGCAGCGCGCCTCGCGCGTCATGGACAGCGGCAGCGTTCCGGGCTACCTGCGCAGCCACCCGGTGACTTCGGAGCGCATCAGCGATGCGCAGAGCCGCGCCGAAGGCCTGCCCTACCGGCAGCGCGCCGATCCGCTGGAATACCACCTGGTGCGCGCCAAGGTGCGCGCCGAGGCGGCCGACGCGCGCGACGCGGTGGAGAGCTTCGGCGACGCGGTGAACGACCGCCGCTACGCCAACGAGCCGGGGGCGCGCTACGGGCTTGCGCTCGCGCTGCTGCGCGCCAGGGAGTTCAAGAGGGCGGAAGCGGAAATCGCCCGCCTGCGCGCGGATGGTGTCGCAAGTTCGATGGTGGAGTCGCTGGCAGCGCGCGTGCGGCAGGAGCAAGGGGACCAGGCGGGCGCGCTCGCTATCCTGCAGGCAGCGATTGCGCGCTACCCGCACCGCCGCTCGATCCTGTACGCTTTGCTCGGGGCGCTGCAGGAACAGGGGCGCCACGACCAGGTGCTGGCAACCCTCGCCGAGCCCCTGCGCCTGTATCCGCGCGATCCGAAACTGCACGAGGCGCGTGCCAAGGCCTATGCGGGCCAGGGCAAGCGCCTGCTGCAGCACCAGTCCCAGGCCGAGTTCTACCTGCTGCAGGGCAGCCTGCCCGGCGCGATCGAACAGCTGCAACTCGCCCAGTCCTCGGGCGACGGCAATTTCTACGAGTTGTCGGTGGTGGACGCGCGCCTGAAGGAACTGCGCGCCGAGCATGCGCGCGATCTACAGGACGCCCGCAAGCGTTAAGCCCTATTTCCTCGGTGGTTCGAAGTAGGCTTCGTATAAAAGGTCGAAGGTCTTCTCCGCCTCGGCGAGAAGTTCATCCTCGCTCGTGGAGCGCCGCGCCGCGCCCTGCAGCAGCGTCTGCACGCCGGCCGCTTCCGGCACCGGCGTGTCGCGCACCTCGAGGAAATGCACGATGGCGCCGATCTTGGCCAAGGCGGTGTTCTTCACCAGCCCGAAATGCTGCAGCATCACCTCGAAAGTGACCTGCGAGGCGCTGTTGCCGAAGCGCGCGCCGTCAAAGGCGAATCCGACCACGCCGGCCGCAGGTTCCTGCACTTTGTCGAGCCAGGTCACGCTGCCCTCGGGATCCACGAAACGGCGGATCAGCCAGGCGCAGGCGAGGCGGTCGGCCCAGGGTGGCCGGCGCGTCGCCCAGACCCGGCGCAGCAGCGGCTCGTCCGCCTTGCCGCCGCCGGGTCCTCCGGCTCCCGACTGCGCCGGGAACAGCAGCTTGTGCACCGCCGCCTCGGCCGCGGCGATCGAGTCTTTGGCGCGCTGCTGGATCTCGTCGGGGAAGAAATCCAGCGCGCTGATCGATTCGAGTTCGCGCCGCAGCTTGTTCAGGACACGGGCTATCGCGCTCGGATCGGCGATGCCGAAGCCGACCTTGAGGCTGTCGACCACCTTGATCAGCTCCGCGTAGCGCGCCGAGCGGTCGAACAGGCCGCGAAACGCCAGCTGCTGGGCCTCCGAGAGCGGTTGCACCAGCAGCACCTGCGCGGTGCCCGTGCCCTTCGCGATGTACTCGGATAGATGCTCCAGCCCCTGCCGGCAGGCGGCCGTATCGGGCAGCATGTAAGCGCCGTCGCGCATCACAGCGGCGCCCAGCGACTCGAGCGTGCGCAGCATGCGCATGCGCGCGGCAGCATCTTCCGTCGGCAGGCTGGCGATCAGTGCAAGCCAGCGTTCGCTCTCCGCGGGAGGCGTTTTGCTCATCGGATTTATGATAGCCCAGCCCCCGCGCTGCAAGTAAGATGTCCGACCAGATGTCCGCCATCCATGCCGAGGTAAAAACCACCACCTGCTACATGTGCGCCTGCCGCTGCGGCATCCGGGTGCATCTGCAGGACGGCGAAATCCGCTACATCGACGGCAATCCCGCGCATCCGCTCAACAAGGGCGTGATCTGCGCCAAGGGCGCGAGCGGCATCATGAAACAGAAGTCACCGGCGCGGCTGACGCGTCCCTTGAAAAGGAAAAAGGGAGCGGAAAGAGGCAACGGCGAGTTCGAGCCTATTTCCTGGGAAGAAGCATTTTCTATTCTTGAACAAAGATTAAGGAAGATAAGGGCGGAAGATCCCAAGAAGTTCGCCTTCTTCACCGGCCGCGACCAGATGCAGGCGCTCACGACCCTGTTCGCGCGCCAGTTCGGGACCCCGAACTACGCGGCGCATGGCGGGTTCTGCTCGGTGAACATGGCCGCCGGCATGATCTACACCATCGGCGGCTCGTTCTGGGAGTTCGGCGGGCCGGACCTGGAGCGCGCGAAGCTGTTCGTGATGATCGGCACCGCCGAGGACCATCATTCCAATCCGCTCAAAATCGCGCTCTCCAAATTCAAGCGCGGCGGGGGCCGCTTCGTTTCGGTCAACCCGGTGCGCACCGGCTACTCGGCGATCGCGGACGAGTGGATTCCGATCCGGCCTGGCACCGACGGCGCCCTGATGATGGCCTTGTGCCAGGAGCTGCTGCGCCTTGAGCTGTGCGACCTGGATTTTCTTGCGCAGTACTCGAACGCGGGCTTCCTGGTGAACGTCGAGGCGGCGGGCGACGAAGAGGGCCTGTTCGCCTGCGGGAAGGCGGAAGACCCGAAGAATCCGTTCCGCCGCCACGACCAGCTGTGGTGGGACCTCCGCAGCAACCGTCAGGTGGTGAACCACAGCGAAGGTGCGCAGCCGGCGCTCGCGGGCGAGTACCGCCTCGCCGACGGCACGCGCGTCAAGCCCGCTTTTCAGCTGCTGCGCGAGCGGCTCGAGGACTACACGCCGGAATGGGCCGCCGAGATCACCGGCATCGCGCCGGCGAAGATCCGCTCGCTCGCGCGCGAGCTGGGCCTCACTGCGCGCAACCAGAGCTTCGAGCTGCCGATCGCCTGGACCGACAGCTGGGGCCGCAAGCATGCGAGCGTTCGCGGCAACCCGGTGGCGTTTCACGCCATGCGCGGCATCGCGGCTCACTCCAACGGCTTTCAGGCGGTCAGGGCGCTCTCGATCCTGATGTCCCTGCTCGGCACCATCGACCGGCCGGGCGGATTTCGCCACAAGTCGCCTTTTCCGCGCGGCACGCCCCCGGTGTACTCGCGCATCCCGAACAGCCCGGAGGCGGTGCAGCCGGACACCCCGCTCGCCGGCGCACCGCTGGGTTTCCCCGCGGGGCCGGATGACTTGTTCATCGATGCCGCGGGTGCGCCGGTGCGCATCGACAAGGCTTTTTCCTGGGAGTATCCGCTCGCGGTGCACGGCATGATGCACAGCGTGATCGCCAATGCCTGGCGCGGCGATCCGTACCGCATCGACACGCTCATGATCTTCATGGCCAACATGGCCTGGAATTCGAGCATGAATGCGCTCGAGGCGCGCCGCATGCTGAACGACAAGGACGCGAGCGGTGAATACAGGATCCCGTTCCTGGTGGTGTGCGACGCGTTCGAATCGGAAACCACCGCGTTCGCCGACCTGGTGCTGCCCGACACTACCTACCTCGAGCGGCACGACGTCATGTCGCTGCTCGACCGGCCGGTGTCGGAGTTCGACGGGCCGATGGACTCGGTGCGCGTGCCGGTGGTGCCGCCGCTGGGCGAGTGCAAGCCGTTCCAGGACGTCCTCGTGGAACTGGCAGGGCGGCTTAGGTTTCCGGCATTCGTGAATGGAGATGGTTCGAGAAAATTCAAAGACTATGCCGATTTCATCGTCAACTTCGAAACCGAGCCAGGGTCGGGGCAGGGGTTCCTGATGGGCTGGCGGGGAAAAGACGGCAGCAAGGTGCTGGTCGGCGAACCCAATCCGGACCAGTGGCAAAGGTATGCCGAGAATAACTGCGTGTTCCACCACGCGATGCCTGAATCGCTCCAGTACATGCGCAACTGGAACCAGGAATACCACGATTGGGCGCAACGCATGAAGCTGCGGCGCCATCCCGATCCGATCATGATCCAGATCTATGCCGAGGTGCTGCAACGCTTTCGCCTCGCCGCGCAGGGGCGCGGCCCCTCCGCGCGGCGGCCGCCGCCGCATCTCAGGAAAAGGGTGGCAACCTATTTCGATCCTTTGCCGTTCTTTTATGTTCCACTGGAAGTTCAATTTACTGAAAGTGAAAAATACCCATTGGCCGCGATCACGCAGCGGCCGATGGCCATGTACCACTCCTGGGATTCGCAAAACGCCTGGTTGCGGCAGATCCATGCGCACAACTACCTGTTCGTGAATCCGGCGGTGGCGCGCGCGCAGGGCATCGCCGACGGCGGCTGGATGTGGGTCGAGTCGCAGTGGGGCAAGCTGCGCTGCATGGCACGTTTCAGCGAAGCAGTGGAACCCGGCACGGTCTGGACGTGGAATGCGATCGGCAAGTCCCCTGGCGCATGGAAACTCGCGCCTGATGCCAATGAATTCACGCAGGGCTTCATTCTGAATCACGTTCTGTCGGACCACCTGCCGGACGGAACCTCCAATTCGGATCCGATCACCGGCCAGGCGGGGTGGTACGACGTGCGGGTGAAGATTTATCCGGCGCAGCCGGGTGAGGCAGAGAAAAGTTCTTATGCATTGGCGGCAAGCCAATGACACAGCTCGCGCTGGTCATCGATCTGAACGTCTGCGTGGGCTGCCATGCCTGTGTTACCAGTTGCAAGCAGTGGAATAACTCGGGCGAGGCCGGTCCGCTCGTCGACCAGAACCCCTACGGCAAGGATCCGAGCGGAGCGTTCTTCAACCGCGTGCAGACCTTCGAAGTGGGCGAGTTTCCGCACACCGAGACGGTGCATTTTCCGAAATCCTGCCTGCACTGCGAAGATCCGCCCTGCGTGCCGGTGTGCCCGACCGGCGCCTCCTACAAGCGCGCCGAGGACGGCATCGTGCTGGTCGACTACGACAAGTGCATCGGGTGCAAGTACTGCGCCTGGGCCTGCCCCTACGGTGCGCGCGAGATGGACGCGCAGGAAAAAGTCATGACCAAGTGCACGCTCTGCGTGGACCGGATCTATGACGAGTTGCTGCCGCCGCAGGACCGCCAGCCCGCTTGCGTCATGGCCTGCCCGACCAACGCGCGCCTCTTTGGCGACGTGCACGACCCGGAATCGGTCGTCTCCAAGGCGATCCGCGAGGCTGGCGGCTATGCGCTGATGCCGGAGTGGGAAACGAAGCCGGCGAACCACTACCTGCCACGGCGCAAAACCGAGTTTAAGGAATGAAGGCATGACGGAATGAGGCCCGCCTGGTCGGTCATTCTCCTGACGACACTGATCGGAGCAGGGCAGGGATTGTTTCTAGCCGCCTTTTGCGTCGATCTACTGAAGGCGAATCCGGCCAGGGACATGGTCATGGCGTCCTGTGGCGTTTCCCTGCTGTTGCTGGTCGCCGGCCTGATCGCGTCCTTTTTTCATCTCGGACACCCTGAGCGCGCCTGGCGCACGGCTTCGCAATGGCGCACGTCCTGGCTTTCGCGCGAAGTGATTGTCCTGCCTGCATTCATGGCTTTTGTTTTTCTGTATGGCGCACTGCATTTTCTGCGAAGCGACAGATCTTTCATTCTCATGACCGGTTTTGCAGCGGCGGTCCTGTGCATCGCGCTCTTTGTCTGCACTGCGATGATCTACGCCTGCCTGAAGTTCCTGCAGGAGTGGCATTCGCCCCTTACGCTGATCAATTATTTCCTTCTCGGCACCGCATCGGGCCTGACGCTGTCGGTGCCGCTCGCGGTGCTCACCTATCCGCAATTCGCCGGGCCGCTTTCGCTTGCCGCCTTCGCGCTGGGCGGCGTGGCCTGGCTTGTGCGCTGCGCCTCGCTCCTGCGCAACGCGCGGCTGCGGCCGAAATCCACGCTGGCCAGCGCGATCGGCATCTCGCAGCCGCGCATCGTGCAGAAGGCGCAGGGTTTCATGGGCGGATCGTTCAATACGCGCGAATTTTTTCACGGCCGCCCGGATCGCGTCGTGCGCGCCGTGCGCTGGGCGTTCCTGATCCTGGCGTTTCCGGTGCCGGCCTGGCTGCTGGGCTGGGGCGGCGGATCGCTGCAGGCTTACGGCGCGGCGTTCGCGCTCCAGTTTGCCGGCCTGCTCGCGGAGCGCTGGACCTTTTTTGCTGAAGCGCGGCACCCGCAGAACCTCTACTACCAGTCGATGGCGTGATAGATTCAACTGCCATGCAGCACGACAAGGAAATCGATACGCGCGGCCTGAACTGCCCCTTGCCGATCCTGCGCGCCAAGAAGGCGCTTAGCGATGTGAAATCGGGGCAGGTGCTCAGAATCGTCGCCACCGATCCCGGTTCGGTGAAGGATTTCGAGACTTTCGCGAAACAGACCGGACACGCGCTGCTCGAGCATGCCCTGGCCAACGGCGAATTCACCTTTTACCTGAAGAAAAGGTAACCGCGCAGCGCCGGTGCCGGGGAGTCCAGGAACCATGTTCGAATCGGCGAATCTCAAGCACCACATTGACAAGGCGTTCTACAAGCGCGAGGCCGCGAAGCTGCGCCAGGCGCTGCTCGATGCGCAATATGACCTGAAGCAGAACGGGCGCTTTCCGGTCCTCATCCTGATCGCGGGCGTCGAAGGCGCGGGCAAGAGCGAGACGGTGAACCTGCTCAACGAGTGGATGGACCCGCGCCACATCGTGACCAGCGCCTTCTTCGACCCTTCGGACGAGGAGCGCGAACGGCCCTCGCTGTGGCGCTTCTGGCGGGCGCTCCCGCCCAAGGGCAAGCTCGGCATCTTTTTCGGCGCCTGGCACACCATGCCGATCCTGCGGCGCGTCATGGGAGATATCGGGGAGGGTGAATTCGCACGCGAAATCAGTGAAATCCAGCGCTTCGAGAAAATGCTCAGCGACGAAGGCGTGCTGTTGCTCAAGTACTGGTTTCACCTGTCGAGGAGCCAGCAGCGCAAGCGCGTCAAGGAGCTCGCCAGCGATCCGAAGACGCGCTGGCGCGTCACCGACAGCGACTGGCAGTACCTCAAGCTCTACAAGCGCTTCATCAAGGTGTGCGATCCGTTCCTGCGCAAGACTTCGACCGGCGAGACGCCCTGGATCGTGGTGCCAGGCGCCGACGCGCGCTACCGCACGCTCACGGTGGGCAGGCATCTGCTTGCGGCGACGCGCGAGCGGCTCGACGAAAAGCCGCTCAAGCGCCTGCCGGACAAGACCCCG
>CAZTSJ010000267.1:0-11543 GCA_964616875.1 uncultured Bordetella sp. | reverse complement strand
AAAATTACCAGGCCAGGCGGCTCTACGACGGCATCGAGATGGGCGCGCTGGCGATGGACGCCTACCTGTTCAACTGAAAAACCTGCGCAGCTAGGTGCGCAGGCTTTACGGGCGCGCTTACGCGCGCAGGTGGCAGGCCACCCAGCCCCCGTCGGCGCCCTGCTTGAGCGCCGGCGTCTGCGTGCTGCATAGCGGCAGCTCGCGGATGGGGCAACGGGTGTGGAAGTGGCAACCCGCAGGCGGCCGGATCGGACTCGGCACGTCGCCTTCCAGCACGATGCGCTTGCGCGTCACGGTCGGGTCGGGAATCGGCACCGCCGAGAGGAGCGCCTCTGTGTAGGGGTGCTTCGGCTTGGTGTACAGGTCCTTCGAGGTCGCGACCTCGACGATGCGGCCGAGGTACATCACCGCGACGCGCGTGCTGATGTGCTCCACCACCGAAAGGTCGTGCGCGATGAAGAGGTAGGTCAGGCTGAACTTCTGCTGCAGGTCCTCCAGCAGGTTGATGACCTGGGCCTGGATCGAGACGTCGAGCGCGGAAACGGGCTCGTCGCAGACGATGAGCTTGGGCGATACCGCCAGCGCGCGCGCGATGCCGATGCGCTGGCGCTGGCCGCCGGAAAACTCGTGCGGATAGCGGCGCCGGTGGTCCGGGTGCAGACCCACGGTTTCGAGCAGCTGCACCACGCGCGCGTCGAACTCGGCGCCAGGCTTCGCCAGGCTGTGGATGATCAGCGCCTCGCCGATGATCGCGCCCACCGTCATGCGCGGATTGAGCGAGGCGTAGGGATCCTGGAAGATGATCTGCATGTCGCGGCTCAGGCGGCGCAGTTCGTCGCCCTCGAGCGCGGTCACGTTCTTGCCCTCGAACCAGATTTCTCCGGAGGTCGGCTCGATCAGGCGCAGGATGCAGCGGCCGGTGGTCGACTTGCCGCAGCCCGACTCGCCGACCAGCCCCAGCGTCTCGCCCGGCGCGAGTTCGAAGCTCACGCCATCCACAGCGTGCACGCGGTCGACCACGCCCCCGAATAGCCCGCCTTTCACCGGGAACTGCTTGACCAGGTCCTTGATGCGCAGGATCGGTTCGGTCATGCCATCACGCAGGCGACTTTGTGGCCCGGCACGATTTCGCGCAGCGGCGGCGTCTCGCGCGTGCATTCGGGCGCCGCGAGCCGGCAGCGCGGCGCGAAACGGCAGCCGGGCGCCGGGTTGAGGAGGCTCGGCACCACGCCCTTGATTGCTTCGAGCCGCGTCTTGTGCGTCGCGGCGGTGTCGATGCGCGGGATGGAGCGGATCAGCCCCTGCGTATAGGGATGGCGCGGGTTGGCGAAGAGCGCCTTCACGGGCGCCTCCTCCACGACCTTGCCCGCGTACATCACCACCACGCGTTGCGCCGACTCGGCGATCACACCCATCGCGTGCGTGATCAGCATCACCGCCATGCCGAACTTCGACTTCAGCTCGCCAAGCAGGTCCAGGATCTGCGCCTGGATCGTGACGTCGAGCGCGGTGGTCGGCTCATCGGCAATGAGCAGCTTCGGGTTGCACGACAGCGCCATCGCGATCATGACGCGCTGGCGCATGCCGCCGGAGAACTGGTGCGGATAGTCGGACACGCGGCGCTCGGGATTCGGAATTTTCACCAGGCGCAGCATCTCGATGGTGCGCTCGAGCGCGCCCTTTCGCCCGAGGCCCTCGTGCAGCCGGATCACTTCCGCGATCTGCTCGCCGATCGAGTAGACCGGGTTGAGCGAGGTCATCGGCTCCTGAAAAATGATCGCGATTTCCTTCGCCCGGATCTTGCGCATCTCCTCCGTGCCGAGCGGCACCAGGTCGCGACCCTGCCAGAGCACCTCGCCGGCGACGATCTTGCCGGGCGGCATGGCGATCAGCTTGAGGGTGGTCAGCGCCGTCACCGTCTTGCCGCAGCCCGACTCGCCGACCACGCCCAGCGTCTCGCCTCGATCGACCCCGAGGTCCACCCCGTCCACGGCATGGATCCAGCCATCGTCGGTGGCAAAGTGGGTCTTGAGGCCCTTGACCTCGAGCAGCCGATCCGCCATGCGCTCTATAGCACCTGCCGCGGATCGAGCGCGTCGCGCAGGCCGTCGCCGATATAGGTGATCGAAAGCACGGTGATGAATATGGCGCCGCCCGGGAACAGCGCCCAGTGCGTCGCGATGTCCATGTAGTCCTTGGCGTCGAAGAGGATCCGGCCCCAGGTCGGAATGTCCGGCGGGAAGCCCAGGCCGAGGAAGGAGAGCGTCGATTCGGCGATGATCGCGGCGGCGACGTCGATGGTACCCGCGACGATCACCGGACCGAGAGAATTCGGCAGGATGTGGCGCGTCACCGTGCGCGTGGTGGTGGCGCCCAGCGCGCGCGCCGCCTCGACGAACTCCTTCTCGCGCAACGAGAAGAACTGCGCGCGCACCAGCCGCGCCACCGGCATCCAGCGAAAGCCGCCGATCACCGCGACGATGAGGACGAACATGCCCACTTGCGGCCCGGCGATCGTTTTGAGCGAATCACGGAACAGATAGATGATCAGCAGCAGCAGCGGCAACTGCGGCAGCGAGAGAAAAAGGGCGGTGAACCACATCAGCACCGCATCCACCCTGCCGCGCGAGATGCCGGCGATCGCGCCCACCAGGGTGCCGACGCCGACCGCGATCAGCATGGCCGCGATGCCGACGGCGAGGGAGATCCGGCCGCCGTAGAGCATGCGCGCGAAGAGGTCCTGGCCGAGGTCGTCGGTGCCGAACGGGTGGCGCCAGGAGGGTCCTTTTAGCCGGGCGGTGAAGTCGATCTCGTTGATCGGCACCTGCCAGATGAGCGGTCCGAACAGGACCAGGATCGCGATCAGGGTGAGGATCACGGCGCCCGTCATCGCCAGCCGGTGGCGCCTGAACCGCCGCCACGCCTCGGCCCACGGCGAATTGCTCCGCGCGCGCAGCGCTACGGGCAGCGCGAGGCCGTCAGCGGTAGGCGATGCGGGGGTCGAGCCAGCCATAGAGGATGTCGGTGAGCAGGTTGAAGAGGATCACGAGGCAGGAGAGAACAAAGGTCACCGCCATGATCACCGGCGTGTCGTTGGCAAGGATCGCGGTGATCAGCAAGGAGCCGATGCCCGGCACGCGGAAGATCTGCTCGGTGACGATGGCGCCGCCGAAAATCATCGGCAGCTGCAGCCCGACCAGCGTCACCACCGGGATCATCGCGTTCCTCACCACGTGCTTCACCACCACCACGCGCTCGGCGAGCCCCTTGGAGCGCGCCGTGGTGACGTAGTCGAGCCGGATCACGTCCAGCACGGCAGAGCGCACGTAGCGCGTCCACGAGGCCCCCTGGGCCAGACCCAGCACCGCGACGGGCATGATCGCTTGTCGGAAGTGCTCCCAGTACCATCGCCATCCGGTGGCGCTGATATCCGCGCGGTAGACGAAAGGCAACCAGTCGAGGTAGATGCTGAACACGAGGATCAGCAATAGGCCGGTGCAGAAAGTCGGCAGCGCAAACCCCATCAGCGCCAGCGTGCTGGCGATCTGGTCGAAGATCGAGTACGGGCGCGTCGCCGCGAGCACGCCGACCGGCAGCGCGACCAGGAGCGCGAGCAGCAGCGATGAGCCGATCACGAACAGCGTGACCGGAATGCGCTGCAGGATCAGGGTATCGACGTCGATCCGGCTGGCGAAGGAGAAGCCCCAGTCGCCCTGCACCATGGCGCCGAACCAGCGGAAGTAGCGCTGATAGATCGGATCATCGAGACCGAACTTCGCGCGCAGGTTGGCGCGCACCTCGGCGGGAATCGCGGGATTGGTGGCGAGCTCCTCGAAAGGGTCACCGGGCGCCAGCGCGAGCACCGTGAACAGCACGATGCTGATCCCGATCACGCTCGGGATCACGTAGAGCAGCTGCCTGAGCAGGTACCTGCCCATCGCGAGGCGCGCGGAGCTTCCCGATCAACCCTTCCCGATCAGCCTTCCCGGTACCAGTCCTTCAGATTGTAAAGGTCGTTGTCCCAGCCCGAGAGCGTCGCGTGCAGCTTGCTCGATACCGCCGCGACGCGCGGCCGGTACACCACCGGGATCACCACCTGGTTCTCGATCACCAGGTCGTTCATGCGGATGAAGAGCGCCGCCCGCTTCACCGGGTCGAGCTCGCCTTCCGCGGCACGCCAGGCCTTGTCGTACTCGTCGTTCTTCCAGCGCGTGGGGTTGCGGCCCTGCCACTTGTTCTCCTTGCTGGAAATCTGCCAGGAGCAGAACTGGTCCATGAACACCTCCGGGTCCGGCTGCGTCATGGTAGTCGTGTACATCTGCAGGTCCGTGTAGAACTTCAGATAGGTATCCGGGTTCGCGACGTCCGAGGAGAAGTACACCGCGGCGGTCACGGCCTTCAGCTCCAGGTCAATGCCGGCCTTCTGGCAGGCCTGCTTGATGATTGCCTGCGTCTTCTGCCGCGGCTGATTGACCGAAGTCTGGAACACGAGCTTCAGTTTCTTGCCGTCCTTCACGCGCACGCCGTCCGAGCCCCGCTTCCAGCCCGCCGCATCCAGGATCTGGCTCGCCTTGTCGACGTTGAACTCCCACTTCATGTTCTTCGAGGTAAAGCGCGGCGGGTTGTTGAGGAAGTTGGCGGTGGCGGCGGCAGTGCGGCCGTAAATGTGCTTCTCGACGGAGCCGCGATCGACCAGCATGTTGAGCGCGCGCCGCACCGCGGGGTCGCCGAACAGCGGATGCTTCGTCTTGATACTCGAGCGCTCGCCATCGACCTCGGTCCACGGATCGGTGTTATTCACCTGGATGTGCTCGATGTTGGCACCCGGCGTGATGGTGACGCGGCCCTTGCCGCTATCTTCGAGCTTCAGCAGAATTTCATCCTCGACCTGCATGTTCCACGCATAGTCGAATTCGCCGGTCTGCAGCACCGCTCGCGCGGCGGACACCGCGTCGCCGCCGCCCTTCATTTCGATCGAGTCGAAATACGGCTTGTTGGGCTCGTGGTAGGCGGTATTGATCGCGCCGCGCACCATGTCGCCCGGCTTGAAATCCACGAACTTATAGGGCCCGGTGCCGACCGGCTTCAGGTTGGTTGGCGCATCGCGCGACTTCGCGCCGCGGTAGGCGTCGAACAGGTGCTTCGGGATGAGCATGCCGCGCGTGCTGCAGAACGGGTCGCCCCAGAAGGGCGTCGGCTTCGGGAACTCCACGCGCACCGTGTGGGAGTCGAGCTTGACGACCTTGATGTCCTTGTAAGAGCCGATGGTGATGGTGGATGTCGCCGGGTCGGCCGCGTACTCCCAGTTGAAGACAACGTCGTCCGCGGTGAAGGGCATGCCGTCGTGCCAGGTCACGCCTTTCTTCATCTTCCAGACGACCGACCTGCCATCGCGTGCGAGGCCGCCGTTCTGGACCGTCGGAATCTCGGCAGCCAGCATCGGCACCATATTGCCGTCGTTATCCCAGCCGACCAGGGGTTCGTAGAAGATGCGCGAGCCTTCCTGGTCCTTGGTGCCGACGGCGAAGTGCGGATTGAGCAGGGTCGCGCCCTGCCACCAGAGCAATTTCAGGGCCCCACCGCCGCCGCGCTTGGTGGGTTTGTACGCGGATGGCGCCTGCGCCTGGGCGATGCCGGAATAGCTCAGCATCTGGCTTGCCAGCGGCGCGGTCAGGCCCAGCCCGACCATGCGCTGGATAAATCCCCGGCGCGAGAGCGCGCCCGACTTCACTTTGCCGATCAGGTGACGCAATTCATGTTCGTTCATCGGAATTCCTCCTCCAAGAAAGTGGCCGACGTTTGCTGCTTGCTATATTACTTGGATTGCCCACCGGGAGGTTGCCATGCCGCACTCAAAAAGAAGAATCGCGCTGCCCGCCATGACCCCGGGTACCGGGCGCAGCGTCGTTTTCCACCGCTTCGGCAGGGTGGGCGCGCGGCCCAAGGCCTACCTGCAGGCGGCCATCCACGCCAATGAGCTGCCGGGCACCATGGCGCTGCACCATCTCATGCCGATGCTGGTCGCGGCCGACAAGGCCGGCCGGATCAGGGGCGAAATCGTGGTGGTGCCGACCGTCAATCCGATAGGCCTCTCGCAGCTCATGGGCAGCACCCACCTGGGCCGCTACGACTTTCTCGGCCGCGAAAACTTCAACCGCAACTGGCTTGACCTTTCTGGTGCAGTCGCCGATCGCGTCGGCACCAAGCTGGGGCGCAATGCCGCCGACAACGTCGCCATGATTCGCAAGGCGGCGCTTGCCGCGCTCGCCGCCATGGAACCTGCGACCGAGCTCCAGACCTTGCGCGTCGAGGCGATGAAGCTGTCGGTGGACGCCGATATCGTGCTCGACCTGCATTGCGACATGGAGGCCGTGCTGCATCTGTTCATCTCCCGCCAGGACTGGCCAGGGCCGGCGCGGGCGCTCGCGGCCGACATCGGCGCCGCGGCGACGCTCTACAACGATCCCTTTCCGGAGACGCTCACCTTTTCCGGCGTCAACGGCGCCTTGTGGGCGCGCCTCGCACAAAAATTTCCCGCCGCGCACATTCCGCAGGCCTGCCTGTCGGCGACCATCGAGTATCGCGGCCAGCACGACGTCAACCACGCGCTCGGTGCATCCGACGCGCGCAACCTGTACCGTTTCCTGGTGCGCAGGGGAATCATCGCGGGTCGCGCCGGCGCACAGCCACGGCTCAAGGCAGATGCGACACCGATCGGCGGCATGGACGTGGGCTACTGCCCGAAGCCGGGCATGCTCGTCTATCACGTACCGAAGGGTGCCCGCGTGCGCAAGGACGAATCCGTCTGCGAAGTCATCGATCCGGGCGATGCGCGCGGCCCGAAGGCGCGCACCCAGATCGTGTCGCGCACCGACGGCATCCTCTTCAGCCGCAAGCCGGACGGACGGCTGGCATGGCCGGGTACGGTCCTGTATCGCATCGCCGGCGCAAAGCTCCTCGCGCACCGCAAGGGCATGAGCGGCGTGGACGATTGAGCAATGACATCGCAGCTTCTGCTTGGACATTTTGTATCCGATGTCCCAGTCTTTCTTTGTAGAACCCTTCAAGATCAGATCAAGATTTCATACGTGGCGTGGTAGTAGAATTCGAGTTATGCACAGGGATTCTCCATGAATCTGTCCGACATACGCGCAATCACCCGTCGGCCTCGCAGGGCAAAGACCCTGCTTGAGCGGGCGCGGAAATACATCGGCTCGGTAAAGGGACCGCTAAAGCCGAGGAATGTCGCTGCCCAGGCGAAAGCGCTGGTTCGTGGAATCATTGCCGAGAAACATTCTCGCTGACACCGGTCCGCTTTTCGCCCTGATCCACGCGGGAGACCCGGATCATGCGAGGGCCGTGCAATTTGCCGAAACCTATACGGGACTGCTGATTACCACTTGGCCTGTGGTAACCGAGGCAGCCTATTTGCTCGATAAGTACGCAAGTCGCGGCGTTGAAACGCTGCTTAGCATGGTCCTGGATGACCAATTGCTAGTCGCAGATCTCGACGCCAGAGACGTGGAGTACATGCGGCGATTGACCGCCAAATACGACGGGATGGACCTGGCCGATGCATCGCTGGTGACCGTCGGGGAGCGCCTGGGTTTCCTGGACGTAATCACGATTGATCGACATGACTTCTCGCGGTACCGGACGCGTAACCGCAAAGCCTTCACGAACCACTTCCCGGAACGCGTGTAGCCAGAAAGTAGCTGTGAGAAATTTTCACTGGTCGCCCTAGGATCCGGGGCGGAACCGGTAGACGACCAGCTTCCCGGCGGCGGATTCGGGCGTCCAGACCTCGCCCTTGCGACCGTGGATCTGGCGCACGTTGGCGCTGCCGCTCGAGGAGGAGAAGGATTCCCATTTCTCCGTTGCCGGATCGAAGCGCATCATCAGCTGCTTGTCCCATTCGGCGATCCAGACCTTGTCGGTCTCGTCGACGTAGACCGCGTAGGTACGCGGCCGCTCGCCGGGCGCCTTCCAGGCCTTCCAGGCATTCGCTTTTGGATCGTAGCGGCTGAGGTTGCCCGAGTTCCACTCGGCGACCCAGATCACCCCCGTGGAGTCGGACCACACGCGCCGCGCGCCCTGGTCCCGCGTCGGCGGCTCGATCACCTGCACCTTGTGCGTCGCCGCGTCGATGCGGCCGATGTATGACCCGGCGAGCGACGCGAAGTACACCGTGCCGTCGGGCGTGGCGTGGATGCCGTAGGGCCCGCGGCCCTTGGGCGCGGCATAGACCTTCAGGTCGCCGCTCTTCGGATCGAGGCGCCCGTAGATGCCGCTCTGTCCGGTAAACCAGTGGATGCCGGCATTGTCGAAAATCGCGGTGTTGAGATTGGCATAACCGCTGTCCCCCGGCAGCGGCCACTTCTTCACCGCGAGGGTCTTCGCATCGACGCGCACGATCGCGTTCTGGCCGCTGTCGGTGAACCAGGCCGAGCCGTCGCGATCCAGGATCACGCCGTGCGGCGAGGAACCCGTGCCGAGCGGAATCAATTCGACCTTGCCGGTTTTCGGATCGAGCCTGCCGCCATCGCCGCTGCGTTGGCCGGAGAACCACACCGGCCCGTCGGGCGCAGGATCCGCCCAGATGTCATGCGCGCTGATGCCGCGCGGCAGCGGATATTCCTGCACGCTCATCTGCGCGCTCGCCCCGAAAGGCGCAATCGCAAGCAACACCACCAACAGGAGAGTACGCATGGGTGGATTTTAGCTACACTAGGCCGAAAGTCGATGACAAGAATAAAAAAAGCGTCGCGCGCGGTCCTCGGGCTCACCCGGGCCGAATTCGCCACGCTGCGCCGCCTGCGCACGCCGGAGAAGATCCAGGCATTCCTCTACCGCCTGAAGCAGAACTTCGAGCGCAGCGGCGAGACCTGCCATTCCGTGCGCGTGGTGCTGCGCGACCGGCGCGCGCATTGCATCGAGGGCGCGATAACCGCCGCCTGCGCACTGTGGATCCACGGCGAACCGCCGCTATTGCTGGATCTGCAGGCGGTGCACGACTTCGACCACGTCGTTGCGGTGTTCCGGCGCAACGGCCGCTGGGGCGCGATCTCCAAGACCAACGGCATAGGCCTCAGGTGGCGCGACCCGGTGTACCGGACGCTGCGCGAACTGGCGATGTCCTACCTGCACGAGTACTACAACAAGCGCGACCACAAGACCCTGCGCACCTACTCGCGCCCCTACGACCTGCGGCGCATGAAGCCTGCCGACTGGGTCACCGCCAAAGACGGCGCCTGGGAACTGGTGGACGCGCTCGAAGCCGCGCGGCATTACAAGCTGATGGGTCCGGCGCAGACTCGCAGCCTCGTACGGCGAGATCCGTTCGAACGCGAAGTGGGAAACCTGCTGCAATACAAAAGACCGCGCAAACGCTAGCGCCTACTTCTCCTCCACCTTGCCTATTTTCTCCACGGCAACCTTGAGCCGCGCGGCATCCTTTGCCAGGAAGGTCCGGAATTCAGGCGCATCGAGGTAGCTGATCGGCGTCTGCACTTTTTCCATCGCGCCCGTGAACAGGGGATCGGCGACCGCGGCGCGCACCGCCGCGCGCAAGCGGGCGATCACCGGCGCCGGCGTCGCAGCAGGCGCGAATACGCCCGACCAGATGTAGAACTCGACGTCCTGGTAGCCCAGCTCCTTGAAGGTGGGCAGCTCGGGCATCATCGGCAGGCGCTTGTCGCCCCAGCCGGCGAGCGCGCGCATTTTGCCGCCCTTGATCTGGCCCACGGCCGCCCCCGGGCCGGAGGCGAGGGCGTGCACCTGGCCACCGAGCAGCGCGGCGACCGCCGGCCCGCCGCCCTGATAGGGCACATGGAACAGCTTGATGCCGGCCGCGGCAGCGAACATCTCCATCGCCACGTGCAGGGTGCCGTAGATGCCGGACGAGGAATAATTCATCTGGTTCGGATAGGCCTTCGCCGAAGCGATGAACTCCTGGATGGTCCTGTACGGACCGTCGGCAGACACGACCAGGATGGTGGGATCGGCCGTGACCAGCGCGATCGGCGCGAAGTCCGCGAGCTGGTAGGGAGCCGGCTTGCCGTTGATCGGGTCGGACACCGGAAAAATCGATATGGAGGAGAGCGACATGAGGATGGTGTAGCCGTCCGGCGGCGCCTTGGCCACCGCCGTCGTACCCACCGCGCCGCCGGCGCCCGGCCGGTTCACCACCAGCACCGGCTGCTTGAGCGTCTTCTCCATCGCCGCGGCGAGCGGCCGGCCGTTGATGTCGGCAATCCCTCCGGGTGGGAACGGCGCAATCATGGTGACTGGCCTGACCGGGTACGAATCCTGCGCGTGCAGCGACGGCGCAATCAGGGCAACGACCACTGCAATAAGAATTTTGTGCATTTTTCGACCTCCTCCAGGAACGCATCTTACAAGTGGTTACAGAGTTTGCAGTTGGGTAACTGACAACCGGCCACGGCGCGCGTCAAATGGGTACGTCAAACGAAAAGGAGACGACCATGTTACCGAAGAAAATCGCAATGGCAGCAATCGCAAGCGCCGCCCTTCTCGCCGGCGCACCCGCTTTCGCGCAACCGCCGCAGTGGGCGCCGGCGCACGGCTGGCGCGCAAAGCACTATCAGCCGCACTACTACCACTATCGTGCCCCGGCCTACGTCTACTACCAGGCCAGGCCGGTGTACGTGCCGCCTCAGGTGGTCTACTACCCGCCCCCGCGGCCCGTGATCTACGGCACGCTCCCCATTGGGGTTGCGCGCGTGCGCATCGGCGTGCAGTTCTGAGGCGAACTCGGCTGCAGTCAGGTTTCGTGCCTTCCTCCGACCAATCGGTAATAATCCGACAAAGGAGGCAGGCATGAACCGCCGTTCGCTGCTCACGTTTCTTGCGCTGGGGCCCTTCTTCACGCACGCCCACGCCCAGCCGAAGACCATGAAAGGGATCAAGGAGATGCAAGACAACTGGAAGAGCCTGCTCGCGCCCGGCACTGCCGTCCCGAACGCGGCCGAGCCGCTAAAGCTCAGCAAGGACGAGTGGAAGAAGCGCCTCGCCCCCGCGTCCTACGACGTGCTGCGCGAGGAAGGCACCGAGCGCGCCGGCACCAGTCCGCTCGACCGCGAGAAGCGTCCGGGCGTGTTCGTCTGCGCCGGCTGCGGCCTGCCGGTATTCACTTCGGAGATGAAATTCGACAGCGGCACCGGCTGGCCGTCGTTCTTCACTTTCATTCCAGGGGCGTTCCAGACCAAGACCGACTACAAGATCATCTACCCGCGCACCGAGTACCACTGCACGCGCTGCGGCGGCCACCACGGCCACCTGTTCGACGACGGCCCGGCGCCCACCGGCAAGCGCTACTGCAACAACGGCGTGGCGCTGAAGTTCATCCCGAAGGACGGGAAAGCCTGAGTTATTCGATCACCTCGTCCGCGCGAAGCCGCACCGAGGGCGGAATCGTCACGCCAAGCGCCTTCGCGGCTTTTAAATTGACAATCAACTCGAACTTGGTGGCTCGCTCTATTGGCAGATCGCCCGGCTTTGCGCCTTTGAATATTCTGTCCACA
>CAZTSJ010000266.1:0-20885 GCA_964616875.1 uncultured Bordetella sp. | reverse complement strand
CCTGCAGCGCGGCCAGGAACGCGGGCCAGCGCGCGGGCTGGAATTCCTGCATTACTTCAGGACGGACTTGAGGAGCTTGCCCATTTCCGCAGGGTTTTTCGTCACTTTGATGCCGCAAGCTTCCATCACCGCGAGTTTCTCCTGCGCCGTACCCTTGCCGCCGGAGATGATCGCGCCGGCGTGGCCCATGCGCTTGCCCGGCGGCGCGGTGACGCCGGCGATGAAACCGACGACGGGTTTTTTCATGTTGCCCTTGACCCACTGCGCCGCGGTCTCCTCGTCGGAGCCGCCGATCTCGCCGATCATGATCACCGCGTCGGTATCCGGGTCGTCGTTGAACATCTTCAGCACGTCGATGTGCTTCAGGCCGTTGACCGGGTCGCCGCCGATGCCGACCGCCGTGGATTGGCCGATGCCCAGCTCGGTGAGCTGGCCGACCGCTTCGTAGGTCAGCGTGCCCGAGCGCGACACCACGCCGACGCGGCCCTTGAGGTGGATATGGCCCGGCATGATGCCGATCTTGATCTCGTCGGGCGTGATCACCCCCGGGCAGTTGGGCCCGAGCACCAGCGTCCTGCGCTTTTCCTTCTTCATGCGCTCGCGCAGGTGGACCATGTCGCGCACCGGGATGCCTTCGGTGATGCAGATCGCGAGGTCGAGATCGGCTTCCACCGCCTCCCAGATCGCCGCGGCGGCGAAGGGCGGGGGGACGTAGATGACCGATACGTTCACTCCCGTTTGTTTTTTTGCTTCAGAAACATTCCTGAAGATTGGAATGCCCTCGAAGCTTTCGCCCGCCTTCTTCGGATTCACTCCGGCCACGTAGCAGTTCTTGCCGTTCGCGTAGGCGCGGCTGGTCTGGGTGTGGAACTGGCCGGTCTTGCCGGTGATCCCCTGCGTGACGACCTTGCTGTTCTTGTTGATCAGGATGCTCATGACTTCCCCTTCACCGCGGCGACCGCCTTCTGACCCGCCTCGCCCATGTTGCCGGCGGAAATGATCGGCAGCCCGGAGTCGGCGAGGATTTTCTTGCCGAGGTCCTCGTTGGTGCCTTTCATGCGCACCACCAGCGGCACCGAGAGCTTGGTTTCGCGCGCCGCCGTCACCACGCCCGCGGCGATGGTGTCGCATTTCATGATGCCGCCGAAGATGTTGACGAGGATGCACTTCACCTTCGGGTTGGAGAGCATGATCTTGAACGCCGCGGTCACCTTCTCCGCCGTGGCGCCGCCGCCGACGTCGAGGAAGTTGGCCGGCTCGCCGCCGAAGAGCTTGATCGTGTCCATGGTCGCCATGGCGAGGCCGGCGCCGTTCACCATGCAGCCGATGTTGCCGTCGAGCGATATGTAGGACAGGTCGTACTTGGAGGCCTCGATTTCGAGCGGGTCCTCCTCGTCGAGATCCCGCATCGCGACGATGTCCGGATGGCGGAACAGCGCGTTGTCGTCGAAATTGAGCTTGGCATCAAGCGCGATGACCTTGTCCTGGTTGGTCAGGATCAGCGGGTTGATTTCCGCCAGCGAGGCGTCCGTTTCATCGAAGCACTTGTAGAGGTTCTGCAGCATTTTCGCCGCTTCCGGGACAGCCTGGTCCGGAATGCCGATCTTCTTCGCCACCTCCGCGGCCTCGGCATCCTTCAGCCCTGTCGCCGGGTCGATGAAGACCTTGTGGATCTTCTCCGGGGTATGCGCGGCGACTTCCTCGATGTCCATGCCGCCTTCGCTGGAGGCCATCAGGCAGGCGCGCTGCGTGACGCGGTCAATCACCATGCCGATGTAGAGCTCCTTCTTTATGTCGGCGCCTTCCTCGACCAGCAGCCGGCGCACTTTCTGCCCCCCTGGACCGGTTTGATGGGTTACAAGTTGCATGCCAAGAATTTTTCCTGAAAGTTCTTTTACTTCAGACAAAGACTTCGCAACCTTGACCCCGCCGCCCTTGCCGCGCCCGCCGGCGTGGATCTGCGCCTTCACCACCCAGACGCTGCCGCCGAGCTTCTTCGCCGCCTCGAGCGCTTCGTCGACGCTGAAGCAGGCGAAGCCGCGCGGCGTGACGAGGCCGAATTTGCGGAACAGCTCTTTGCCCTGGTATTCGTGTATTTTCATCGTGCGGGAATTCTAGCACCGGGTATTGCTAGAATTTCCCGATGCGCTACGTCCTCGCGCTCGACCAGGGCACCACCAGTTCGCGCGCGATCATCTTCGATGAGACCGGCAGGCCGGTCGCATCCGCCCAACAGGAATTCAAGCAGCATTACCCGCAACCGGGCTGGGTGGAGCACGACCCCGACGACCTGTGGCGCTCGCAGCGCGACGTCGCGCGCGAGGTGCTCAGGAGTTCGGGCCTGAAGGCCGAGAACCTGGTCGCCTGCGGCATCGCCAACCAGCGCGAAACCACCATCGTCTGGGATCGCCAGACCAGCAAGCCGCTCTACCCCGCGATCGTCTGGCAGGACCGGCGTACCGCCGCGCGCTGCGCGGAATTGAAGGAGGTCGGCGCCGAGAGCCTGGTGCGGGAGCGCACCGGCCTGGTGCTCGATCCGTACTTCTCCGGCACCAAGGTGGCGTGGATCCTCGACCATATTCCGGGCGCGCGCCGCCGCGCCGAACTGGGCGAACTCGCGTTTGGCACGGTGGACAGCTGGCTGATCTGGAACCTGTCGCACACCAAGACGCACGCCACCGACTGCACCAACGCGTCACGCACCATGCTGTTCAACATCCACATGGGCGACTGGGACCCCGAACTGCTGCAGCTGATCGGCGTGCCGCGCGCCATGCTGCCCGACGTCTACCCCTCGTCGCACGCCTTCTGCATGATCGCGCCCAACGTGCTCGGTGCGCCGGTGCCGATCACTGGCGTTGCGGGCGACCAGCAGGCGGCGCTGTTCGGCCAGGGCTGCCACACGCCCGGCATGGCGAAGAACACCTACGGCACCGGCTGTTTCATGCTGATGAACACCGGCGGCCGCGTGGTGACGTCGGCCAACGGGCTGCTCAGCACCGCGGCGGCACAGATCGGCCGCGCCGTGGATGCGCGCGACGTGGACAAGGAGTACGCGCTGGAGGGCAGCGTGTTCATCGGCGGCGCGGTGGTGCAATGGTTGCGGGACGAATTGAAATTTTTCGAATCCGCCGCCGACATCGAAAGGCTCGCCTCGGACGTGCTGGACAACGGCGGCGTCTACATCGTGCCCGCTTTCGCCGGCCTCGGTGCGCCCCACTGGGATCCGCATGCGCGCGGCGCGATCGTCGGCCTGACGCGCGGTTCGTCGCGCGCGCATATTGCGCGCGCCGCGCTCGAATCGATCGCCTACCAGAGCGCCGACCTGCTGGAAGCCATGCAGAAGGATTCGGGCCAGACCCTCTCCGAGCTGCGCGTCGACGGCGGCGCGGCGGCCAACGACCTGCTGATGCAGTTCCAGGCCGATATCCTCGGCGTGCCGGTAGTACGGCCGAAGGTGCTGGAGACGACTGCCCTGGGCGCGGCCTACCTGGCGGGCCTGTACACCGATGTCTGGAAGTCGCGCGAGGAAATCGCCGCGCAGTGGCAGGTGGACCGGCGCTTCACGCCCGGCATGCCGCGCGACGAAGCCGCCGCGCTGCTCGCACGCTGGCACGAGGCGGTGAAGCGCTCGCTCGCCTGGGAGCCGAAATCCTGAACCCTCAAAGCCTGGCCGTCAGGTGCGTACGGCCCGGGTCTTTATCTCGCTGTCGTCCGCAACCTTGCCTTGCAGCAGCGCGAGAAACTGGTCTGCCGGCAGCGGAACGCTGAAGAGATAGCCCTGCATCTCGTCGCAGCCGTTGCTGCGCAGGAAATCGAGCTGCTCCGCGGTCTCGACGCCCTCGGCAATCACCGCCAGCCTCAGGCTGTGCGCCATCGCGATGATCGCCTGCGTGATGCCGGCATCGTCGCCGTCGCGCGGCAGATCCTGGATGAACGAGCGGTCGATCTTCAAGCTGTCGAGCGGAAAACGCTTGAGATAGCTCAGCGACGAATAGCCGGTGCCGAAGTCGTCGACAGAAAGATGGATTCCCATCGCCTTGAGCTCGTGCAGCAGCAGCACCGCGCGCTCGGGGTCGCGCATCACCATGCCCTCGGTAATCTCCAGCTCCAGCCAGGCCGGATCGAGCCGCGTCTCCTGCAGCACGCGCGCCACGTCCTGCGGCAGGCTGGCGTGCGCGAACTGGCGCGGCGACAGGTTGACCGCGATGCGCAGGCACGGCAGTCCCTGCTCCTGCCAGGCCTTGTTCTGCCGGCACGCCTGCCTGAGAACCCACTCGCCGATCGGCACGATCAGCCCGGTCTCCTCGGCCAGCGGAATGAACTGCAGGGGCGGGATCAGCGGCTTGCCGGGTTGCTGCCAGCGCACCAGCGCCTCCACGCCGACGATGCGATTGCTGCCGATATCCACCTTGGGCTGGTAGTGCAGCACGAACTCGTCGCGCTCCAGGGCGTGGCGCAGGTCGGACTCGAGCGCAACGCGCTCAAGTGTGTGCACATTGGTCTGCGCCGAGTAGAACTGGAAGTTGTTCTTGCCCTGGTCCTTGGCGCGGTACATCGCGATGTCCGCGTTCTTCATCAGGCCCTGCAGGTCGTCGCTGTCGCCGGGGCAGGTGCTGATGCCGATGCTGGCGGTGAGGTGGAACTCCTGCGACTCGAGCAACAGCGGCCGCGCCACCGCATCAAGGATCTTCTGCGCCACGTCGGCAATATCCGCCGGCCGGGGCGGCCGCTCGATCAGCACCACGAACTCGTCGCCGCCGAGGCGGCTGACCGTATCCACCTCCCGCAGGCAGCCGCTTAGGCGCTGCGCGATTTCCTTGAGGACGCGGTCGCCTGCCTCGTGGCCGAGCGTATCGTTGACGTTCTTGAAACGGTCCAGGTCGATGAACAGGATCGCCAGCGGCTCGCCGGCCCGCCGCGCCCGCGCCAGCGCGTGGCTCAGGCGCTGGTTGAACAGGGTCCGGTTGGGCAGCCCGGTGAGTTCGTCGAAATGCGCGAGGTGGCGCACGCGCTCCTCGGCCTTCCGGCGCGCCATGAACTGGCCGATCTGGCTGCCGATCGAGCGCGTGCTCTGCATCAGCACGTCGTCGGGCGCGCGGCTGTCGCGGCTGAAGAACTCCATGACGCCGAGCGTCTCGTTGCCGAAGCGGATCGGAAAGGCAAAGGCGCCGCGCAGGCCGGCTTTAAGCGCCTCGGGCCCGCGGCGGAAGCTCGGATCCGCGGTCACGTCGCCGATCCAGGTCGGTTCGCCGCTCGCCAGCACGCGACGCAGCAGGCCGCCGGAGATTTGCGTCATCGAGCGCGGCTCCCGGCCCACTTCAACGAACTGCCTGATCTCGGCGGCGGATTCGCTCCAGGTCTCGGCGCAGGCGATCTTCTGTTCGGTCTCGGTCCAGGTCCGGCGCGCGCCGCTGGCGCAACCCAGAGCCTCGCAAATTGTCTGCAGGACCTTCGGGATCACCTCCTCCAGCGACTCGGATTCGGCCAGCAGGCGGGTCACTCGATGCTCCATCGCCTGCCGCAGCTCCAGCTGCCTGCGCTGGGTGATGTCGGCGATGGTGGTAACGCATCCGGAGGGCGGCATTTCCGGATCGTCGAACAACGGTTGCGCGCTCATCGACAGCCAGAGCACGCTCTGGTCGGGTCTGCGAAAGCCAATCATCACGTTGGATTGCAGTTTCCCGGTACGCATCGCGGCGTTGACGGGGCGCTCGGCATCCGGGAACGCAGAGCCATCCTCGCGGATCGCCTGCCAGCTCGAGTCGTAATAGATGTGGCCCCGCATCTGATCGAGCGTGCGGCCGAGAATGCGCTCGGCGCTGGCATTGCAGGTGACGATCCTGCGGTCCTGGTCGCGCAGCAGGACACCCTCGGCGATCGCGGCGATCACGGAGCGGTAGCGCGCTTCGCTGTCGCGCAATGCCTTTTCTGCCTGCCTGCGCTCGGTGATGTCGGCCGCCACCGCGATGATGCCGGAGACATTGCCGTCAAGGTCGCGCAGAGGCCCCAGCGAGGCATCGATCTCGATCGGCGTGCCGTCGCGCCGCAGGCGCGGCCCCTGGAATTTGATGAAACTCTCGCCGCCCAGCAGGCGCCTGCGCAAATCGTCGGATTCCCTGCGCTGCTCCCCGGGCACCGAGGGCAAGGGCTTGCCCAGCACTTCGCTTGCCCTCCAGCCGTACATTTTTTCCGCGGCGGAGTTCCAGCTCGTCAGCAGGCCATTCATGTCGCGCGTGTAGATCGCGAGCGGCGAGGACTGGACCAGCATTTGCAACTGCTGGTTGGTGGCGAGCAAGATCTCCTCGCTCTTGCGCAGATTCTCGGTCATGCGCTCGGCCAGCTCGACCGCGCGGCGGCCGGTGTTCGCCAGCGACCGCACCAGCCCGGAGAGCAGCAGGCTGACGGTGACACCGCCCAACAGCACCAGCCACGGCAGCCAGCGATCCATCGCATCGCCAAAACCCTGCCGCGCGCTGAAGTAAATATTCCACCGCCGCCCGCCCACTTCCAGTTCCGCGACGGTGCGCAGGCCCGGCATGGCGGCGTCCCAGACCGCTTGCGTGGCCGGTACCTTGCCATGCAGGCGGTCGCTGTCAAACATCAGGTTCTCGGCGGAAGGTCGTGCCAGGCGACCCTGGCCCAGAAACCCGGCGTCGTGGATGCGCACGTGCACCTTCTGCAGAAACGGCTCGCTCAGCACGCCGCGCATCAGGTCGATCGCGACGAAGGACGCGCTCACCACGCCGCTGAAGGCCGACCGGCGTTCGTCGCTCGTGGCCGTCGGGGCATCCTTCCTGTAAATGCCCAGCCGCATCGCAAAACCCGGGTGCCTGGACGGATCGTTCGCCAGCGCGATGGTGCCCGAGGCGGTGATGCTGCCCGAGTCGCGCGTGCGCTCGAGCGCGGCAAGACGTACCGGGTCGCCGGCCAGATCGAGGCCGAGCGCGCGCTCGTTGCCCGCCATCGGCTCGACATACATCGCTACCGCGTACCGCTGCCGGATGCCGGCGGGCCTGATGGCGAAGTCCGGATAGCCGCGCGCATCGACGCTGGTATCGCCGCGCACCATGGCTTCGAACGCCGGACGCTGCTCATGGGGCACGAGCCGGCTGTAGTGGATCACCTGGATGCCGGGATAGCGGTTCGCCAGATTGAGGTTCTGCAGATAGCGGGCGAACTCGGCCCGGCTGACCGTGTCCATCGCGGCAAACAAGCCCCTGACGCCGCGCAGCACATCGGCATAGTCGTTGACGCGCGTGTCAATCGCAGCTTTCGCGTCGCTGATGGCGCTCTCGAACTTCAACCGGGCCTCGCGCTCCAGCTGGTTCGCCGCCAGCAGCGCGGCCGCCACCGACAGCACCAGGCCGGCGGCGAGCACCAACCTTGCCGCCGAGGCGTGGCTGTAGATCCTGGCGAGCCCGGATTGCTGCATGACCTATTCTATGCCGCGCCCATGCCCGGCTAGGCGGCCGGCCAGACGCGCCGGGCGAAATCAGGATAGTTCGCCGCGATCTCGGATTTGACGATCGTTCTGAGGATATCCAGCTCCTGTGCCGACGGCGTGCCCGTCTCCGCGCAATCCGGCGCTACCTCGTAGTCGAATCCGGTCTGGGCGCGGATGTCCGCGGGGGTGTTCCCCGGATGCACGCTGGCGAGCTGGAACTTGCGCCTGTCTTTCAGCCAGAGGAACAGTGCCTTGCCGGTCAGCAGCGCCTGCGGCCCGCCGCGGCGCGCCACCTGCGGCGGGCTCCAGCCCGGCGCGCTGATGAAGTCGACCTGCGGCACCAGCACGCGCCTGGAGTGTTCCTCGCGAAACAGGATCGTGCGGCCGGCGGCGAAGTACATGAACGCCGAGCCGAAGGAGCCCGGCAGGCGCTTGGCTTCGGCCTGGACCAGGTTGATGTTGGCGTCGCCGTCGATTTGCGCGCCACCAAGAAAAAAGACGTCGATGCGGCCCTGCCCCGCGAGATCGAACAGCTCCCTGGAGCCCTCGGTGAACGGATTGCCGGAGCGCTGCTGCAGCAGGGAAATTCTCAGTTTCCTGTTGTGAAAAAATTTACACAGGAAAGCGCCCGTCGCGGGGATCGGCGATGCCGCGCCCACCGCAACGTGGCCCGCGTCGCCGATCAGGCGCGCGATGCAGCAGGCGAGGAGTTCTTCTTTGGCGTGCGGTTCCATACGTATTCTTCCAGGTAGCGCTGGAACCCTTCCTGCGTGCGTGCCGCCTTTGCGTAGCGCGTCAGCTGCGCGTCGTCGATGCCGTAGAGCCCGGCGACCGACAGCGGCCAGGCGCCGCGTTCGGCGCGCGCCAGGCCGCTCACGTAAACCGAGCTCAGCAACCCGGGCGCGAGCAGTTCGTCTTCGAGCATGTCGCCGGGGCGTTGCTCTTCATAGGTGATGAAGCAGGCGCGCGAAGCATGCGCGAGGGTCGCAAGCTCCCGCCTGCGCCCGATCCAGGCATTGCCCGCCTCATCCGCCCAGCGCGCGTGGAACAACGCGACGTCGGGCTGGATCGCGGGCACGATGAGAATGGGGTCGTTTTCCAGCAGTGGATTGTCTATGACCTGCCAGTCTTTTCTCAATTTCAGCAGGTCGGAACCCAACACTCCCCTCAAGGGCATGAACGGCACGCCCTTTTCGGTCGCCTGCAGCCCGGAGTGGATCGCCGGACAAGTGGCGTCTTTTACCTTAAGAAGATTTTTTTCAACAGCTGCCGTAAAACGCGGCGCGAGACCTGCTTCGCCCAGCGACACGGCGCTCGACTCGACTTCCGCCACGCAGCCGGCGCCGATCAGCAGGTCGGCGGAGAGGCCCAGTATCGGCACGCCGAGCAGCCGCAGATTTTTTGCCTTGCGCCGAATCAGCGCGTGCACCACCGCCATTGCAGGCATTGAATAATCCGGTGGCAGGCCGAGAAACGCTCCGTCAGGAATCTGCGCCGCTATTTCCTCCGCATTTTCATAAAATGCAGTTTGATTCGACGGCAGGCTCAAGCAGTCACACCCAACGGCCTAGGCCGTTCCACCAACAGTGAGCCCATCAATCTTCAGCGTCGGCTGGCCGACGCCCACGGGGACGCTCTGGCCCTCCTTGCCGCAGGTGCCCTGGCCGCCGTCCATGCGCATGTCGTTGCCGATCATGCTGACGCGGGTGAGCGCATCCGGGCCATTACCGATGAGGGTTGCTCCTTTCACCGGCTGCGTGATTTTGCCGTTCTCGATCAGGTAGGCTTCCGACGCGGAAAAGACGAACTTGCCGTTGGTGATGTCCACCTGGCCGCCGGCGAAGTTCGCCGCGTAAAGACCCTTTTTCACGCTCTTGATGATTTCCTCCGGCTCGCGCGCGCCGCCCAACATGTAGGTGTTGGTCATGCGCGGCATGGTCAGGTGCGCGAACGACTCGCGCCGGCCGTTGCCGGTGAGCGGCATCTTCATGAGCCGCGCATTCAGGCTGTCCTGCATGTAGCCGCGCAGGACACCGTCCTCGATCAGCACCGTGCGCCGCGTCGGATTGCCCTCGTCATCCACCGTGAGCGAGCCGCGCCGGTCGGGCAGGGTGCCGTCGTCCACTACCGTGACGCCGCGCGAAGCGACGCGCTCGCCAAGGCGGCCCGAAAAAGCCGAGCTGCCCTTGCGGTTGAAGTCGCCTTCCAGGCCGTGGCCGATGGCCTCGTGCAGCAGGATGCCCGGCCAGCCCGGGCCCAGCACCACCGTCATGGTGCCCGCGGGCGCGGCTTTCGCGTCCAGGTTGCCGAGCGCCTGCGCCACCGCCTGCTGCGCGTAGCCCTCGAGCGCCGCGTCGCTGAAGTGGGAATAATCCGTGCGCCCGCCGCCGCCCGCGGAGCCCATTTCGCGCCGCTCGCCGCTTTGCGCGATCACCTGCACCGAGAGGCGCACCAGCGGCCGCACGTCCGCTGCCAGCGCGCCGTCGGCGCGCAGAATCAGCACCACTTCGTATTCGCCGCCGAGGTGCGCCATCACCTGGGTGATGCGCGGATCGAGCCCGCGGCACAGCCGGTCGAGCTTTTCCAGCAGGCCTATTTTTTCATCCGCATTCAGGCAGGCGAGCGGATCGATCGGCTCGTAGCGCCGCGGCGCCCTGCTCTTCACCGCGATCTTGCCGCCCTGCGCAGCGCCGGCGCTGCCGATCGCCCGCGTCGCCCTGGCCGCCACCTGCAGCGCGTCGAAGCTGATTTCGTCGGAGTAGGCGAACGCGGTTTTCTCGCCGCTGATGGCGCGCACGCCCACGCCCTGCTCGATCGAGAAGCTGCCCGATTTGACGATGCCCTCCTCGAGGCTCCAGCCCTCGGCGCGCGTGTACTGGAAATACAGGTCGGCGTAATCGAGCTTGCGCGCCGCGAGCGAGCCGAATACCGCCTGCAGCTTGCGGCTCTCCAGGTCGTACGGCGCCAGCAGGCAGGCGTCGGCAGTGGCAAGAAGTACGTCGGCGTCCATTGGTCGGCTTACCTTACATGGTCCGGTGCTGCAGGGCGGGCAGCGATTGTCTCACTTCGGCCAGCCGGCCGGCATCGAGTTCCGCCAGCACCACGCCTTCGCCCTCGGCGCGGCAGGCGAGCACCTCGCCCCAGGGATCGACGATCATGCTGTGGCCCCAGGTGCGCCGGCCGTTCGGATGCAGGCCGCCCTGCGCCGGCGCCACCAGGTAGCACTGGTTCTCGACCGCCCGCGCGCGCAGCAGGATGTCCCAGTGCGCCGCACCGGTCACCGCGGTGAAGGCCGAGGGCAGGAACCACATGTCGACCACGCCCGCGGCGCGGTACAACTCGGGGAAGCGCACGTCGTAGCACACCGAAAGGCCGACGCGGCCGAAGGGCGTGTCGAGCACCACCGGCCGGTCGCCGGGTTCGATGCTGCGCGCTTCGTCGAAGCTGTTCTCGCCCAGTTCGAGCCCGAAGAGATGGATCTTGTCGTAACGCGCCACGCGCCGGCCTTCTGCGTCGAACACAAGGCACGCGTTCCTGACTTTTTTTTCATTTGAAGAAAAAAGAGGCATGGTTCCGCCGACCAGCCAGACCCGATTCCGGCTCGCGGCCGCGGCGAGAAAATCCTGGATCGGGCCCGCGCCCTCCTGCTCCCGCACCTTCACCTTGTCGGTCTCGTGGCGGCCGAGAATGCAGAAATATTCCGGCAGCGCGACCAGCTTCGCACCCGCGGCGGCGGCCTCGGCGATCAGGCGCCCCGCGGCCGCCAGGTTCGCCGGCACTTCGGGCGCCGACACCATCTGGATGGCTGCGACCTTGACCTTCGCCGCGCTCTTGCTCACCGGCCGAGGACGCTTGAGTCTTCCTGCATGCGGGGCGCCTGCACGGGCTGCACTTTCTCGACCTTCGGGTCGCTCCAGGTGCCGGTGATGGTGTAGTCGAAAGCGAACATCTTGCCGAGCGGATTCTTGAAGATGCGCCCGGCGATCAGGGTCGCGACGCCGACCACCGGATTGACCAGGCCCATCACCGTGGAGGCGGTGTCGCCGAGCTGCGGAATCACCTTGACGTTCAGGTTCTGGGTCTCGAAAGACAGGTCGATCTGGCCCGTCATGTTGACGTCGGCCGCCGGACCGCGCATGTGGAATTCCTTCACCGCCATCACGCCGCGCTCGATCGCCATCGCGCTCGTGATGCGGTCGAACTGGAACCCCTTGGAGAACACGTCGCGAAAATCGAGCGCGATGCGCCGCGGCAGCATCTGCAGGCTCAGCAGCGACACGAGCTTGCCGATGCCGGGTTCGATTTCAAGGAACTGTCCGTCCTCGGCCTGCATCTGCAGGTTGCCGTTGAGCGTCGCGTAGTCGAGCGTGAGCGGGTCGCCGCCCCAGGAGATCGGGCCCTCCAGCTTGGCGCGGCCGCCCTTCAGGTGCTCGGGGTAGCCGATGCGATCGAGGAACATGCCCACGTCGCTCACCTCGAGCTTGAAATTGAGCGAAGTGCGCGAGCCCTCGCCCTGCTTCCACAGGCCGGTGCCCGAGAGCGCGGAATCCGGATTGGTCATCGCCAGCTTGTCGATGCGCCAGTCCTTGCCCTCGTGCCTTGCCAGGATTTCGACGCGCCCGAGCTTGCGCCCGCGATGCGTGAAATTGTCGGCGACGACGTCCACCGCTGGAAGTTCTTTCATTCCTTCGCCAGGTTTTACCCCCGGTGAGTCTTCAGGCACGGAAAAGCGCGACATGCGCGCCACCAGCCTGCCGCTGCCTTCAGTGCGATAGACCAGGTCGCCCGCAAACTCGGCTGTCGACATCGTGGCCGACCAGCCCGCGGCATCGGTGGCGCCCTGCATGGTCACCGCGCGCATGCGCTTGCCGAGCGCGTCCAGGATGCCGATCTTCAGGTCATAGCTCGCGCCCTCGCCGCTAGCGCCGCCCTCGGCGAACAGCGGCAGCCAGCGGTCGAGGTCGAGCGCGGGCAGCAAGCCGCGCAGCGTCAGGCCGCGCCGCTCCGGCATGCGCGGCGTCTCCCCCGGCACCGGATACAGCGTGACCAGCGAGCGCTGCACCTGCATCGTGGGTGGCGCCGATATGTTGGTGGCGACCTGCGGCGCGCGCAGGAACTCCGCCGCCACGATGCGCCCCGCCGGGGGCCCGAGCGCGAGCGCGATCCGGTCGCGCCCTTCGCCCGGAAACACGTCGATGCGCAACGGCAGGGTTTCAGAGGCAGCTTTCGACAGCGGCGCCGGCAGGGCGCTCGAGACGCCCTCGAGCGGCGATTCGAAGCTGAGCTGGGTGCGCCCCTCTTTCACCGTGACGGTGGCGGTATAGCGCGTCGAGCCGGCCAGCCGCCGCCGCCACGGATGATCGAACACCTGGCGCATGCCTTCGACCGTCGCCCTGCCCTCGGCGACTACCACCACGCCGGTATCGGGCTTCGAGCCCCCCGTGACGCGCAACTCGCCGCCGAACAACTGCCCGCGCACGTCCTGGACCGTGAGCGAGGATTCGGTGAAGCTCACGCGCCCCAGCGCGCGCTCGATCGGCGGCAGGTGCGGATCGACGGTGACGGCGTTGCCGGCGAAGTTGAAGTCGCCCGCGACCCGGCTCTTTTCCATTTCGCGCAGCGCCAGTTCGAGGCGCAGCTGCAACCTGCCGCGGCCGATGGAACTCATGTTGTCGGTGACGTTGCTGATCATGCGCTTCACCGGGCTCTGGCGGATGTAATCCAGGAACAGCGCCGTGGAGCCCTCGGCGATGCCCTCGATATGCAGCCGCGGACTGGGATCGAGCATGCTCGGCAGGCTCACGCGCACGTTGGCGAGCTTGACGCCGAGGATGCTGCCGCTGCGGCCGAGGATGTCGATCCGGTCGCGCTCGAACAGCAGGTCGCCCTCGATGTCGTCGATGCGCGGCCAGCCGCTGACGTAGTCGAGCACTCCGCCCGAGATCTTCGCCGCGACCTGGAACTGCCCTTGCGCCGGATCGATGAACGGGAAATCGCGCAGATCGCCCTTCAGGCGCAGCCGCGCATCGCTCGACTGGCCGGCCAGCACCGCGGCGGCAACCCAGTCGCGCGCGCGCTCGCCCATGAGCGAGGACAGCGGCAGGTATTTCGCGGTGCTCTTGCCGTCGGCGCGCGACAGCTGCGCCGTGAGATCCACCACGCCAGGCCCCTCGCCGCTCCAGCTGTAGCTGCCGTATGCGGTACCGGCAAGATCCTCGTTGGCGAAACTCAGGTTGCCGAGGCGCACCGTTACGCCGCCCGTGCCGGTACCGGTACGTTCCCAGCCCACTTCGCCATTGAGAGAATCCAGCGCGATGCGCGGTTCGGGGAAAACCTCCGGCAGATCGAGTTCGCTCTTGCGCGAAGCGAGATAGACGACTCCCTTGCGGTCGGTGGCTTCGACGCTGCCCGAGAGGCCGGCGAATCCCGGGATCCTGCGCCAGGCGTTCATGGTCAGGCCGGCGAACCGGGTCTTGGCGTTGAAGGTCGCCTGGTCGGGCAATTCGCCGCTCCAGTCGAACTGCACGTCGAGCAGATTGCCCTGCGGCGCAAGCTCGGCGAGCAGGCGCCGCAAGTCCTGCGGAAACGGCAGGTACTCGGCCAGGCGCGCGAGCGGCGCGAGTTCGATCAGGTTGGCGCTCACAGAACCGCGCTGCGTCATCGGGGTGCCCACCGCACCCTGTGCGGTCCTTTCGGTGCCTTGCGTGGCTCCAACAGATGCTGGTTCCCACGTGGCACGAAAACTGGTCGCGCTCATGGCCGGCGCACCCGGGCTGGAGAGCGCGAGGTTGCGCACGCCGAAATCGTAGCCGCGCGGGGTCTCGCGGCCGTACAGGCGCCCATGCACCGACGACACCTCCAGCACCGGCAAATTCTTGGCGAGGCGCGCCGATACGTTCGAGAGCGCCACGTCCGCCGTGGCCTGCGTGAGCTTGCCGGCCGAAAGCGTGGCCCACAAGCGCAGCGCGCCCTCGCCCCTGCGCACGTCGACCGGGTAATCGACCCAGGCGCGCCAGGCCGCGAGGTCGGTGGCGCCCAGCGCGGCATACACCCGGCCGTTCCAGCGCGACGGATGCTTGACGCTGCGCCCCTCGAGCGCGGCACGCACTTCCAGGCCCGGGCCAAGCTCGCGCGGCGGGCGCGCCGAGAGCCCGACCAGGTGCTCGTCGCCGTCATTTTCCAGGTTCAGGTTGAGCGCCGAGAGCGTCAGCGCGGGCGCCTTGCGCATCTCGTCGCGCCACTCGATCTCGGCGCCGCGGATGATGATGCGGCCCTGGCTCAGGATCCAGTCGCTCAGCCTGCCGTCGCCCGCGTCGCCCGAGACGCGGATGCCGGCGACGAAAATATCGCCCTGCGCATCGCGCCGCACGGCGAGCCTGGGCGCGTCGATGAGAAACGAGTGCAGCCGCAGCTCGCGCGCCGCGAGCGAGCGCCAGGCGACCACGTTCTCCACCGCCGGCAGCGTCAGCGCTTCGCGGCCGTCGCGGTCGTAGATGCGCACATCCGAGATCAGGAGCCGCGGCCGCAGGCCCTGCCAGTCGGTGGCGAGCGCGCCGATCTTCACCGGCAGGCCGATGGAGCGCGAGATCGCGGCGACGATGTCGCCGCGGTACTGCTCCACGTTGGGCAGCAGCCAGTAGCGCAGCGCGAGGAAAATCACCGCGAAGGCGAAGAAACCCGCCCACGCGAGCACTTCGAGCACGCGCAGCAGCCTGCGCAACGGGACTTTGAACGAGGTTCGCATCGCGCCTATCGCGACTCCTATATCCTCTGTGACAACTGCCATCGCCATTTTATCCGTAAATGCCGGATCCGATTCGCAAAATCACCCTTTCGCGCCATGCCGTGCAGCTCCTCGCGGCGCATCCCGAACTCGCCGCGGAAGCGCATCTCGCGCGCGCGCCGTTCAGCCGCGCCGAAATGGAGCAGGCGCTCCACGGCGCGCAAGGCGACGATGAGGCCGCCTTCAAACGCCGCCTGCGACGCCTGCGCCAGCGCGTGCTGTTGCGCACGATGGCGCGAGATCTGGAGGCTGACCTGCGCGACCCCGCGGACGGGATGCGCAGCCTGGCTGAGGTCTGCGCGACGATGAGCGAGCTTGCCGATGCGAGCATCCGGGCCGCGCTGCAATGGCTGCGGGAGGAGCAGCTCATCGTGGTCGCAATGGGCAAGCTGGGCGGGCGCGAGCTGAACGTGTCCTCCGACATCGACCTGGTCTTCGTGCACCCGGACTCGAAGCAGCATCCGGCCGACCCGCAGCAACTGCAGCGCACCGGGCGCAAGCTGATCGCGCTGCTCAGCGACATCACCGAGGACGGCTTCGTCTTCCGTGTCGACATGCGCCTGCGGCCCTACGGCGAATCGGGCGCGCTGGTGAGCAGCTTCGAGGCGCTGGAGGCCTATTTCGTCGCCCAGGGCCGCGAATGGGAACGCTACGCCTGGACCAAGGCACGCGCTGTTTCAGGTTTTGATTCAAGTAAAAAAGAACTTGAAGACATAGTGCGGCCGTTCGTTTTCCGCAAATATTTCGATTACGGCACGCTGGAGGCGATGCGGCGCCTGCATACCGAGGTGCGGCGCGATATCGAGCGGCGCGAACTGGCCGAGCACGTCAAGCTCGGCCCGGGCGGCATCCGCGAGATCGAGTTCATCGCGCAGGCGCTGCAGCTGGTGCGCGGCGGGCGCGATCCGGAGCTCACGCAGCGGCCGACGCTGAGCGTGCTGGATCTGCTTGCAGGGAAAAGACATCTGCCGGAAAAAACCGTGCAGGACCTCAAGGCGGCCTACGTGTTCCTGCGCCACGTCGAGCACCGGCTGCAGTACCTGGACGACGCGCAGATCCATGAACTGCCCACCGGCGACGAAGATCGCTCGCGCGTGGCGCAAATGGCCGGATTTGCAAGCTGGGATGCCTTTGTCGCGGTGCTGAACACGCACCGCGGGGCCGTCACGCGCCACTTCCAGGAGGTATTCGCCGAACCCGCCGCCGAGGCCGCGGCGAAACCCTGGCCCGAGCATCCGCGCCTGGATGCGCTGCGCGCGAGCCAGCGCTATGCGCAGCTGCCGGAGGACTCAAAGCGCCGCTTCGATGCGCTGATCCCGGCCCTCGCGCAGGCGGCGGCCGCGACCGCCGAGCCGGCGGCGAGCCTAGCGCGCGGCATCGACCTGCTCGAAGCGATCGCGCGCCGCGCCGCCTACCTCGCGCTCCTCGCGGAGCGGCCCGAGGCGCTCGAGCGCGTCACGCGCATGATCGGCGCCTCGAGCTGGGCCGCGCAGTACGTCACGCAGCACCCGCTGCTGCTGGACGAACTGCTCGATGACCGCCTGCTTTATTCGGCGCCGGACTGGCGCGGCTTCGAACTCGGGCTGCGCGACGCGCTCGCCGCCGCGGGCGCGGACCTCGAGCGGCAGATGAACGCGGTGCGCGAGCAGCACCAGGCGCAGCTGTTCCGGCTGCTGGCGCAGGACCTCGCGGGACTGCTCACGGTGGAAGTGCTCGCCGACCACCTGTCGCAGCTCGCCGATATCGTGCTGCAGGTAGCCCTGGAAGCGGCATGGTCGCAACTGGCTTCGCGCCACCGGCCGCGGCCGGGCTTCGCCGTGATCGCCTACGGCAAGCTCGGCGGCAAGGAACTCGGTTACGCCTCGGATCTCGACCTGGTGTTCCTGTTCGAGGATCCGCAGGAGCACGCCGAGGAGAACTACCTGCGCCTCGCGCAGCGCTACAACAACTTTCTCTCGGCCAACACCTCGTCGGGCCCGCTGTTCGAGACCGACCTCGCGCTGCGCCCCTCGGGATCCAAGGGGCTGCTGGTGTCCTCGCTGTCGGGCTTCGAGGAGTACCAGGAGCGCTCGGCGTGGATCTGGGAACACCAGGCGCTGACGCGGGCGCGCTACTGCGCGGGCGACAGGCGCGTCGGTGATTCTTTTGAACTTATCAGAAAAAGAATTTTAGAAAGAGAGCGCGAACCCAGTGCTCTTGCACGCGAAGTGCTCGCGATGCGCAAGAAGATCCATGCCGCGCACCCCAACAAATCGGGCCTCTTCGACCTCAAGCACGACCGCGGCGGCATGATCGACATCGAGTTCGCGGTGCAGTACCTGGTGCTCGCGCATTCGCACCGCCACGCGGAACTCACGCGCAACCTGGGCAACATCGCCCTGCTGGGTATTTCTGCTTCCCTGAAACTTGTCCCGGAAGAACTTGCCGAGGCCTGCCGCAACGCTTACCGGGACTACCGAAGGCTGCAACATGCGCTGCGCCTGAACGGCGCGCAGTACGCGCGAGTCGCGCCCGACCAGGTCGCCGGCCACTCGGCCGCGGTGCAGCGCCTGTGGCGCTCGGTCTTTCCGGCCGCCTGACTTGATAACTTAGCGCGCCCTGGGCCCGCGCACCTGCGGGTTCAGCTTGTCCACGTCCGCTTTCACCTGCTCGCGGCTGCGCTCGTAGACGATTTCGCGCCCCATGATGCTGCCCGCGTAGGCAAAGCCATTGCGCGTCGGCGTCAACGCGCATTTCATGCTGTGCGTCCCTTCGCCGATGACCACTTCGATCACCTCGGCGCGGCGACTGTACAGCACGACCTCCATCGTCTTGCCGGTTTCGGTGATCCGTACCGTGATCTTCTCGTCGGTCATGTGGCCGGGCACTCGTCGCCGAACGCGGCCGGCGACTGCGCCGGAGCCGCATCCGGAGCCGGAAACGCCTGTCTGAACGTGAACGCGTCCGCGGTCGGGCCCTTCGCGCGCAGCATCTCGAGCTTCGCCTTTGCCTCCTCGATGCTCGGCCGATGCCCCCGGGGTAGCCACCAAAGCACCAGGAACGCCTGATCCATTTTTTCGAACCAATCCCGGCGGCGGCGCATGATCTGCACATGCTCCGAGCTGTAGACGTATTTGCCGAGCGACTCGACATCGCGCCACACGGACATGTTCACCGCCATGTTTTCGTTCTCAGGGTAGGGGCGGATAGCCGTCGCATTGCCTTCCTCAGTCTGCAGGCGCCACACGAATCCCGGCGTCCGATCGGCCAGCGCATTGATCCGGTCCAGGTTGGCGACGAACTCGGCCATCACCGGCGAGTCGATCGGACCCTTGATGACGCCGATATTCAGCTGCGCTAGTTCGTAGGCGGACATGCAGAATCCTCTCGGGACAGGCAGAAAAGTGTATCGCAGCCGAGGGCTGCAGGCACCCGACGTTTGAGCTCAGCCGCGTGGGGAGGCAGCAGGTCGTAGCACGTCGGCTGGAGCGAAGGGTTAGACCACGCGAACTCTAGGCTAGCCCTTCGGCCGCGCCAATAGAACAATTGCGACCGCTGCGAAGCACACGAGACCGACAACATAGACGTAGCTTCCGAACGTGATGAAGCCAAACCTGCGCAGAGTATGGCTGACGTATGTGCCGGAGCAGTGTGGGCAGCGCACAGTGAACTTGCGTGCCCGCTTCACACTTGGCCACTCCCAAGTAATCAACGAGTTCGGCAGCTCCAGCAACGATGTTCGGACGAAGTGGAACTGAGGATCGAGCTCTTTATTACAGTGCGGACAAGGTTCCATCGCGGGGTCTAACAAATGAATCGGGAGTGAAAACAGGCGGAATGCAAACCGCCTATTTGTAACCAAACCGTGGATTTGTCTTTTTCGTCAGCGCGCAAGCTTTCCGTTAGAACAATAGCAGTTCCGCAGTTCCGCCTCCCGCTACTTCATCAATTCCTCCAGCTGCGCGTGCAGATTGCGGCGCGCCTCGGCGGCGGCCTGCGGGTGGCCGGCGACGGTGGCGCCGCGCTTGACGCAGGGTGGTGGTACGCCGCGTCCCGCGCCCGCCGGCAGCGGTCCGAGAATGCTCGCGAGCTGGGGGAAACAGTTGGAGCCGTTGTTGACTGCAGGCAGATAGGCGGTGCGCAAGGCTTGATCGAAAGCATGGTGCGCGCCGGGATAGACGTTGATCGCCACGTCCTGGCCGGCGGCCTTGAGCGACGCGGCGAGCTGGGCGCAGGGCTTCGAGGGCGTCCAGTCGTCCACCTCGCCGGTGTGGATGCGCAGCGGCGCCGAGACGCGGTTGCGCTCCGGGAAAACAGCGTTGCAATTCGGATAGAACGAGAAGAAGGCGCGGAACGCGGGCTGGCCGGCAGGCGCGAACGTCTCTTTCGCCCAACCAGTGGCGGCGAGCATGGTGAGGGCACCGCCGTGCGAGAAGCCCATCAGCGCGATGCGTGAGGAATCGATACCGGCGTGCGCCGCGAGCAGGCGCAACGCGCCGTAGGCATCGGGTACGCGCTGCAGCGGGATCAGCGCGCGGGCGTTGGTGCAGACCTGATCGATGCCGCGCGCATGAAAGCTGTCGACGACGAAGGTGGCGTAACCCCATTCGCGCAGCAGCGGCCCCCAGGCGCGTTCGATGTTGCGGTTGCCGTTGCAGCCGTGGGCCAGGACGACGGCGGGAAACGGCCCGTTGCCGCGCGGAAAAGTCAGTTCGCCCGCAATCGACGCCGGCGCGCCGAGCGTGAAGTTGCGCCCGTCGCTGGAGCGGTGGATGCCTGCCCCCGTTGCGAACGCAAGCTGACCGGATTGCAGCGTGGCGGGGGCCGGCGTCAGAACGATCGAATCGGACGCGCAGCCGCCCAGCACGCCCAACGTTGCCAATGCGGCGAACAGGATGACGATGGTTCTGATGTGCGCCTCCCTCGCAGTTCCAACTGCGGCCTAGCCTAGCACTAGATCGCTTCGCGCGGCGTCCCGGGGCTGCGGGCTTCGCGCCGCAGCGGGCCGTCCACTGCGGAGGCGAAGCGCGCCAGAGCGTCCAGCAGCACGTCGCGCTTGAGGCGGTACAGCACACGCTGGCCCTGCCGCTCGGCGGCCACCAGGCCGGCGTGCAGCAGCACCGAAAGATGGCGCGACACTGCCGGCGCGCTCATGCCGAAGCGCCCGGCCAGGTCGGCGGTGGAGAGCGCGGTCTGGCCGAGGAAGGCGATGATCTGGCGCCGCGGCAGGGAAGCGAGCGCAGGGAACACGCGGTCCGGATGATTAACAGCCATGTTAATAGTATGGCGCAGTCCGCCGGCTTATGGTTTACTTGTTTTTCGTTTCTTTCACGGGAAAAGCTTTCATGGCAAAAATCAAGGCGGCTGCGCCGCTGTCGATGGCGGACCGCGACGGCTGGATCTGGCACGACGGCAGGCTGGTGCCCTGGCGCTCGGCCACCACCCACGTGCTGACGCATTCGCTGCACTACGGCCTCGCCGTATTCGAGGGCGTGCGCGCCTACAAGACGGTCAGCGGCACGCAGATCTACCGGTTGCGCGAGCACATGCAGCGGCTGATCAATTCGGCGCATATCTACATGATGAAGATCCCCTACAGCCTCGAGCGGCTGATGCAGGCGAACATCGACGTCGTCGCCGCCAACGGCCACGAGGCCTGCTACATCCGCCCGATCG
>CAZTSJ010000265.1:0-3626 GCA_964616875.1 uncultured Bordetella sp. | reverse complement strand
TCGGCGGCGAGCACCTCGCGCCCGAACCCCAACGCGCCGGCCGCGCCCGCGAGCGCCAGGTCGTGCACAAACTTTCGCCGTGAAATCATGGTTTCAACTCCTGTTTCAGCTTACAGAGGACCAAGAATCGCTCATTATGGCAAGGGGGCTATTCGGACCGGCCCTCACCCCAGACAATTTACTCCGCGGCGGCGCAAATGCATACTTGTTCGGAGATGAACTTGGCATCCCATTGCCGGTGCTTGCCTCCGACCGGTGTTGGCTGGAGTCTCCAATGACGATGAAACGACAGAATCCGTTTCGGCTGGTTCTCGCGACGTGAGCCCGGCGGAACGCAAGGCGCTGAAGGCGCGCGCGCACGCGCTCGACCCGATCATTCACCTGGGCGGCAAGGGCCTGACCGAATCGGTCATCGCCGAGATCGGCCGTGCCCTGGACGCGCATGAGTTGATCAAGGTCAGGGCCGGAAGCATGGAACGCGATGAGCGCGCAACAGCGTTCACGGAAATCTGCACCCGGCTGGCCGCCCAACCGGTGCAGCATATCGGCAAGGTATTCGTGCTGTACCGGCAAAAACCCGAGTCGTCGTCCCTGCTCCTGATCGAGGACGCGCGCCGTGGATTCGAGGACATCGCCGCCGGCCGCGTGCAGGACGCAGACATCGCCCTAGCGCGCCTCCAGCGGCGCCGCGCAACCAAGGCCGGGGGCAAACCCCCTCGAGGCACCTGACAAGCGGGCCTGTGTCTTGCGTAGGTGGCAGCGATGTAATACGATGCGCTCTGGATGAAAACGCTCACCGTGCGCCTGCCCGAGCCCCTCGCCGCCGCCATCGAAGCGGAGTCGCGCGGCCGCAAGATCTCGAAGTCCGACGTTGTCCGGGAACGATTGCAGCTCGCTGCGGGAGCTTCGCGGGACGCAGCCGCACCGCCCCAGGCGATCGCGGACCTGATCGGTTCGGTGGACGGCCTGCCGGCCGATCTCAGCGCCGCAAAAAAACGCTACCTGCGGGCGACCGGCTATGGCCGCAAGCGTCCTCGTTGATGCGGCTTTCGTCGTGGCGCTGCTCAGCCGCCGCGACACGCATCACCAGTGGGCCGCGGCGCAAACCCCAAAACTTGCACTGCCGTGGAGCACCTGTGAGGCTGCTCTTTCCGAGGCGTTTCACTTGCTGGGTGCTCGCGGCGCCCCCGCTCTGCGGGCGCTGCTGCGCCGCCGCTCATTGCGGGTCGTGTTCGACCTTGGCGAGCAGATGGAGCCCGTCCTAAAACTCATGCAGAAGTACGCCGACGTGCCGATGAGCCTGGCCGACGCCTGCCTGGTCCGCATGACAGAAGCATTTTCCGATTCCGTCATCCTCACGACGGACGCGGACTTTCGCATCTATCGCCGCCACAGCCGCCAGGTTGTTCCCTGCATGATGCCGGAGTAAACAACCCTCCGGCCGCCGCTACTCGTAGCGCACGTCCAGGATTTCGTAGTGTTTCACGCCGCCCGGCGTCTGCGCGTCGACTCGGTCGCCGGATTCCTTGCCGATCAGGGCGCGCGCGATCGGCGAGTTGATCGAGATGCGGCCCTGCTTGATGTCGGCCTCGTCGTCGCCGACGATCTGGTAGGTGGTCGCGGCCTTGCCCTTCTCCTCGAGATCGACGGTGGCGCCGAACACGCAGCGCCCATCTGAGTCGAGCAGTTTAGGGTCGATGATCTGCGCATTGCCGAGTTTTGCCTCTAGCTCGGAGATGCGGCCCTCGATGAAGCCCTGCTGCGACCTCGCCGCGTCGTACTCGGCGTTCTCCGACAGGTCGCCGTGCGCGCGCGCCTCGGCGATCGCGGTGATGACGGTGGGCCGATCCACGGCCTTCAGGCGCTGCAGTTCGGCGCGCAGCAGTTCCGCGCCGCGCGTGGTCATCGGGGTTTTTGCCATGGCTGGAGTTTAGTGCAGTTTGGCGTGCAGATCCTGCAAGCGGTAGGGCTCGGGCTCGTCCGCCTTCATGCCGGTGCAGGCGGCCTTGGCGCCGGCGACGGTGGTGTAGTAAGTGACGCGCCGCGCGAGCGCGGTGGTGCGGATCGAGCGCGAGTCGGAGATCGCGGTGCGCGAATCCTCGACCGTGTTGACGATCAGGCTGATGTCGCCGTTCTTGATCATGTCGACCACGTGCGGCCGGCCCTCGGCGACCTTGTTGATGGTCGTCACCTGCAGGCCCTGCGCCGCGATCACCAGCGCCGTGCCGCGCGTCGCGACCAGGGTGAAGCCGAGCTGCGTGAGGTCGCGCGCGATGCTCGCCGCGGCAAGCTTGTCGCCGTCGCGCACGCTGATGAAGGCGCGCCCCGCCTTCGGCAGCCGCACGCCCGCGGCGAGTTGCGACTTGATGAAAGCCTCGCCGAAGGTCTTGCCCACGCCCATGACTTCGCCGGTGGATTTCATCTCGGGCCCGAGGATCGTGTCCACGCCCGGAAATTTCACGAACGGAAAGACGGATTCCTTGACCGAGAAATACGGCGGCACCACTTCCTTGCCGACACCCTGCTGCTCGAGGGAAATCCCCGCCATGCAGCGCGCCGCAATCTTGGCCCAGGGTATGCCGGTGGCCTTGGACACGAAGGGTACCGTGCGCGAAGCGCGCGGATTGACCTCCAGCACGTAGACTTGCGCCTTGCCGTCGTTGGTCTGGATCGCGAACTGCACGTTCATGAGGCCGACCACGTTGAGCGCCTTCGCCATGAGCACGGTCTGGCGGTGCAGCTCGCGCACCAGATCGTCGCCGATCGAGTGCGGCGGCAGGCAGCAGGCCGAGTCGCCGGAATGCACGCCCGCCTGTTCGATGTGCTCCATGACGCCGGCAATGAGCACGTTCGTGCCATCGGACACCGCATCCACGTCCACTTCGATCGCGTTCGACAGGTAGCGATCGAGCAGGACCGGCGAGTCGTTCGACACCTTGACCGCCTCCTTCATGTAGCGCTCGAGTTCCGACTGCTGGTGCACGATTTCCATCGCCCGGCCGCCCAGCACATAGCTCGGCCGCACCACCACCGGATAGCCGATCTCCTCGGCGAGCTTGATCGCCGCCGGCGCGGAGCGCGCGGTGCGGTTGGGCGGCTGCAGCAGCTTGATCTTGTGCAGCAGCTTCTGGAAGCGCTCGCGGTCTTCGGCGACGTCGATCATGTCGGCGCTGGTGCCGATGATCGGCACGCCCGCGGCGGCGAGGTCGCGCGCGAGCTTGAGCGGCGTCTGGCCGCCGTATTGCACGATGACGCCGAAGGGCTTTTCCTTGTCGACGATCTCGAGCACGTCTTCGAGCGTGAGCGGCTCGAAATAGAGCCGGTCGGAGGTGTCGTAGTCGGTCGACACGGTCTCCGGGTTGCAGTTGACCATGATGGTCTCGAAGCCGTCCTCGCGCAGGGCCATCGCCGCGTGCACGCAGCAGTAGTCGAACTCGATGCCCTGCCCGATCCGGTTCGGCCCGCCACCGAGCACGATCACCTTCTTGCGATCTGTCGGCTCAGCCTCGCACTCCTCCTCGTAAGTCGAGTACATGTACGCGGTTGTCGTCGCGAACTCGGCGGCGCAGGTATCCACCCGCTTGTAGACGGGACGGATGCCGAGGGAATGTCTTTTCTCCCGGATG
>CAZTSJ010000264.1:0-6717 GCA_964616875.1 uncultured Bordetella sp. | reverse complement strand
GCTGCCGGGCATCGTCGATGTTTCCAGCGACCTGCAGATCGCCCGTCCCCAGGTCAACGTCGAGATCGACCGCGAGAAGGCGGCGGCGCTGGGCATCTCGCCGCAGGCGATCGAGACCACGCTCGGTTACGCCTTCGGCTCCTCCCAGGTGTCGACCATTTACACCGCTACCAACCAGTACTGGGTGATCCTGGAACTGGAGCCCCGCTACCAGCAGGACCCCTCGGCACTTGCCATGCTCTACGTGCGCTCCACCGGCGGCGCGCTGGTGCCGCTCAATTCGGTGGCGAAACTTTCCTACGGCGTCGGTCCGCTGTCGGTGACCCACCTTGGCCAGCTGCCGTCCGTCACGATTTCCTTCGACCTGCGGCCCGGCGTGGCGCTGTCGCAGGCGATCGACCAGGTGAAGCGGGAAATGGCGACCATGGCGATTCCCGCGACCATCAACACCTCTTTCCAGGGAACCGCGCAGGCCTTCCAGGCCTCCCTGCAGGGCATGGGCTGGCTGCTGCTGTTCGCCGTGTTCGTGATCTACCTCGTGCTCGGCATCCTCTACGAGAGCTTCATCCACCCGCTCACCATCCTCTCGGGCCTGCCGACCGCGGGCCTCGGCGCGCTGCTGACGCTGATGGCCTTCGGCGTCGAACTCAACATGTACGCCTTCGTCGGCATCATCATGCTGATCGGCATCGTAAAGAAAAACGCGATCCTGATGATCGACTTCGCGATCGAGGCGCAGAGGAACGAGGGCTCGCCGCCGGAGAAGGCGATCTACGACGCCGGCATCATCCGTTTCCGGCCGATCATGATGACCACCGCCGCGGCGCTGATGGGCAGCCTGCCGATTGCGATCGGCTTTGGCGTCGGTGACAGTGCGCGCGCGCCGCTCGGCCTCGCGGTGGTCGGAGGCTTGCTGCTGTCGCAGGTGCTCACGCTGTACATCACTCCGGTGGTGTACCTGTATTTCGAGCGGCTGCAGCAGTGGATCGCCGAGCGCCGCAAGGCGGGCGCCGTCGCAGCCGTCGCCCCCGGCGGCGATTAGATCAAGAACTCGATCAGGAACGGCCCGCGCCGTGCGCCGGCCGCGGTAAAGGCGTCGGCAAAACCCTCCAGCGTCTCCACCCGCACGGCCTCGACGCCCATGCCCTCGGCCAATTTGGTCCAGCGGATTTCGGGACGGGATAGGTCGAACAGCTCTTTTGATGCCGGGCCGGGCTGCGCGCCGACGGCGGCGAGCTCGCCCTGCAGAATCGCGTAACGCCGGTTGGCGAACACCACGTTGACGACGTCCAGCTTTTCGCGCGCCTGCGTCCAGAGGGCCTGCAGCGAGTACATGCCCGCGCCGTCGGCCTGCAGGCAGACGACCTTTCGATCGGGACAGGCGATGGCGGCCCCGGTCGCCGCCGGAAACGCGTGCCCGATGGCACCGCCGGTGATCTGGATCCAGTCGTGCGGCGCGGCGCCCCAAGTCAGCGGAAAAAGCGCGCGGCCCGAAGTCACCGCGTCTTCGGCGACGATTGCGTTCTCCGGCAAGAGCGCGGCCAGCGTCAGGCCAAACGCCTCCGGCTTGAACGGGCCGCCATGCAGCTCGGGCTTCGCGACGTCAGCGCGGATCGGAGCATCGCGCCCGGCGCCCAGTTCGTCGGCCAGGGCTTCCAGCGCGCCCACGACGTCTTCTTCCGCGTCTGCCAGGCGATGCAAAGCGCAATCCTTCGGCCAGAGCGTTGAAGGTTTGCCAGGATAGGCAAAGAACCCGACCGGCGCCATCGCTCCCGCGAGAACCAGGTGCTTCGTGCCGTCCAGCACTTTCAGCGCCGCATCCACCACGTAGGGAACGCGATCCACCGGCACGCGGCCGCGGCCGCGTGCCATGCGCGCCACCTGGGTCGGCGTGCGCAACTTGGCGCCCGTCGCGTGCGCAATCCGGTTCGCCGCACGCAAGCCGGCTTCACCCAGTGCTTCGCCTGCAAGCAGCAACATCGACGGCAGCCCGCCTCGCAGGGCCGCGGCGACCTTCTCCACGCTGCCGCGCGCCACTGTCGCGCGCGCCGGCGGCGCGAGCGCCGCCCCGGGCTTGGCGCCTTCATCCCACGCGCAATCGGCCGGCAGGATGAGCGTGGCGGTGCCGCCAGGCGGCGTGCGCGCCGCGTGGACCGCTGCGGCGGCATCCGCGCCGAGCGTGCGCGCGCTTGTGCTGGTGCGAACCCAAGTGGACACGGCACGCGCGAGCCCCTCGATATCCGAAGTAAGCGGCGCATCGTACGGCCGATGGTAGGTGGCGTGGTCGCCAACGATATTCACGATCGGGGTATGCGCCCGCTTCGCGTTGTGCAGATTGGCGATCGCGTTGCCCAGGCCCGGGCCGCAGTGAAACAGCGTTGCGGCGGGCTTGCCGGCCATGCGCGCGTAGCCGTCGGCACAACCGGCGACCACCGTCTCGGCGAGTCCCAGCACGCAACGCAGCCCGGCGACACGGTCGAGCGCCGAGACGAAATGCATCTCGGAAGTTCCCGGGTTGGCAAAACAGGTATCGAGACCGCAAGCCACCAGCGTGCGGGCAAGGCTTTCTGCGCCGTTCATGCGTGGAATGCTAGCATCGCTGCAACCGGGAAATCCCGGCGGAGAATCGAAACATGGCCGCCAACCAGGAAACGCGCAACATGGCGCTCTTCTGCGACTTCGAGAACGTCGCCTTGGGCGTGCGCGACGCCAAATATGAGAAGTTCGACATCGGCCGCGTGCTCGAGCGCCTGCTGCTCAAGGGCTCGATCGTCGTCAAGAAAGCCTATTGCGACTGGGAGCGCTACAAGGAGTTCAAGTCAGGCATGCACGGCGCGTCGTTCGAACTGATCGAGATCCCGCACCTGCGCCAGTCCGGCAAGAACTCGGCCGACATACGCATGGTCGTGGACGCGCTCGACCTGTGCTACACCAAGGGCCATGTCGACACGTTCGTGATCATCAGCGGCGATTCGGACTTCTCGCCGCTGGTCTCCAAGCTGCGCGAGAACGCCAAGGTGGTGATCGGCGTTGGCGTCAAGAATTCCACCAGCGACCTGTTGATCGCCAACTGCGACGAATTCATCTACTACGACGATCTGGTGCGCGAGGAAGAAAACAAGCGCCGCGCGGCGAAGAAGCGCAAGGAAACCGCCACCACACCGGCCGGGGGCGAGAAGCAGCAGGAAGCCTTCGACCTGGTCATCGAGACGCTGCAGGCGCTGATCGCCGAGCGCGGCGAGGGCGAGCGCATCTGGGGCTCGATGATCAAGCAGGCGCTCAAGCGCCGCAACCCGGGCTTCAACGAGTCCTACTACGGTTTCAAGACTTTTTCCGATCTGCTCGAAGAAGCCAAGAAAAGAAAGCTCGTCACGCTCGAGCGCGACGAGAAATCCGGCGGCTACCTGATCCGGCCGGTGGCGCGCGAGTGAAGCCTGGCTAGGGATTGAGCTGCTGGTAGACGGCGTTGGCGATCTTGAGCAGGTCGTCCTTGCCGATGTCGGCGGAGGAAATCGCGTAGCCGAGCTTGCGGTCGATCCAGTAGAACACCTTCACGTTGCCCTCGGCCGCATAGCGGAACGCGGTTTCGCGATTCTCCGCGGCGTCGGTGCGCACGTAGAGCGTGATGCGGCGCCCCTTCTCGGTCTGGTACATGAAATGCGCGACCGGACCGTTGTCACCAGGGAGCAGGCGTCCACCCATCAAGCTGTAGCCGACCGCTTCGAGCTTGGGCGCCCGAACCTGCGCCCCAAGGCGCTTGGAGAGCCAGGCCACCAGGTGCTGCTCCTGGTCGGCGCCCACCTCTACCGGGTGGCGCACCTCGGGCGAGTAGGTCGCGTGCGCCATGGCGGCGCGCTTCACGAACACGGGCACCTCCGCCTGCGGCGCGACGAGCGCGCGCGAGGCATGCAGTTGCCAGCCCGCGACGGCGCCGGCGCAGAGCCCGAGCGCGACCCAGCTGGCCGCGATCGCCGCGGCGCGCCAGCGCGCGCGGCTCAAGCTGCGCGCACGCAGCCGCTCCGGCACCGGCTCTTCGAGCACGGGGTCGTAGAGCTGGTGCAGCGCCTGCGAAAGCGCTTTCAGCTCGGCATCATCCCGGGGCGTGTTATCCATTATTCATTTCACGATCTTCAGTTGCTTGCCGCCCGCCGGCAGCCCGGAGAGCATGGCGCGCAGCTTTTCCCTGGCCCGCGACAAGCGCGACATCACGGTGCCAATCGGCACGCCGAGGGATTCCGCCGCCTCGCCGTAGCTCATGTCTTCGAGCGCCACCAGCAGCAGGACCTCGCGCTGGTCCGGCGGCAGGCGCCGGATGGCGGCGTCCAGATCCCGCAACACCAGCGTGTCGGTCTCGCGCGCCGGCTGCGCGAGTTCCGGCATTTCCTCATCGAGCGGCACGCTCGAGCGCGCCGCGCGCCGCTGATTTACGAATACGTTGTGCATCACCGTAAACAACCACGCCCTGAGATTGGTACCGCGCCGATAGAGGTGCAGCTTGGACCAGGCGCGCTCCAGCGTGTCCTGCACCAGGTCGTCGGCCGCATTGCGCTCCCCGGCAAGCGCCCGCGCATAGCGCCGCAGGCGCGGAATAAACTCGACGATGCTCTCGGCGTCGTTCACAGGGATAACAGTCTACCGGCGCAGCTATTCCGTCAAGAAAAGTAGGGTTACCCCGCGCGCCGGGCGACCGGTTCGCCGGACCTTACGGGCGTGCGAGGCTCCACACCTTGCCGACGCCATCGCCTGTCTTGTCGCCCGGCTTCAGGTCCTTGACCCACAGGTAGAGCGGCTTGCCTTTGTACCCCCACTGCTTCGAGCCATCATCGCGGGTGACTACGCTCCAGTCGCCCGTCGCCTGATCGCTCGCGCCCGCCATGAGCGGCGGCCAAGCCACGGCACACTGGCCGTTGCACACGCTCTTGCCGCTGCCAGCCGCATCCTTGTCGAAGGTGTAGAGAGTCATTCCGGCAGAATTTACAAACACGCCTCCCTCGACCTTGGCAGGCATCGAGCCGCCCATTGACGCACAGCCTGCCAACACAATCGCCGCTATCACTGCGAGGCCGCGAAGCTTCATCTTCCTTCTCCTTTGGATATTTGGGGAAAAACATTCGAGTTAACAGCACCGGGGCATGATTATTCCCTCGACTCAGCGGGGGCCATCCACGACCGACACTAGCGCACGCAGGTAGGCGATCAGCGCCGCCACATCCTGCGAGGTCAGCTGGCTGGTGGTATTGCGGATCACCTCGTCCATGGCGTCCGAGGGTGGGTCGCCGCCGGGGGTTGCACCGCTGCGCAGGAATTCCCGCAGCTGTGCGTCGCTCCACTTTTTCAGGCGCGTTGGCGTCAGGTTCGGTACCCGGCCCTCGGGCAGGACGCCGCCGGCCAGCCAGCGCTCTTTCTTCAGCCCGCCGAGGAAATTGCGTGGCGTGTGGCATTCCCCGCAATGCCCCAGAACATTGACCAAATACGCGCCCCGATTTACCTGCGCGGACGCCTGTGGGTTGGCGACGAACGGCTGCGGCGCGAAAAACAGCCACTTCCAGAAGGTCACCAGGAATCGCCAGCCGAAAGGAAAGCGCAACTCATGGGCCCGGTTCGACTGGTTTGCTGGCGTCAGGCTGCGAAGATAAGCCCAAAGATCCCGCATATCGCCGTCCGCCATCCCTGCAAACGAGGGATACGGAAAAGCCGGGTAGTAGTGCGCGCCGTCAGGGCGTTCGCCCAATCGCATTGCGCGCCGGAAGTCCGCCTCCGACCACTTACCCAGCCCCGTTTCTGGGTGGGGCGTGATATTGGGCCCGTAGAACTTGCCGAATAGTGTCTCGAGCAGACGCCCTCCTGCAAACGGCACCGCGCCGGAAGCTGTATCGGTGTGGCAGCCCACGCAGCCAGCGGCACTTGCCAGGTACTTACCCTTGGCCACGTCGCCCTGCGCGAAGGCGGCGGGAATACCGGCGAGAAGCACGCACCCGAGCGCGAGCGCTCGCCGGCCTGGGAAAGCCAAACCTACTCGACCCGGAACCGGAACTCGAAGGTGGCGAACGACTCGTGGCAGGAATTGCAGGCCCGTCCTACGGCCTGTGCCGCCGGCTTGACGGCATTCTGGTCGCCGCCGCCCCGCACCACGGCCGTGAGCTTCTGCACCTCTGCCTGCATACTGTCGATCGCCGCCTTGAACTTTGCGGTGTCCTTGAAGGCGTCTTCCTTGGTCCGCGTGTTGGGGTTGCCCACCGTACTTGGCTGGAAATCATCCCAGGGCAATAGATTCAAGACGGCCAGGTACTCGACGTTGCGCTGCACGATTTTCGCGTCGTACGGCGCGCGACCCAGGCTCATTCCCAAGACCGGGCCAAAGTACTTGACCTGCAAGTTCATCGCGCCTTTGCGCTGTGCGATCAACTGGTTTGGATTGGCCTGCGCGAGCGCCTCCGCGGCGATACCTCCGCCTAGCGCAAGAACCACCAAGACGGCAAGCAATTTCCTGTTCATTCAACCCTCCTGTTTGAGACCTATGAACGGTAACATCCCCAAAGGCAATATATTCCTCTCCCCGGGGCGCGAGGGGAATAGGCTTCGCGTCCCGGTGTTACACCCTTGTTGCCCCAACATAGGAGGATGGACCGATGAATAAGTTATTCGCAGTATTGGCCTCGCTTGCGCTTGCGGCCTGTGCCGGCATGATGTCCGGCAGCACCGTGAATTTGAGTCTCA
>CAZTSJ010000263.1:0-62716 GCA_964616875.1 uncultured Bordetella sp. | reverse complement strand
GCATCAGGGTCATGCCGGGCGCCCGCATGTTGAGGATGGTGGTAAGGATGTTGATCGCGCCCATGATCGAGCTCATGCCAAGCAGGTGGACGGCGAAAATGGTGAGATCCATTCCCATACCCATCTGCACCGTAAGCGGGCCGTACATTGTCCAGCCCACCCCCGGCGCACCGCCCGGCATGAAAAACGAGAGCAGCAGCAGCGACGCGGCGAACGGCAGGATCCAGAAGCTCCAGTTGTTCATGCGCGCGAACGCCATGTCCGGCGCGCCGATCATCATCGGAATCTGCCAATTCGCAAAGCCCACGAACGCCGGCATGATCGCGCCGAACACCATGATCAGGCCGTGCATGGTGGTGAACTGGTTGAACAGGTCCGGGTTGAAGAACTGGATGCCCGGCTGGAACAGCTCCAGGCGGATCGCCATCGCCATCGCGCCGCCGACCATGAACATGATGAAGCTGAACCACAGGTAAAGCGTGCCGATATCCTTGTGGTTGGTGGTGGTGACCCAGCGCATGACGCCGCCGGCGCCGTGGTAGCCGCCGTGGTGGTCGGCGTGGGCCGCATCATGTCCGGCGGCGTGCGTATCTACGACTGCACTCATGGCTTGTCTCCCGTCCTACTTCCTGAGAGCCTTGACATCGGCGGGCTGGATCGCCTCGCCGGTCCTGTTGCCCCAGTTGTTGCGCGTGAAGGTGATAACGGCAGCCAGTTCGACATCGTTCAGGTGCTTGCCGAACGCGGCCATCGCGGTGGGCGTGCCGTCCTTGAGGACGCCGTTCAGCACCGTCTCGATCTGCTTTTCCTTGGGTCCGATGACCATTTTCGAGCCGTCGAGCGGCGGGAACGCGGGCGGCGCGCCCTTGCCCGTCGCCTGGTGGCAAACGACGCAGTTCTTGGCGTAGACCTGCTCGCCCCGCCTTTTCAGATCGTCCAGCGGGTACTGCTTGTTCGGGTCATCGGCCGCCGCGGCGATCAGCTTCATCTGGTCGCCGACCCATTTGCGGTATTCGTCCTGGGTCACCACTTTGACCACGATCGGCATGAAACCGTGTTCCTTGCCGCACAACTCCACGCACTGGCTGCGGAAGGTGCCGGTCTTGTCCGCCTTGAACCACAGATCGCGGATGAAGCCCGGAATCGCGTCTTGTTTGGCGCCGAATACCGGCATCCACCACGAGTGAATCACGTCGGCGGCGGTGGTCAGCACGCGCACTTTCTTGCCGATCGGCACCACCATCTCGTTGTCCACCTCGAGCAGGTAGTGCTCGCCCTTCGGCGCGCGGCCCTCGATCTGGTCGCGAGGGGTGGACAGCGTGGAGATGAAGCTGATGCCTTCGCCCTCGCCCTTCAGGTAGTCGTAGCCCCACTTCCATTGGTAACCGGTGACCTTGACGGTAATGTCGGCATTGGAGGTGTCTTTCTGCGCGATCACCGTCTTGGTCACGGGCCACGCGATGATCACGAGGATGAACATCGGGATCACCGTCCAGAGGAACTCGATCGTGGTGTTCTCGTGGAAATGCGCGGCCTTGTGGCCCTTGGACTTGCGGTGCGCGTAGCAGGCCCAGAACATGAAGCCGAACACGCCGACGAAAATCACCGTGCACAGGATCATCACCCATTCATGCAGGCTGTGAATCTCGGCGGCGAGCTTGCTGCCCGCGGGCTGCAGATTCCACTCCAGCGCCAGCGCCTGTGCCGAGAACGCGATGCCGTAGAACGCGGCGAGGAGCGCGATCGCCCGGGTGGCGATGCTGCGTGCCGGCTTGCTCGACTTCATCTTTCAGTCCTCTCCTGGTCTGCCGGGCAAGTTACCATAGCCGCGCCGCCCGCTCAAGAACGAAGGCAATGAAATTGCTCAGAAAATTTTTATCACGCTGCGCCCGTCCGCCGTGCGCTTCGGCACCGCCTTCCACGCGTGGCCGTAGACCACCTCGTAGCTGACGGGCAGCTTGCCTTCGTGGCGTTGCGCCGCGAGTTTCTCCAGCAGCGAAACATGGAAGCGCCGTCCGGCGAGCCCGCGTGCGCGGTCATTCAACGCGCAGGTCTGGCCGCTCGCGCGCAGATCGGCGAGCAGCGCCGCGCCCTCGGGATAAACGATCGTGACCCGCTCCATGTCCATGACCGGCTCGGCGAACCCCGCCTCGACCAGCATGTCGCCCAGGTCGTGCATGTCGGTGAACGAATGCACGCGCGCTTCGCCCGCCGCCAGACGCAATTCGGCGAGCGTATCGGGGCCAAGCGTGCTGAACATCAGCAGTCCTTCCAACGCGAGCACGCGATGGAATTCGCGCAGGGCGGCGAGCGGGTCCGCCGCCCAATGCAGCGCCATGTTCGACCAGACGAGGCCGATGCTCGCGCTCGCAAAGGGCTGCCGTGCCAGGTCGGCGCACACCGGTTTGGGCGGCCGGCGCTCGAAAAAACGCAGGCGCGGCCGGCCCGCGCGCAGCATGGCATGCGAAAAATCGAGCGCCAGCACCTCTGCCTTCCGGTAGCGCTTTGCCAGCGCGCGCGCATCGCGCCCCGGGCCGCTGCCCGCATCGAGCACGCGGCGCGGCGCGAGTTTCACGTACGCGAGGCGCTCGAGCATGCGCGTGCCGATTTCCGCTTCAAGCCTGGAGGCCTGCGCATAGCCATGCGCGGCGCGCTCGAAACGGCGCCGGGCGGCACGCGCGTCGATCAAAAAACCTGGTGGGCGCTCAGTTTCCCCGGGCAAGCACGCCTTCCACCGCCTGCGCGACCGAGAGAATGTGCCGGTCCGAGAGCGCCGGGCCGCACACCGAGAGCCCCACGGGTGCCGTGCCCGCTGCATGACACGGCAGAGTGACGGCGCAGCCATCGAGGAAATTGACCACGCCGACATTGCGCAGGATGCGCATGTTCCAGCGGAAGTAGTCGTCGTCGCTTGCGTCCACCTCTTTGATCGTAGGCGCGATGCAGGGAGTGGTGGGCATCAGGAACGCATCGAATGGCGCCAGCGCGGCTCCGACTTCGGCAATGTAAGCCTGGCGCAGCCGGAGCAGATCGACGTAATCCGCGGCGCTCAAGTCCTTTGCCATCTGAATCCTCTTGCCGACGCGCGGATCGTATTCGGCGATCCGGTCCAGCCAGCGGCGGTGGATCGCGTAAGCCTCGGCGCCAGCGAAACCGCCGCTCCTGAAGTACTCCGCCTGGCGCTCGAAGGCCGGCACCGGCAAATGCGCGATCAGCGCGCCCGCCGCCGCGAGCCTGCCCAAGCTTGCCTCGAACGCGCGCGCCACCTCGCCGTCAAGGTCCTCGATCAGGGAGCCACGCGGCACCAGTAACCGCAATCCTTTCGCGCCCAGCGGCGCAAGCGCTTGCGACGGCTCGGCAGCGAGAATCGAATCGTAGGCGGCGCAGCAGGCCACGCTATTGGCGAGCGGGCCGATCGAATCGAGCGCGAAGGAAAGTGGGAATGCACCATCGCGCGGCACCCGCTGCTGCGTCGGCTTGAAGCCGACGATGCCGCAGAGCGCCGCGGGCTGCCGGATGGAACCACGTGTGTCGCTGCCCAGCGCCATGACGCACATGCCGTCGGCCTGCGCGACCGCCGCGCCCGAGGATGAGCCGCCCGGCACGCGCCCGCCGCGGGACGCGCCGTCGGAGCCGGCGCGTGGGCGGTCCCAGGGATTCTTCGGCGTGCCGTAGTGCGGGTTGAGGCCCGTGGTACCAAAAGCGAATTCGACCATGTTGGTGCGGCCGACGATCACCGCGCCCGCGGCGCGCAGGCGCGCAACCGCCGGCGCGTCTGCCGTGGCGGGTGCCGCCTTCGCCAACAGCTTCGAACCCGCGCGGGTAACATCTCCCGCGACGTCGAACAGGTCCTTCACCGATACCGGCAGCCCGTCCACCGCTGAGCGCACCACGCCCGCCTTGCGCAAGCGGTCCGCGTGATCGGCGTCGGCGCGCGCCGCATCTGCATAGAGCTTGATGAACGCGCGCGCGCCCTCGCCCGAGGGCTCGGCGATCCGCGCCAGCGCCGTTTCGAGCAATGCGCGGCTGGTGGTTCGGCCCGCGGCGAGATCGACCGCAAGCGCCTCTACAGTCCACATCGGGCCAGTCTAGCGCACAATATTCTCAATGCTGGCGAACCTCGGGCGGCGCATCGGCACCTTGCTGTTCAGCGGCAGCTGCTTCCTGTGCCGCGGGCAGGCTGCAGGCATTCTTTGCGCGCAGTGCGATGCCGACCTGCCGCGCCTGAACAGGCCGCTTTGCCCGCGCTGCGCGCTCGCCTCGCCCGGCGGCGCCGTCTGCGGGCGCTGCCTGACGCAACCCCCGCACTACGACGCGACCATTGCCGTCCTGGCCTACGCATTCCCGGCGGATGTGCTGGTGCACTCCCTGAAATTCCGTTCCGAACTGGCCCTCGCTACGCTGTTCGGGAAACTCCTGGCGGAAAAAGTGGCCGCAACCGAGCGCGTCCATTTCCTCCTCCCGGTGCCGCTATCCGGCCATCGGTTGCGAGCGCGCGGCTTCAACCAGACACTTGAAATCGGCAGGCACGTGGCCCGCTCCGCCGGCGTGCCGTTGTCGCCCGAGCTATGCGAACGAACGCGAGACACGCCGCCACAACTGGACTTGCCGATGAAAGAACGAGCAAAGAACGTACGCGGCGCCTTCCAGTGCCAGCGCCTCCTGGCGGGCGCGAGTATCGCAGTGCTCGACGATGTCATGACCACGGGCGCCACCCTCGACGAGATCGCAGCGACATTGAAGCGCGCTGGCGCGGCGCGCGTCGTGAACTGGGTCGTCGCGCGCACCTTTCCTCCCACGCAGGCGTACTGATGTTCGACATCGTCCTCGTCCACCCGGAGATTCCGCCCAACGCAGGCAATGTGATTCGGCTGGCCGCCAATACCGGCGCGCGCCTGCACCTGGTGGAACCGCTCGGCTTTTCCATGGACGACAAGCAACTCAAGCGCGCCGGGCTCGATTACCACGAGTACGCCAGCGTGCGCGTGCACGCCGATTGGCAATCCTGCATAGGGGTTTTGAAAGATCGGCGCCTTTTTGCCCTGACGACAAAAGCTGCGAAAAACGTATTCGATACCCAGTTTCAGGAAGGCGACGCCTTTGTCTTCGGCTCCGAGACCGCCGGCCTGCCCGGAGAAATAATGGATTCATTCAAAGCCGAAATGCGCCTGCGCCTCCCGATGCGCCCGGGCAACCGCAGCCTGAATCTTTCGAACGCAGTTGCGGTGACCGTGTTCGAGGCTTGGCGGCAGCTCGACTTTCGCTAGGCTTCCGCTTTCGGATCGCGCGCGAGCAAGCGTTCCACCGCCTGCGGCGGCGTGAGGCGTCCCGCGAGCACCGCGTCCACCGCCGAGGTGATCGGCATTTCCACCCCGCAGCTTTTAGCGCGCGCGAGCGTCGCCTGCGCCGAGCTGACGCCTTCGGCGACGTGGCCGAGCTCGGCCACGATCGTCTGCAAGGGCTTGCCGCGCGCGAGTTCGAGGCCGACGCGCCGGTTGCGCGACAGGTCTCCGGTCGCGGTGAGTATCAGGTCGCCGGCGCCGGTCAGCCCCATCACCGTGTCCGCGCGCCCGCCCAGCGCCACGCCCAGGCGCGCGAGTTCGGCGAGGCCGCGGGTGACGAGCGCCGCGCGCGCGTTCTGCCCGAGGCCCAGCCCGTCGCAGATGCCCACCGCAATCGCGAGCACGTTCTTGACCGCGCCGCCGATCTCGACGCCCACCACGTCGTCCGAGTGATAGACGCGCAGCCGGCCGCCGTGCAGCTGCGCGGCGGCGCTCGCCGCAAACGCAGCGTCGGCCGAGGCGAGCGTCAGGGCACAGGGCAGATTCTTCGCCACCTCGAGCGCGAACGAGGGCCCGGAAAGCGCGCCGCTCGCTGCGCGGATTCCCGTGGCCGCGACAATTTCGTGCGGCAACGCCGCGCTACCCTGCTCGAATCCCTTGCACAGCCAGAGCAGCGGGGTTTTTGTGCCCTGCAGCCGGCCCAGCAGTTCGCGCAATCCCGCCACCGGCGTTGCGGCGACGAGCAACTCGGCATTTGCAATTGCTTGCTCCAGGTCAGAGCCAATCTGGAGCGAATCAGGCAGCGTAATTTCAGGAAGATAACGCTCATTTCGGCGCACAGCGGCGATCGCCTTCGCCTGTTCGGGATCACGCGCCCACAAGGTCACGCGGTGCCGGCTGGATAGCACCGCGGCCAGGGCGGTGCCCCAAGCGCCCGCACCAAGTACGGCGAGCGCAGTCATGCCTCGCTTTTCAGTCGCCCCAGACCGAAGCCGCGCGCACGAAACCGGTCGCGCCGTCGCTGTGGCGCACGCGCAGCCAGCCGTTGGGCGCGACATCGAGAAGCTCCAGCACCACGTTCTGCGCCGCGCTGAACACAGCGGGGGCGGCGTCTTCGGGCCGCAGGCGCGCTTCCGCGGCAGGCGCCGTGACGAGCAGCATGCGCTTGTCGCTCAGCGCCTTTTTTTCGATCCAGGTCAGCGCGCCGGCGTGGTCGCGCACCTTCACCCAGGCTTCGAGGTTCACGATCACCTCGAGCGGATAGCTGCGCGAGACCACATAGAGCGGCGTCGCCTGCCGCGAGGGCGCGTCGTAGAGCACCGCGGCGTTTTCCTGCACCGAGCGATAGTCGGCCGCGCCGGCGTCGGACAGGACAGCGCTCGCGCTGAGCGCGGTCAGCAGCAAGGGAAGCAAAATCCGCTGCACGCTCAGCTCGCCAGTTCGATCTTCGGCCCGGCCGCGGCCTGCTGCTGCTGCATGCGTTCCATGTAGATCTGCTCGAAGGAAACCGGCGCCAGGATCACCGCCGGAAACCCCGAGCGCGTGACCAGGTCGGAGATCGCCTCGCGCGCGTACGGGTAGAGGATCGTCGGGCAGCCGATGCCGATCAGCGGTTCGAGATCCTGCGCCGGAACGCCGCGCACCGTAAATATCCCGGCCTGCGCCACTTCGGCGAGGAACACGGTCTTCTCGCCCGAGCGCGCGGTCACCGTGATGGTGACGACGACTTCGAACAGCGCGTCGGCGAACTGCTCGCCCGAGCTGCGCACCTGGATTTCGAGCTGCGGGTCCTGCGCCTGGATAAAGACCTGGGGCGCATTGGGCACCTCGAGCGACAGATCCTTGACGTAGAGCTTCTCGATCTGGAACGAAGCCTGCTGCGGCGCCTGCGGCTGTGGATCGGCGCCTGCGGGTTGTGTCGGGTCGCGCATCTGATCACTCATGTGGCCTTTGCAAGTAGTTGATCGAGCTGTCCGGAATCCTCCAGCTCGTGAAGCTCGTCGCTGCCGCCGACGTGGCGGCCGCCGATCCAGATCTGCGGCACGGTGTAGCGGCCGCTCTTTTGCTGCATTTCGGCGCGCCGGCCGGGTTCCAGATCGACGCGCACGCGTTCGATGTCGCTGACCCCCTTGCGCGCGAGCAGCCGGTCGGCGGCCTGACAATACGGACATCCGGCGGTGGCGTAAATCAGTATGTGCGCCATCGATCGGGTTTCTCGTTCACTTCTCCACCGGCAGGCCGGCCTGCTGCCATGCGGCGTAGCCGCCGGCAAGGTTGTGCACGCTGTCGAAGCCTTTCTTGCGCAGCACCGCGACCGCGCCGCCGGCGCGATTGCCGTCGCCGCAATGCAGGATCAGCGGCTTGGCCTTGTGCTTGTCGAGTTCGGCGGCGCGTTTCTCGAGCTCCGCGAGCGGGATGTTCCTCGCGCCGAGGATGTGGCCCCTGGCGTAGTCCTCGCTGCTGCGCAGGTCGATGACGAGCGCATCGCTGCGGTTGATGAGTTGCGTCGCGGCGAGCGTATTCACCCAGGGTCCGCCAGCGCTGCGGCGCAGGAGCGGCCAGATCAGCATGCCGCCCGAGATCAGCGCCACCGCGATGATGAAGATGTTCTTGTTGATGAATTCCATGCTCATGCGCGCATTATAATTCAGCGCATGCACAAGCTCGTGCTCCTGCGGCACGGCGAATCGGGCTGGAATCGCGAAAACCGCTTCACCGGCTGGACCGACGTCGATCTATCGCCGCAGGGAGTCGAGGAAGCGCGCAGCGCGGGCCGGCTCCTCAAAGCCGAGGGTTATGCCTTCGATCTTGCCTGCACCTCGGTGCTCAAGCGCGCTATCCGCACGCTGCATCTCGCGCTGGACGAACTCGACCAGCTCTGGCTGCCGGTGGCCAAGGACTGGCGCCTGAACGAGCGCCACTACGGTGCGCTGCAGGGCCTGAACAAAGCCGAGACGGCGGCGAAATTCGGCGAAGCGCAGGTGCTCGCCTGGCGTCGCAGTTACGACACGCCGCCGCCCGCGCTGGAGCCCGGCGACCCGCGCCATGAAGCACGCGACCCGCGCTATGCCGGGGTGACGGTGCCCAGGACCGAATGCCTGAAGGATACGGTGGCGCGCGTGATTCCGTTCTGGCAGGACAGCATCGCGCCGTCCCTGCGCGCCGGCCGCCGCCTCCTCGTCGCCGCGCACGGCAACTCGCTGCGCGCGCTCATCAAGCACCTCGACGGCGTGTCGGACGCGGACATCGTCGCCCTCAACGTGCCCACCGGTGTGCCGCTGGTCTACGAGCTGGACGACAAATTGCGCCCGCTCGGGCATCGCTACCTGGGAAATGCCGAGGAAATAGCGCAACGCGTGGCCGCGGTCGCCGCACAGGGAAAATCCAAAGCCTGAACAGAGTCCTGCTCTTCGCGTTTCTGCTCGCGAGTGCATCGGCGCAGAGTGCCACGCGAGAGGAGGATCTTGCCGCCCTGCGCGCGCGCATCGATTCGCTCAGGACGGAGCTCGAGGACCGCGAATCGGACCGGCGCGAGGCGCGCGACACGCTGCGCGCCTCCGAGATCGCGATCTCCGACGCCAACCGTGCGCTGCATGCGCTGGAGGCCGAGGCGCGCGCCGCGCGCGCGGCGATCGCGCAGCTCGGCGCGCGCAGGGCCGTCCAGGAACGCTCGCAGGACGCCGGCCAGAGCGCGCTCGGGCGCCTGCTCGCCGCGCGCGCGCTCGCGGGCATTGCTGGCGCAACGCCCGATTTCGTGCGCCTTGCGCTCTCGGGGGAGGACCTCGCCGACGCGGCGCGCAAACTGCACTACCTGACGTACGTTTCGCGCGCGGCGGCGCAGATGATCGAAGCGCACCGCCAGGGGCTGGCCGAAATCGCCCGCCTGAAGACCGGTTCGGATGCCAAGGCGCTCGAACTGGCGGGGCTCGAAGCGCGCGCTCGCCGCGACCGCGAGCAGCTGCTGCGCGAGCGGCGCGACCACCGCCGCCTGCTGGAGCGCATCGCGGGAGAGATCCGCTCGGCGAAAAAGCGCATCCAGATGCTGCTCGCCGACGAATCACGCCTGGCGCGCCTGGTGCAGGAAATCGGCAAGGTACTGGCGGCGCGGCCCGGCGCGGGCTATGCACGGGTCACCGCGGTGCCGGAGGCGGGCACCGGCGCGCCGGTCAGCGTGTTTTCGGCGCTCAAGGGGCGGCTGCGGCTGCCGGTGCGGGGGGAACTTGCCGGGCGCTTTGGCGCTCTACGCAATGAGGGGGGTATTTCCGCCAAAGGCCTCTTCATCCGCGCCGCGGAAGGTGAACAAGTTCTCGCGGTGGGCGCCGGCCGCGTGGTCTATTCCGACTGGATGCGGGGATTCGGCAACCTTTTGATCGTGGACCATGGGCAGGCCTATCTGTCGATCTACGGCAATAACGAATCTTTACTCAAACAAACCGGCGATCCGGTTACTCTGGGCGAGCCCCTCGCGACGGTCGGACAGAGCGGGGGCAACGAGCAAACAGGTCTATACTTTGAATTGCGGCATCTGGGCAGGCCTTTCGACCCCTTATCGTGGGTGAAACTTAAATGAACGGAAGATTCAAGAACTTCAGTTTGATCGCGCTGGGCGTGGTGGCCGGGATACTGGTCAGCCTGAACTTCCAGGCGATCGGCCAGCTTGCCACGCGCTCGCCGCTGCCGGTCGAGGAACTGCGCTCCTTCACCGAGGTGTTCGGCGCGATCAAGCAGAACTACGTCGAACCGGTCGAAGACAAGAAGCTGATCACCGAAGCGATCAACGGCATGCTCGCGGGGCTCGATCCGCACTCGGCCTACCTCGACGCGGAGGCGTTCAAGGAGCTGCAGGTCGGCACGCAGGGCCAGTTCGGCGGCCTGGGCATCGAAGTCAGCATGGAAGACGGCCTCGTCAAGGTGATCTCGCCGATCGAGGACACGCCGGCGTTTCGCGCCGGGGTCAAGCCAGGCGACCTGATCGTCAAGCTGGACGATGCGCAGGTCAAGGGCATGACGCTCAACGACGCGGTGAAGCGCATGCGCGGCAAGGCCGGCACGCAGATCACGCTCACGATCGCGCGCAAGGGCGAGCCGCAGCCGATCGTCGTCACGCTCACGCGCGCCGTGATCCGGGTGCAAAGCGTGAAATCGAAGATCTATGAACCGGGCTACGGCTGGGTGCGGGTGTCGCAGTTCCAGGAAGCGACCCCGGAGAGCCTCGCGCGCCACCTCGAGACGCTGTTCAAGCAGGGGCCGCTCAAGGGGCTGGTGCTCGACCTCAGGAACGATCCGGGCGGCCTGCTCTACGGCGCGGTCGCGATTTCGGCGGCGTTCCTGCCGGCCAAGGTGCTGGTGGTCTCCACCGATGGCCGCACCGAAGATGCGCGCAAGAAGTTCTACGCCACCAACGACGACTACCTGCGCGGCGCCAAGGACGACATGATGAAGAACCTGCCGGCCGCGGTGAAGACCGTGCCGATGGTGGTGCTGGTGAACGGCGGCTCGGCCTCGGCTTCCGAGATCGTCGCCGGCGCGCTGCAGGACCACAAGCGCGCCACCGTGATCGGCACGCAAACCTTCGGCAAGGGCTCGGTGCAGACCATCATGCCCCTGGGCAACAACACCGCCATCAAGCTCACCACGGCGCGCTACTACACGCCGAGCGGCCGCTCGATCCAGGCCAAGGGCATCACGCCCGACGTGATCATCGAGGAACCCGGCTCGACGCTCGCCGCGCGCGTGCGCGAAGCCGACCTGCAGCGCCACCTCGACAACGGCAAGGACAAGGAGACAAAGTCCGCGCCGCTGAAGCCCGCCCCGACGCCGGCCGCCGCCGCGTCCTCCGAGCCGCCGAAACCGATCGAACTGGGTTCCAAGGAAGATTTCCAGCTCGCGCAGTCGATCGCGTTCCTGAAGGGCGAGCCGCTCAAGGGCCAGACGCCTTCGGTCGCGCAGACCAAGCCGGCCGCGAAATCGAACTGATCTTCGCGCCGGCGCTTCCGCCGGGTTGCAAGACCTGAACGACCAGCAGCTCCTCCGCTACAGCCGCCACATCCTGCTCGAAGAGGTCGGGATCGAAGGGCAGGAGCGGCTGCGCGCGGCGCACGCGCTCGTCGTCGGCGCGGGCGGCCTGGGTTGCCCGGCGGCGCTCTACCTCGCCGCGAGCGGCATCGGCAGGCTGACACTGGCCGACCCGGACAAGGTCGACCTCACCAACCTGCAGCGCCAGATCCTCTACCGCACCGACTCGGTCGGCACGCCGAAAGTGGAAGCCGCGCGCAGCGCTCTTTCCGCTCTGAACCCCGATGTAAAGATCGTTCCCTTGCAAAAGAGAATTGAAGCAAAGGATCTGCAATCCCTGCTGGCCGATGTCGACGTCGTGCTGGACTGCTCCGACAACTTCGCCACGCGCCACGCGCTCAACCGCGCCTGCGTCGTGGGACACGTGCCTCTCGTCTCCGGCGCGGCGATCCGTTTCGATGCGCAGGTCGCCGTGTTCGACCTGAGAAAATCCGATGCGCCCTGCTATGCCTGCCTTTTCCCCGAAGACGGCGAGATCGAGGAAGTGCAGTGCTCCACCATGGGCGTCTTCGCGCCGCTCACCGGCGTCGTCGGCGCGCTGCAGGCAGCGGAAGCGGCGAAGCTGATAACTGCGGCGGGCGAAACATTGAACGGAAGACTGTTGTTGCTCGACGCCAAGCGATCCGAGTGGCGCACGGTGAGGGTGAAGAAAGACCCAGCCTGCCCGATCTGCGCGGTCAAACCTTCTTGACGAGGAAAATGCGGCTCTCGCCGCGCGGATAGTCCCGGATTCGGCCAATGCTGCGAAAGCCCAGCTTGCGGTAGAAGCCGGGCGCCTGGAAGGTATAGGTGTTGAGGTAGATCAGATCCTTGCCGGCGCGGCGGGCACGCTTTTCCGCCTCCTGCATCAGCCGGCGCCCCAGACCGCTCTTGCGCGCGCCCTCCTTCAGCCAGAGCAGCTCGACGTAAAGCGCATTCCAATAAAGTTCTCCGGCCAGGCCGCCCACAATCCGGCCCGCGCTGTCGCGCGCCGAGAGCACGAGGCGCCGGTAGGCGGGCTTGCCGACTTTTGCGGTGTTGTAGGCAATCAGGCCACTGCGGATGCGGCGCGCGACAGCGCGCGCAGCCCGCTTCTCCTCGACGATGCGCGGGGATTTGTGCTCTGCCATGGCGGCGCTACGCCGCGAGGAAGCGCCGCTGCGCGGCGTAGCTTTCGGTGGGTTTCCTGGCGAAGCCGGACTTCGCGAACTGGTGCAGGCAGCCGATCATGTAGCGCGTGAGGAAGGCGGCGTGCGCGGTTACGTCGGCATCCGAGGGTTTCTGGCCGCCGCCCTCGCCGGGTGAGCGCAGCGCCTGCTTGAGCGAGGCTTCGAGGCGGTCGTAGAACTGGTTCATGCGCGCCTGCAGGCGCTCGTGCTCGCCCACCAGCGCGTCGCCGGTCATCACGCGCACCATGCCGGGATTCTTCTCGGCGAACGAGAGCAGCATCTCGACCAGCTTGGCGGCCTGCTTGCGGCCGTCGCTCTCGTCCTGCGCAATCTTGTTGGCGAGCGTGAACACCGACGTCTCGATGAATTCGATCAGGCCCTCGTACATCTGCGCTTTCGAGGCGAAATGGCGATACAGCGCGGCCTCCGAGACATCGAGCTTCCCGGCAAGCGCTGCAGTCGTGATCTTTCCCCACTTCGGCTGCTCGAGCATCTGGGCCAGCGCCTTCAGGATCTCGAGCCGCCGTTCTCCCTTGACGCGCGGCATGCGGAAATTCTACGCTCAGTGAGAGTGCCGGAATACAAGCCTGGGCAGTTCCGTGACGGATTTGACGCGCAGGTCGGCAAACGGTGCATTGCGCGCGTCACCGCTTACCCAGACAGTTGACATGCCGAGCCTTTTCGCTGCGCGCAGATTCTCCGGCATGTCGTCGACCAGCGCGCAGCGGTGCGGGTCGAGGTCGTGGGCCCGCAGCAGCACGTGGAAGCCCTGCAGCGCGGGCTTGGGCCGGTAACGCGTGCTCTCGATCGCGTACACCGCATCGAAATAGTTTGTCAGGCCGAGCGCCTGCACCACCTCCTCGACGTAATGCAGCGGCGCGTTGGAGAAAACCAGCTTTTTACCGGGGAGGCGCGCGAGCGCGTGTCGGATTCCGTTGTCGCGCACCACCATCCCGGCAAGATCCGCAAAACGGTGCGTCTCGCGCAGGAAATGTTTCGGATCATGCCCGTAGTGGCGCACCAGACCGCGCAGGGTCGTTCCGTAGCGCTCCCAGAAGAAGCGCCGCATCTCATTCGCCGCCTCATCGTCGAGCCCGAAGTGGCGCTTGAGGTAGTCGTTCATCTGCAGGTGCATCGACGGAAAGATGTGCCGCCGCGCATCGTGCAGCGTGTTGTCGAGGTCGAAGATCCACACGCGCCGCGACGGTGGATACTTCATTATGCGCATCTGTTACTTGCTGCGGATCAAGGTGCCGACGCCGGTTTCGGTGAGCACTTCCAGCAGCAGAGCGTGCGGCACGCGGCCGTCGATGATGTGGCAGGACTTGACCCCGGCGCGCGCGGCATCGAGCACCGAGGCGATCTTCGGCAGCATGCCGCCGGAGATCACGCCCTTGGCGACCAGATCGTCGACCTTCTTCGGCGTCAGGCCGGAGAGCAGCTTGCCCTCCTTGTCGAGCACGCCGGGCGTGTTGGTCAGCACGATCAGCTTCTCAGCGCGCAGGATCTCGGCCAGCTTGCCGGCCACCAGGTCGGCGTTGATGTTGTAGGTGGTGCCGTCGGCGCCGGTCGCGATCGGCGCGACGACCGGAATGAATCCCGCCTGCTCCAGCGCGGCGATCACCATCGGATCGATAGATTCGATCTCGCCCACCTGGCCGATGTCGATCTTGCTGCTGTCCTTGTCCGAACCGAGCAGCAGCTTGCGCGCGCGGATGAAAGCGCCGTCCTGGCCGGTGAGACCGACGGCCTTGCCGCCCGCCTGGTTGATGAGCTCGACGACTTCCTTGTTCACCTGGCCGCCGAGCACCATCTCGACCACGTCCATGGTCGCAGCGTCGGTGACGCGCATGCCCTGCACGAAAGTGCCCTTCATGCCCAGGCGCGCGAGCACGGTTTCGATCTGCGGCCCGCCGCCGTGTACCACCACCGGGTTCATGCCGACGAGCTTGAGCAGCACCACGTCGCGCGCGAAATCCGCCTTGAGGATTTCGTCGGTCATGGCGTTGCCGCCGAATTTGACGACGATGGTCTTGCCGTGGAAGCGCTGGATGTAGGGCAGCGCTTCGACCAGGATGCGCGCCTTTTCGGCGGCAAGGGTGTTGTGGTTGGCCGGTGCATTCATGACCGGCTCATTCTACAAAACTTAGGAGCGGATAAGATGGGATCTGAAAGGACCGCTTCAAGCCCCATGCCAGCAGATTTCCGCACCCAGATCGAGAGTCTGCGGCCCTACCTGCTGCGCTACGCCACGCTGCAGTTGCGGGATACCGCCGCCGCGGAAGACGCGGTTCAGGAGGCCCTGCTGGCGGCGCTCGCTGGCGAAGCCAATTTCGCCGGCCGCTCCGGGCTGCGCACCTGGCTCACCGGCATCCTCAAGCACAAGATCGTCGACACCATCCGCCGCCAGAGCCGCGAGCGTCCGGTCTCCGATCTGGAGGCCGATGCGGATGCACGGGAATTCGATCGCCTGTTCGACCGGCGCGGCCACTGGGAGGTGCCGCCGCAGGCCTGGGAGCAGCCCGAGGGCGCCCTCGGGCAGAAGCAGTTTCTCGCCGCGCTTGAAGCCTGCCTGCGCGCACTGCCCGAGCGCACCGCCCAGGCCTTCATGATGCGCGAGCACCTGGGTCTCGAGACCGCGGAGATCTGTAAGGAACTGGGAATCAGCGCGACGCACTGCTGGGTGATGCTGCATCGCGCCCGCATGGCGCTGCGCCTGTGCCTGGAAAAGAACTGGTTCGGAAAAACATGATGCTGTCCTGCAAGGAGACGACCCGCCTGCTGTCGCAGGCCGCAGACCGCAAGCTCGGCTTCGGCGAGCGGGTCGGTTTGCGCGTGCACCTCGCGATCTGCAACGGCTGCCGCAACGTGGACGCGCAATTCAAATTCCTGCGCATTGCCGTGCAAAAACTGCCCCTGGATGGAAGCGAAGAAAAACCCGCCTGAGTCGCGTTGCGCGCGCTGCGGCACAAGCTTCAGCTGCGGCATGCAAGCCGGAGAGGAGCCGTGCTGGTGCGCCGAGCTGCCACCGCTCGAGCCGGTGCCGGCGCGAAACTGCCTGTGTCGGGCCTGTCTGGAAGCCGAGCTAGCGTCAGGCTAAGCACTGCTCCAGACCGGCGAGGAACAGGTCCTTGGGCAATTTCTTGCCGATGAACACCATCACCGACTGCTTCTTGTCCTTGCCCCAGGGCTTGCCCATGTCGCCGCCCATCATCATGTGCACGCCCTGGAACACCACGCGGCGCTGGTTGCCTTTCATCCACAGAATGCCCTTGTAGCGCAGCAGGTCCGGCCCGTAGACCTGGATCATGCCGGAGAGGAACTGCTCGAGCTTGTCGCCGTTGAAGGGTTTCTCGGAGCGGAAGACGAAGGACTCGACCTCGTCGTGGTGGCTGTGCGGCGCATCGGCGAGGAATTCCGGATCGAGCTCGAGGATCGCGTTCAGGTTGAAGCCGCGGATGTCGAGGATCTCCTCGATCGGGGTATTGCCGAAATTGACTTTTTTCATCTGGGCACGGGGATTCATGCGGCGGAGACGATCGGACAATATTTTTATTTCATCTTCAGAAACCAGATCGGACTTCGACAGCAGGATCCTGTCGGCAAAGCCGACCTGCTCCTGCGCCTCGCGGAATTCGTCCAGCTGCGCCGGCGCGTGCTTGGCGTCGACCACGGTGAGGATCGAGTCGAGCAGGTAGTAGCCGCCGACATCCTCGTCGGTGAAGAAGGTCTGCGCCACGGGCCCGGGATCGGCCATGCCGGTGGTCTCGATGATGACGCGGTCGAACTTGAGCGCGCCCGAGCTGCGCTTGTCCTTGAGGCTGCCGAGGATCTTGATCAGGTCGCCGCGCACCGTGCAGCAGATGCAGCCGTTGTTCATCTCGACGATGCTTTCGTCCGTCTTCTCGATGATCTCGCTGTCGACGCCGACCTCGCCGAACTCGTTCTCGATCACGGCGATTTTCTTGCCGTGGTCTTCCTTGAGAATGCGGTTGAGCAGCGTGGTCTTGCCCGCGCCGAGAAACCCGGTGAGGATCGTGACCGGCACCATTTCGCTCTGTTCCATAAGCAAATCCTGATTCAGTTTCAACTACAGGGGGACGGATTCTACCCCGGTGAACCGACAAATCAGGTTCGAAGGATCAGGAAGCCCTTGAGGTAGTCGCCTTCGGGAAAATTGAGGCCCACCGGATGGTCGGCTGCGGCGCCGAATCGCTCGATGATCTTCGCATCCACCCCGGCATCGGCTGCGGCGCCCGCGACGATGGACTGGAAGAGTTCCGCCGAGACGCCGCCCGAGCAGGAGAAGGTGGCGAGCAGGCCGCCGGGCTCGAGCAGCTTCAGCGCCAGCAGGTTGATGTCCTTGTAGGCGCGCGCGGCGTTCTTTACCAGCGCCGCCGTGGGCGCGAACTTGGGCGGATCGAGCACGATCAGGCCGAAGCCCTTGCCGCGGTCGCGCAGCAGGCGCTGGTAGGCAAATACATCGGCTTGCTCAAATGAAATTTTTGAAAAATCCATTGAATTTGCATTCACATTTTCCTTGGCAACCTCCAGCGCCGGCGCGGAGCTTTCTACCGCGGTGACGTGCTTTGCGCCGCCGGCCAGCGCGGCGAGAGAAAAGCCGCCGGTGTAGCAGAACGCATCCAGCACCTCGCGCCCTTCGGCCAGCGCGCGCACCCGCTGCCGGTTCTCGCGCTGGTCGAGGAAGAAGCCGGTTTTCTGTCCCGCCTCGACGTCGACGCGGAAGTTGAGGCCGTGCTCGATAATCGGGCAGCGTTTCGCCTCTCGATTGCCACGCGCAAATCCAACTCGAGGCGCGAGACCCTCCAACGCGCGCACTTCGGCGTCCGAGCGCTCGTAAATCGCCTCGCAGCCGGTGGCGGCGACGAGCGCATCGAGAATCGCTTCGCGCCAGTGCTCGGCGCCCGCCGACAGGAACTGCACCACCAGCACATCGTCGTAGCGGTCGACCACCAGTCCCGGCAGTCCGTCCGACTCACCATGCACCAGCCGCATCGCATTGGTGTGACGCGCTGCCGGTAACGCCGCGCGCAACTGGATGGCTTTTTTCAACACCGTTTCGAAAAAAGATTTGTCTATCGCAACACCGGGATTGAAGCTCCAGACCCTGGCGCGGATCTGCGAGGTCGCGCTCCAGGCGGCGAGTGCGAGTATCTGCCCCTCGGCGCTCTTCACGAGCACGGTTTCGCCATTCGCGGGAGTCCCGTCCACGCGCTCGACCGCCCCCGAGAAAATCCAGGGGTGGTGGCGCTTCACCGACTTGTCGCGCCCGGCCTTGAGTATCAGCGCTTTCATTTCTTCCTCGCGCGCGGATGCGCGGCGTCGTAGACCTTCGCCAGCGCCTGGAAATCGAGATGGGTGTAGATCTGCGTGGTCGAAATGCTGGCGTGGCCGAGCATCTCCTGCACCGCGCGCAGGTCCTGCGAGCTTTGCAGCACGTGGCTGGCGAAGGAGTGGCGCAGCATGTGCGGATGCACGGAAGCGCCCAGCCCCTGGCGTTTCGCCCAGCTGCGCAGCCGCGCCTGCACCGTGCCGGGTGCGATGCGCTTGCCGCGTGCGCCGACAAAGAGTGCGCCCTCGTGCGGCGCGGCGAGCAGGGCGCGCGCCTTGAGCCAGTCGCGCAGCGCGTCGCGAGCGCGCCCGCCCACCGGGACCGTGCGCGTCTTGCCGCCCTTGCCCGTCACCGTGACTTCGGCCTGCTTGAGGTCAAGCCGCCCGTCCTCCGCGTCGAGAGCAATGAGTTCCGCGAGGCGCAGGCCCGAGGAGTAGAGCAACTCGAACATCGCCCGGTCACGCAGGCCCTCCGGCGTCTCCGTCGCCGCGCCCGCCGGTAAACCTTCAAGCAGTTGCTGCGCCTGCTCCACCGAGAGCGCCTTGGGCAGATGGCGCGGCGACTTCGGCGCGCGCACGCCCTGCACCGGATTGGCGGGGAAGCCGCGCTGGCGCGCGAGCCAGCGGTAGAAACCGCGCCAGGCCGACAGCGTCAGCGCGAGCGTGCGGCCGGAGAGTCCCGCCGCATGCAGCCGCGCGACGCAGCGCCGGATCTGCTGCGTATCGATGTCACGCAGAGCTGTCTTTTCTTTTAATTTCAATAAAACATCAATTGCACGAGAGTAGTTTGCGAGCGTGTGCCTCGAGAGCCGCCGCTGGTGCTCGAGCGTCTCGAGCCAGGCCTTGCCCAGGTCGGGATCGGTCACCGCATCAGTCACACGCGGGCGGCAAGCGCGCCCGCGGTGAGCTCGCCGATGCGGCGCAGGTAGAGCGTGCCCATCTCGGGGAAGAAGCGCTGCGGGTCTTCGCTGCCCAGCGCGAGCAGGCCCATGGTGCGCGTCTGCCCCAGCGGCACCAGCGCAATCGAACGGACGTGCTCCCCGGCCTCGCGGAACCAGGGCAGGAAGGGATTGCCCGCCGCAGCGCCGCAATGCGGCGCGCCCATGGTCGCGGCTTTGTCCTGCAGCTCGGCCTCCACCGGCGAGCCTTCCAGCGTGCCGTCGAGCAGCGACTTGCCCCACAGGCGCAGGGCGACATGCGGCACGGCAAAGTCCTCGCGCAGGTGGAAGTACAGCGCGTGGGCGGTGGCGGCGAAGTCGCGCGCACCCAGCAGCGCGAGCGAAAGCCGGTGCACTTTTTCCCCGATCGCGTCGTTGTCTTCGCCGAACCTGACGAACTCCCCGAGCTTGGCCTCGAGCAGCTTCACTTTCTCGCGCAGCGAGACGATCTGGCGCTCGGTGAGCGGGATTGCCCGCCCGCCGTGCGGATGCGGCACGTAGATCGACTCGAGCAGCTGGGGATTCTGGTCGAAGAACTGCGGATTCGATTTGAGGAACTGCGCGACGTCTTTTGCGTCCATTTTTGAGCCTTCTAGAGTTCGATCGTGCCTTCGAACACGCTTTTCGCGGGGCCCTTCATCCAGACGGCATTGTCGCCGCCCGCCCAAGAGATGGTCAATGTGCCGCCGCGCGCTTCGACTGTCACCGGGGAATCGAGCAGGCCGCGGGCGATGCCGGCGACCACCGCGGCACAGGCGCCGGTGCCGCAGGCGAGCGTCTCGCCCGCGCCGCGCTCCCAGACGCGCAGCGCGATGCGATGCCGGTCGCGCAGTTGCAGGTAGCCTGCGTTGACCCGTTTCGGGAAGCGCGGGTGGTGCTCGAGCAACGGTCCTTGCGTCGTCACCGGCGCGCTCGCCACGTCCGCCACAACCTGGACGGCGTGCGGATTGCCCATCGATAGAACTGTCAGCTCCAGGGTCTCGCCATTTAAGGAAAGACTCTGCAATAAAGGCAATTCCACGACTGGCGGACCCATATCGACGCTCACCTCGCCATCGGCTTCGAGCCGCGGCACGATCACCCCGCCCAGGGTCTCGACGCGGATTTCGCGTTTCGTGCTCAGGCCCTTCGCCTGCACGAACTTGACGAAGCAGCGCGCGCCGTTGCCGCACTGCTCGACCTCGCCGCCGTCGGCGTTGAAGATGCGGTAGCGGAAATCCACGCCCGGCTTCGACGGGCGTTCTACTACGAGGATCTGGTCGCAACCGATGCCGAAGTGGCGATCGGCAATTTTTTTTATTTGATTTAAATTCAAAGAAAAAGGAGAAGCAGAAAAATCCAGGACCACAAAATCGTTGCCGGCCCCTTCCATCTTGGTGAACGCAAGCTTCATCGCTCAGGTCCCATGGCGCGCCAGCCTTTCCTCGACCAGCCTGCCCACCTGCAGCGCGAGCGCGAGCGCCTGCCGGCCCTGCTCGCCGCTCACCAGCGGCACGCCGCGCCCGCGCACCGCCTGCAGGAATGACTCGGCCTGCGCCTGCAGTTCGTCGGCGCGCTCGAACGTCTGTTCGGACTCGACGATGCCCGCAGTGTCACCCCCTGCGCCTTTGCGCACGTGGCGCAGGCGCTGCTCCTGCAGGTCCGCGGAGACATAGGCATCGTGCCGGAACACGCGCAGCTTGCGCACCGGCGACTGGCTGACGCGGCTCGCCGAGACGCTCGCGATGCAGCCGTCGGCGAATTCGATGCGCGCATTGGCGATGTCGATGGCTTGCGTGAGGACGCGGAAACCGCTCGCGCTCACCTGTTCGATCGGCGCCTTGGCCAGCGCCAGCACCAGGTCGAGGTCGTGAATCATCAGGTCGAGCACCACGTCCACGTCGATGGCGCGCGCCTTGAACGGCGCCAGCCGCTCGATATCGATAAAGAGCGGCCGGCCGCCCTGCGCTTCGAGCGCGCGAAACGCCGGATTGAAGCGCTGCAGGTGTCCGACCTGCAGCACGAGCGCCTTCTCACGTGCCAGGGCGAGCAGCGCATCGGCTTCTTCCAGCGTGCGCGAAAGCGGCTTTTCCACCAGCACGTGCACTCCCGCCTCCAGGCAGGCACGCACCACCGCGTGATGCTTCTCGGTGGGCACCGCCACGCAGGCCGCATCGACCCGCCCGAGCAGGCTCCGGTAGTCGGTTTCATGGCCGCAGCCCAGCGCGGTCGCAATTTCCTTCGCGCGTGCCGCGTCCGTGTCCGCCACCGCGACCAGTTCGGCATCGGCGCAGACGGCGAGTTTGCCGGCATGGAACCTGCCCATGTAACCGACGCCGATGACCGCGGTGCGAAGTTTTCTCATGTCCTCAGTAAAAGCGGGCTTCGCCTTGTTAGTAGAACCGGGCTTCGCCCTCGGGGCGAGTCTTGAAGCGCTTGTGCATCCAGAAATACTGCTCCGGCATCTCCTCAACCCGGCGCTCGATGTATTCGTTCATGCGGCGCGTATCGGCGGCCACATCCTCGGTGGGAAAATTGTCCCACGGCGCATCGATGCGCAGCACGTAACCTTGGGCGCCGGGCAGCAGTTGCGTCACGCAGGGCAGGACCCGGGCGCCGGCAAGCTGCGCAATGCGCGAAAGGCCAGGCAGCGTCGCCGCGGCGACGCCAAAAAAAGGCACGAACAGCGTGTCGCGCGGCCCGTAGTCCTGGTCCGGCAGGTAGTAGAAGGGCCGGCCGGCGCGCATCGCCGCGAGCGTGGTGCGGATGCCCTCCTGGCGCGAGACGAGGAGCTGATCGCCGAAGCGGGTGCGCCCGCGCCGCAGCAGGTCGCCGAACTGCGGGTCTTTCTGGTTGGCGTACATCACCACCAGATTCGCTTCGCCGCCCAGACGCGTGAGGCCCGCGTCCAGACCGACGAAGTGCGGTGCGAACAGGATGACAGGCGCGTTGTTCAGGGCGCGCAGGTGCTCCAGCCCCTCGATGCGCACCAGCTGCTCGATGCGCGCGCGCGGCGACCACCAGAGCAGCGCACGGTCGACGAAACTGCGGCAGAAAGCCCGGAAATGCGCCCTCGCCAGGGCCTCGCGCTCGTCGCTATTCATATGCGGGAAGCATTTCTCGAGATTCACCCGGGTCACGCGCCGGCGCTCCGGGATCAGCCAGAACGCCAGCGTTCCCACGGCGTTGCCGATAACCGCCAGGAGCCGGTATGGCAGAAAGTGCGCAATCCAGAGCAAGCCAAAAATAATCCTGCTCATGCCTGTTCCGGCGCGCCCTTCGGCCGCTTGTAGCGGTTGTACCCCCACAGGTACTGGCCCGGGCATTCGCGGATCAGGGCTTCGAGCGCGCGGTTCATGCACCGCAGCGCGCTCTCGCCCGGCTCGGCCGCGGGCAGCGGCCTGATGTGCAGCACGTAGCCCTCGCCGCCGGGCAGGCGCTCACCGAAGGCGAGCAGGCACACGCTGCCCGGGCGCGCCGCGAGCTTGGCGGCGAGCGTCATGGTGTAGGCGGGCGTGCCGAAAAATTCCACCCAGTCGCCCTCGCCTTCGCCCGGCACCTGGTCGGGCAGGATGCCCACGGCCTCCTTGCGCGCGAGCGCGGCGAGCAATTCGCGCACCCCGGAGAGGTCGGCGCGCGCCAGGCGCACGTTGTCCTGGCCGCGCCCCTGTTCGATCATCGGCTGCAGCCAGGCGAGCTTGGGCGCCCGGTAGAGCACGGTGATGGGAAATTCCTCAGCGGCGATCTTAGCGGTGATTTCGAAGCAGCCCAGGTGCGGCGTGAGAAACACGATGCCCTTGCCGGCCGCGTGCGCCGCATCCACGTGTTCCCTGCCGTCGACCCGCCGCACCAGCGCGGCGACTTCAGCGCGCGGCCGCAGCCACACCGCGGGCAGTTCGGCGAGCAGGCGGCCCGCGCCCGCGATGGCCGCGCGCCGCGTCGCCGCGTCGCGATAGCCCGCAGCCTGCAAATTCTCGCGCAAGTGGCGCCGGTAGGTGGGCGAGAGCCCATACATCGCCCACCCGAGCAGGGCGCCCAGCGCGTGCAGAATCAGGAGCGGAAAACGGGCGGCGAGGCCCATCAGGAAGCGCGACATCTGGTATCCTTGCAGCCCCTTTTTTGAAGCGAATACGAAGCAGGTCTATGAGCGAATTTCTTTTCACTTCCGAGTCGGTTTCCGAGGGCCATCCGGACAAGGTCGCGGACCAGATATCGGATGCGGTGCTCGATGCGATTCTAAAGCAGGACAAGACCTCGCGCGTCGCCGCCGAGACGCTGGTCAAGGACAACCTGGTGGTGCTCGCCGGCGAAATCACCACCGGCGCACGCGTCAACTACGACGCCGTCGCGCGCGCGACCATCAAGCGCATCGGCTACAACGACCCGGCGATCGGTTTCGACACGCACACCTGCACCGTGATCGTCGCCTACGGCGAGCAGTCCAAGGACATCGCGCAGGGCGTGGACGAAGGCAAGGGCCTCGACCTCGACCAGGGCGCGGGCGACCAGGGCCTCATGTTCGGCTACGCCTGCGACGAGACCCCCGGACTGATGCCGCTGCCCATCTACCTTGCGCACCGGCTGGTCGAGCGCCAGTCCGAGGTGCGCCGCGACGGGCGCATGCCCTGGCTGCGCCCGGATGCCAAGTCGCAAGTCACCATCAAGTATGTCAACGGCAGGCCCGATTCGATCGACACCGTGGTGCTCTCCACGCAGCACGCGCCCGACATGACGCACAAGCAGATCGAGGAGGCGGTGATCGAGCAGGTCATCAAGCCCGTGCTGCCGAAAAATCTCGTCAAAGGCAAGGTGAAGTACCTGGTCAATCCGACCGGCGCCTTCGTGATCGGCGGCCCGAAGGGCGATTGCGGCCTCACCGGGCGCAAGATCATCGTCGACACCTACGGCGGCTCCGCGCCGCATGGCGGCGGCGCGTTCTCCGGCAAGGACCCCTCCAAAGTGGATCGCTCGGCGGCCTACGCGGCGCGCTACGTGGCGAAGAACATCGTCGCCGCGGGGCTCGCCTCGAAGTGCCTGGTGCAGGTGTCCTACGCCATCGGCGTGGCGCAGCCGACCAGCGTCATGGTCACGACGCAGGGCACGGGCAAGCTGTCGGACGAAACTCTGTCACAGCTGGTGCTGCAGCATTTCGACCTGCGGCCGAAGGGCATCATCCAGATGCTGGAGCTGCAGCGGCCGATCTACGAGAAAACCGCCGCCTACGGCCATTTCGGGCGCGACGAGCCCGAGTTCACCTGGGAAGCGACCGACAAAGCCCTCGTCTTAAAACAAGCGGCCTAGGCCTAGCCCCAGACCAGCCAGGCGCCGAGGGCGCAGCCGAACGGCACCAGCGCGCCGAAAGTCATCACGCCGCGCAGCCGGCTCTTCTGGTTCGAATCCCAGTCGACCTTTTTCTTGATCCGCTCCGAGCGTTCCGCGATCTCGCGATTGATCGCCATGTATTCGAAGATGATGATCACTGCCGAGATGCCGAGGCCGATCAAAAAGCCCTTCAATGCGATGGGCATGGGCTATCCGCTGCGGGTGGTGGTGAAGCAGCAAGTCTAGCGCAGTCTGGTCCGCACTAGCGCGGAGCGGGCCGCGCCGCGAGCAGGGCCGCGCCGCGCCATACCTGCACCCAGGCGCCGCGGAATGGCGCCTGGTACTCGGGGGTCGCGCCCGCCGCCGCATCGTGCCGGCTGCGCTCGACCGTGATGACCTGGCCCGAGGGATGCGCCGCGACCCAGCGCTTCAGTTCCGTTGCCTCGAGGATTTCGATCGGCGCGCGCAGTCGCCCGACGAAGTTGTATTGGGCGTGGTACTTGCCAAGGTGCGCGAGCGGCACCGACGCTTCCTGCAGCGCCGCCAGGTGGCGCGCCGCGGGACCGGGATCGCTGTAGGGGACGAACGCGGGAATGACGCCCGCTCCCACCACCGCTACCGCGGCCAGCATCGCAAATGACAGCGCGCGCAGCTGCACCTCATTCGATTTTCTGCCATAGATCAGCAGGAGCGGCGCAGCGAGCGCGAGGAGCACGATCGGCCAGAGCGGAATTTCGCCCACCCATTCCGGCAGCTTCATCGCCGCGGGCCGCGAACGCAAGTAAACGAGGAATACGGGCAAGGCGAGAAAACCGAGCGCCGGCGGCAGCATTTCCCACCAGCGTATCGGCATTGTGGCCTTCGCCAGGGCGTGAGCGGCCAGCAGCGCGAATGCGGGAAGGAAAGGCACCAGATATTTCGCCTGCTTGCCGCTCACCAGCGAAAAACCGATCAGCGTGAGAACGAGCCAGGCCGTGAGGAAGCGAGCACTGGGGTCTTGATTATTTACAAGGGTGGTTTTTAAACCAAACCAGAACTTCGGATAAACAAACCAAGGGAAAAGTATCAGCGGCAGCAGCGGCAGGTAGTACCACAACGGCGCTCGGTGGGCGAAGGAATCCGCAACCCGCCCCGCGGTCTGGCCCCAGAATATTGCGCGCCGGTATTCCTCGCCGCCGAAGTACGCGGCCGGCAGCGCCCAGGCGAGCGCGAGCGCCGCGCCGAGCAGCACGGCGAGCAGCAGATCCAGATAATAGAGAGAATAACTGCGGCCCGGCTTTTGCCTGGTCGCCGGCGCCCACCAGGGTGCGGCAACCGCCGCCGGTAGCACGTGCAGCAGGATCACCGGTCCCTTGGCCAGCACCCCCAAGCCGATCCCGGCGCCCAGCCACAACAATCCAGGAATTCTTTTTTGATCGCTTAAATTCAAAACCCCAATCATTCCGGCCATCGCGCACAGCATCAGCAGCAGGTCGAACATGGTGAGCGTGATGAAACCCGCGAAGAGAAGCGTGCCGAACAATATCCAGACGGCATGCAGGTGCTCATCGCGCGCACCCGGCCAGAGCAGCTGGCCCAGGCGCAGCGTGAGCGGCACCGCAGCCAGCGCGCAGAGCGGCGCGACCAGCCGCGGCCACCAGTCGTTGACGCCGAACAGCGCCCAGCCGGCCTGGATCAGCCAGAACAGGAGCGGCGGCTTGTGGCTGTAAGGCTCGCCATTGATATGGGGCACCAGGAAATCGCCGCGCAGCCACATCTCCCAGGCGACGCTGGCGTAGCGCGTTTCATCCACCGGCCACAGCGGCCGCAGCCAGATCGAGGCCAGCGCGAACACGGCCCAACCCGCGAGCAGCGCGAGCAGCGGACGCTCAAACCTTGGGCTGTTCCGGCTGTTCATCCAGCGCCTCGTCGACTTCTTCGCCCAGCGTCTTGCCGTGGCGGTAATGGTGATAGAGCCAGATGCCGATCGCCGCAGAGACGAAAAACAACAGCACCGCAAGCCACACCCGCGCGCCCGCGCCCGCTTCAATGCCACTGCCGGCCAGCGCGAACACCAGGGTTTGCGGGACATAACCCAGCAGCGAGCCCAGCAGGAAAGGCCGCGCCGGCACCCGCGATACGCCCGCGGCGAGCGAGGTGGCGAAATTATTGCCAATCGGCAGCAGCCGCATCAGCAGCGTCATCGAAAACGGATTCGCGGAAAGAAAATCGTCGATCCGCCGCACCCGCGCGCCGAAACGCGCCGCCACCAGTGGCCGGCCGATCAGCCGCGCGTAGAAGAACGTGAGCGCGCAGCCGATTTCAGTCGCCAACAGCGCCAGCAGGGTGCCGAAGCCGACGCCAAACGCGTAGCCGCCGAAAAAGCTGACGAAGTGGCGAGGCACCGCCAGCGCGCAGGCGAGGCCACCGACCGCGAGGTAGAGAATCTCGCCCGACACACCCTTGCCGCGCACATCGCGGTCGATGCGCTCCATCCAGTCCTCGCTCACCCACTCCACTGCCAGGCCGCTCTCGAGCAGGTAGGCGACCGCAACCAGGGTGCCGAGGAACACCAGGCCCGGCAGCAGCGCCTTCAGCTTGCGCTTCAGGGTCACGGCGGCAACACTTCGCGCACTTCGGGGCGCTTGGCGCGGCGCTTGAGCCACAGCACGCCGCACAGATCGACGATGCCGACCCACAAGCGGTCGAACAGGCCGTAGTTCGAGGTGCCGCGGGTGCGCGGCCGGTGATTCACTTCCACCGAAAGCGTGGCGCCGCCGTTGCGCTGCACCAGCGCGGGAAGAAAACGGTGCATGTGGTCGAAGCACGGCAGCTCGAGATAGGCGGCGCGCGCGACCAGCTTCAGGCCGCAACCGGTATCGGGCGTGGCGTCGCCGAGCAGACCGGAACGCACCGCATTGGCAATGCGCGACGAAATTCGCTTGATCCAGCTGTCATGGCGCGTTCTTCGGAAGCCGCCAACAAGTTGCAGGTTTGCCGATTGCCCCGCCGCGTCGCGCGCCGCGAGCAGTTTCGGGATATCGGCCGGATCGTTCTGCCCGTCGCCGTCCAGCGTCGCCACCCACTCGCCGCGCGCCGCGCGCATGCCGGTCATGAGCGCCGCACTCTGGCCGCAGCTCGCACGATGGGAGAAAACCCGCAGCCGCGGGTAGCGCTGCATCGCCTCGGCCAGGCGCGTGCACGTCGCGTCGCTACTGCCGTCGTCGACGTAAATGACTTCGAACTCGCCGCGCGACTCCAGCGCAGCGTGGATTTCCGCGAGCAATGGCAGCACGTTCTCCTGCTCGTTGCGCACCGGGACGACGATCGACAGTTGCAAGCAGGACCCGCGAGGGAAAAGAGCGGCATTATCCCATCCCGCTCAACACGGGTATAATGCGTGCTGCTGAGGGGCGCTGCATTCCGCGGGGTTTGACTGGTTTTCCGCCCGCACGGATCAGGCTCAGCTAAATACAACGGCGCTCGCACTGGAAACGGTGCGGGCGCTTTTTCTTTTTGGAGACTGGATATGAATGCAGCCGTGATCAATTCGAAGTTCAGCGATTTCAAAGTGGCCGACCTGGCGCTTGCCGGCTGGGGGCGCAGGGAAATCGCCATCGCCGAGTCCGAGATGCCGGCCCTGATGGCGATCCGCGAGGAATACGCGAAGGCGCAACCTCTCAAGGGCGCGCGCGTCACCGGCTCGCTGCACATGACCATCCAAACCGCTGTGCTCATCGAGACGCTGAAGGCGCTGGGGGCGGACGTGCGCTGGGCGTCGTGCAACATTTTCTCGACCCAGGACCACGCCGCGGCAGCGATCGCCGCGGGCGGCACGCCGGTGTTCGCGGTGAAGGGCGAAACGCTGGACGACTATTGGGACTACACCCACCGGATATTCGAGTTTGGTGACAAGGGTCCGAACATGATTCTGGATGACGGCGGTGACGCGACTCTGCTCATGCACCTGGGGATCAGGGCGGAGAAGGACGCTTCGGTGCTGGCAAAGCCGGGCAGCGAGGAAGAAACTGCGCTTTTTGCTTCAATTAAAAAACGCCTTTCTTCTCAACCCGGCTGGTACTCCAAAGCCGCCAAGGAAATCAAGGGCGTGACCGAGGAGACCACCACCGGCGTGCACCGCCTGTACGAGATGGCCAAGAAGAAGGAACTGCTCTTCCCCGCCATCAACGTCAACGACTCGGTGACCAAATCCAAGTTCGACAACCTCTACGGCTGCCGCGAATCGCTGGTGGACGGCATCAAGCGCGCAACCGACGTCATGGTGGCGGGCAAGGTCGCGGTGGTGGCTGGCTACGGGGATGTCGGCAAGGGCTCGGCGCAGGCGCTGCGCGCGCTCTCGGCGCAGGTCTGGGTGACCGAAATCGACCCGATCTGCGCGCTGCAGGCGGCGATGGAAGGCTACCGCGTCGTGACCATGGACTACGCCTGCGACAAGGCCGACATTTTCGTCACCGCGACCGGCAACTACCATGTGATCACGCACGAGCACATGACGAAGATGAAGGACCAGGCCATCGTCTGCAACATCGGCCACTTCGACAACGAGATCGAGGTCGCCTCGCTCGCGCAATACAAGTGGGAGGAAATCAAGCCGCAGGTCGACCACATCATTTTCCCCGGCTCGGATGGAAAGGCAGGCAAGCGCATCATCCTGCTCGCCAAGGGGCGCCTGGTGAATCTCGGCTGCGGCACCGGCCACCCGTCCTACGTCATGAGTTCCTCCTTCGCCAACCAGACCATCGCGCAAATAGAGCTCTACACCAACACGGCGAAGTACCCGCTCGGCGTCCACACCCTTCCCAAGCACCTGGACGAGAAGGTGGCGCGGCTGCAGTTGCGCAAGCTCAACGCGGCGCTCACCGAGCTGTCGGACCAACAGGCAAAGTACATTGGCGTCGCCAAGAGCGGTCCCTACAAATCGGATCACTACCGTTACTAGCCTGAAGGAAAAACTGCTCGACCCGGGCAGCGCGGCGCTGCTCTACGGCACCACGCCGCCGCGCGCAGGCACCGGCGAGGACGCGGTGCACCAGGCGGTGGACAAGCTCGCCGCGCGCCTCGCCCCGCTGCCGGTCGACGGGTTAGTGGTGTACGACATCCAGGACGAATCCGGACGCACTGCAGTGCCGCGCCCTTTTCCCCTGGCCGGCACGGTGGATCCCGGCGCTTATGCCGCCCTGCTTGCGGCGCGCACCCGGAAGCCCGCGATCGCCTACAAATGCGTTGGCGACCTGGACGAGGCGGGCTGGCGCGCCTGGCTGGACCAGGCGGCGTACGTCCACCGCGTCGGATTCGTCTCCATCGTCGGCCGGCCGACTTCGGGCGTGCGCTATCCGCTCGCGCTCTCCGAGGCGATCCGCCTCGCCGTAGCGCACCCCGGCGGCTTCACCGTCGGCGGTGTCGCCATCGCCGAGCGGCACGGCGCGGAGAGGAGTGAAGCCGCGCGCCTGCTCGCAAAAGGCATCGAAGGCTGCGGCTATTTCATCTCGCAGACCGTCTACCACGCCGATGCGAGCGTGCGCCTGCTCGCCGACTATGCGCGCGATTGCCGCGGCGCCGGCGTCAAGCCGCGGCGCATCGTGCTCACGTTTTCGCCGGTCGGGCGCGAGAAAACCATGGCATTCCTGAACTGGCTCGGGGTGCGCATTGCGCCGGAGACCGCGCGCGCGATCCTCGGCGCGGCGAGTCCGCTGGCGAAATCCGTAGAGATTTGCCGCGACAACCTGCGCCAGATTCTCGACCAACCCTATGCGCGCGAAATTCCTCTCGGCATCAACGTCGAGAGCGTTTCCATCAACCGCGACGAAATCGACGCCTCAGTGGACCTGTTCCATGCGCTGCATGAGGTGATCCGGGCTTAGAGCGGTGCGCTTGCGCCGTCGTCCAGGCGTTCGTAGGCGCGCCAGGGCGAACCGGGTTTCTCGCGGCAGGCGCCGAAGCGGAACGGCACCCAGTCGCGGCCCGGATTGACGAAGCGCAGGTCGAGGAACCAGACGCAGGCCGGACTTTCGCTCGCGCCGTCGAAGGCGGGGCGCTCCGCGAACCAGCGCAGAAAGCCGAGCGCGGGAGCATTCCAGGCCTGCCTGCCCAGTTCGCCCTCACCATGGCGGCTGCGCGTCTCCCATTGCGCCATGGCGAGCGGGCGGTAGGCGGCGTCGAGCTTCGCCACAAAGCCGTCGCCCGTCCGGAAAGTTCGCGGCGCGTCGCGCAGCAGGTTCACGTGCGCGTAGTGGTGCTCGCGCTCGTCGCTCACGAACACCGTCCAGTTGAACGGCGACACCGGCCGCGGATGGGCCGCGATGTCCGCGCCGGGTATTCCCCGGCTCTGCGCATACTTGGCCGCGAACTCGATCGCGCGCTGCTTCTGAACCTGCTGGAAGCCGACGTAGGCGCCCAGTGCGATGCTCGCCGCCACCGCCGGAATTCTGCTGCTGTGGAAAAAAATGGAAAGAATCAACCCAAGCAGAATGATGCCGCTGAACCACGGGTCGATGATGAAGGTGGTGCCCAGGCCGGGCCGCATGTCGGAGAGCGGCCAGAAGATCATGGTGCCGAAACTCGTGATCAGGTCGCCGGCGATGTGCAGGGCAAGCCCCATCGCGGTCACGCCGTAGAGCGCGCGCCAGCCGCGCTGCTCGCGCAGGATTTTCGCCAGCACCCAGGAAAATACGACTGCCCACAGCGGCAGGAGCAGCAGCGAGTGCGTCGGGCCGCGGTGCAGCTCCAGGTACGCGACCGGGCCGAACCAGGAGACGACGAAATCCAGGTCGGGCGCGGCACAGGCGAAAAAGCCGGCGGCAATGCGCCGCGGCAGCGAGCGCGGCGGCGCGTCTTTGGGTGCGGTCGCCCGCGCGAGCAATGCTCCCGACAGGGCGTGGGTCAGCGTATCCACGGAAAAACCAGGGTCAGGGGGCCGGCCTGTCCACCCACGCGTGCTCGAATTGCCAGCTCGCGCCCATACGGGCCCGGTATTGCAGGTTCACCCGGAAGCGCGCCTTCGGATTGCCGGGACGTTGCACCGTGACGATGGCCTGCTTGACTTCAGTAGAACCGTGGCGCCCCATGGAGGAGGATCGGACCGTCCTTAGATCCTCGATGCTGAGAATTTTCTCCTCCGGATAGGCTTCCTTCCAGTGCGAATGAATCTGTTCGTACACGGCTCTGTTGGTCATGACGCTGCCCTGGGCGCTTGCCGCGACGCAGAATGCCGCGCAGAAACAGGCGATGGCAAGGCGAAACATGGCCCCTCCTTCCTGGGTCAGCGGAAAACGTGGACTGTCCCTGTTTTTCTCAAGCCGCCCGCTTCTTCCGCTGCGCATCTTTCACGTGCATCTGCGCATACGCGTCGTGCGCGGCCGACTCGGCATCCCCCACATGCACCGGCAGGCCGAGGTCGGAAAGCACCGAACCGAGCGCCGAGAGGCACAGCATGACGTTGTCGGCGCGGCAGCTGTAGCCCATCAGGCCGAAGCGCCAGATCTTGCCTTTCAGGGGCCCGAGCCCGGCGCCGATCTCGATGCCGAACTCGTTGAGCAGGCGCTTGCGCACTTCCTCTTCGTTCACGCCCTCGGGGCAGCGCACCGCGTTCATCTGCGGCAGCTGGTACTGCTCCTTGACGAGGAACTTCAGGCCCATCGCTTCGAGCCCCGCCTTGAGCGCGAGGTGGTGGCGCGTGGCGCGCGCCCAGGCGTTCTCCAGGCCTTCCTCGCGGATCAGCAGCAGCGCTTCGTGCAGCGCGAAGAGTGAATTCGTCGGCGCGGTGTGGTGGTAGGTGCGCGCGCCGGCGTTCCAGTAGCCCAGCAGCAGGTTCATGTCCATGAACCAGCTGTGGATCTTGTCCTTCCTTGCCTTGACGCGCTCGACCACGCGCTCGGAGAACGACACCGGCGAGAGGCCCGGCGTGCACGACAGGCATTTCTGGCTCGCGGAGTAGATCGCGTCGATCTCCCACTCGTCCACCTTCACGGGCGTGCCTGCCAGCGACGTCACAGCATCCACGATCACGAGCGCGCTGTGCTTGTGCGCAATCTGCGTGAGGAGCCTGGCATCGGATTGCGCGCCGGTGGAGGTTTCCGCGTGCACGAAGCCGACCACCTTGGCGTCCTTGTTCTTCTTCAGCGCATCCTCGAGCTTCTGCGGCTCGACCGGCTCGCCCCACTTGTCCTCGACCAGCACCGGCACGCCGCCGGCGCGGATCACGTTCTCCAGCATGCGGCCGCCGAAGACGCCGTTCTGGCACACGATCACCTTGTCGCCGGGCGCGACCATGTTGACGAAGCAGAATTCCATGCCGACCGAGCCCGGGCCGGAGAGCGGGAAAGTGAGCGGATTCTTGGTCTGGTACGTGTAACGAAGAAGCGATTTAAGTTCCTCCATCATCTCGACGAACACCGGGTCGAGATAACCGATCGCCGGCTGGCTCATGGTGGTGAGCACGCGCGGATGGATCTCCGTCGGGCCGGGGCCCATCAGGGTGCGCTGCGGCGGGTGGAAGGAATGGATGCGCTTCGAGGGGGCGTACTGGCTGGTAGGCATGATGAGGGGATCGCTCTCCGACAAAATTCCAAATTGGGCATCGTCCGGGCGCGACTTCACGCGCACCGGGTTCTTCGCGCTGGCTTCGTTGACGACTTCGGCCGAGCCGATGCGGCCCTGGGTGACGCGCTCCACTTCGCCCGCCCAACGCGCGGGGACGTAGCCCGTTTTCACCCAGTGGTGCACCACCGCCCGGTCGAGCTGGAACGCGCGCGCCACCCCGGCCTGGCTGCCGAACAGCTCGACGAGGCGCGACGCGCAATCCATGGCGGAATTCTAGACTGTCAAACTTAGTTTGACAAGCCCAGACCTACGATAAAATGCCCCATGACCGATCAGACCCGTAGCTACAGGGCCGTCGCCCTGGCCGCCGGCGCGGTCTTCGCGCTGGGCCTGGGCGTGCGCCAGTCGCAGGCGCTGTTCATCGGGCCGATCAATTCCGCCACCGGTATCGGCTACGCGGCGATCAGTCTCGCCTTCGCCGTGGGCCAGATGATGTGGGCCGTATCCATGACCGCCGCCGGGGCAATGGCGGACCGCTGGGGCCCCCGCTGGGTGATGCTCGGTGGCGCCGTGCTCCTCGCCGCGGCGACGGCCATCACGCCGCTCGCGACCACCACCACCGAACTGGTGATTGTGGTGGGCATCCTCGTCGCCTGCGGCGCCGGCGCCATCGGGCCGGGAATGCTGATGTCGGCCGCGAGTCGCTGGATCCCGGAGTCAAAGCGTAATTCGGCGAACGGAATCATCAATGCCGGCGGCTCCTTCGGGCAGTTCACCATCATTCCGCTGGCACAACTGTTCATCGGCATCGCCGGCTGGCAGCCGGCGCTGGTGATCATCGGCGCCATCGGCCTGCTCGCGGTGCCGCTCATCATCTGGATCACGCAAGGCCACGCCGAGCATGCGGCGACGCAGCCGGCAGCGGCAGCCGGATCGCTCAAGCAGGCAATCGCCGTCGCGGTGAAGGACCCGAGCTACCTGCTGCTCACCGCCGGGTTCTTCACCTGCGGCTTCCATGTTGCGTTTATCGCCACCCACCTGCCCGGGGTGGTCGCGAGCTGCGAACTTCCGCCGGCGGTCGGCGCGTGGTCGCTCGCGCTGATCGGGCTTTTCAATATCTTCGGCAGCCTGTGGGTCGGCAAGTTCATCAACGGCCGCCGCATGAAACTGACGCTTGCCGGAATTTATTTCGCGCGCGCGCTGATCATTCTCGCGTTCTTCTTCTCGCCGAAAACGACGCTGACGTTCCTGCTGTTCGCCTGCGGCATCGGCTTCACCTACCTTTCCACGGTGCCGCCGACGATCGGGCTGGTGGTCAAGTTCTACGGCATGCGCTACATGGCGACACTGTTCGGCATTGTCATGATGTCGCACCAGGTGGGCGGTTTCTTCGGCGCTTGGCTCGGCGGCCAGGCTTTCGAATCGACCGGCAGTTTCGACTGGATGTGGGGGATCGACATCGCCCTGTGCCTCATGGCCGCAGCAGTGAATCTGCCGATTCGTGAAGCGCGGAGCGCGCCGGCCCCAGCCGCCCCAGCAGCGGCAGCTTGAGGGACGGATCGAACGGGTTGATGCCGAAGGTCAGCCCGAGCAGGTTGACTTCCAGGCCCTCGACGCCGCTCGCGGTGAGCGCAAACAGGCCGGCGATAGAAAACTGCACGCCGCTGCCGCTCGGCGCGGAACCGACCAGGCTGTCGCTCAGGTAGTCCTTGCCGATGGCGGTCGGCGGCAGGTCGGCGCCGAGTTCGGGCACCGCGCGCGTGATCCAGGCGACGAACGTGTTCGAATTCGGTCCCGGCCAGGCGGAGTATTCCTTCGCGTGGGGGTAAGAGCGCGCCGCGGCATCGATGCGCGGTATCAGCTTCTCGGCTTCCGGGCCACGCTTGTCCGAGTACAGTTCCGGCGCGTTGCCGTACCAGCGCGCATCCGCCGTGCGCTGGTGGATCGCGACCACGTTATCCGCATAGCGCAAGCGCCAGCCGATGACCTCGTACACCGTGTAGGCGCTGGCGTTCTGCGGCTTCACCGCAACCCAGGTATGCACGCCGAAGTTGCCGCGCCAGCCCCAGGCGCGCGCGCCGTAGACCTGAACCACGGCCTCGGGCGTGGTGGCGGCGCTGGGCGCCAGGCCCGCAGGTTCCTGGCTCGCGGTACGCCAGTCCTGGGCGCTCACGTTTTCAGCTGCGAACAAAAAGGACAAAACCAATAGGCGGGAAAGCATGCTCTATTCGGCAAACAACGGCTCGCCGAGTTCCCTGAAATGCAAAACGCTTACAGATCTCTTGTCCTTGCCGGGCCCGGGTTTCAGGCCGGCAAAGTCAAACAGCTTGCGGTCCAGCAATTGCGATGGCCGCACATCGGTCATCGCGCGCAGGATGGACTGGACGCGGCCCGGCGCGGCCTTCTCCCACTCCTTCAGCATGCGGCCGACCACCTTGCGCTGCAGGTTCTCCTGCGAGCCGCATAGCGTGCAGGGAATGATGGGGAAGGCTTTCGCTTCCGCGTAGGCCGCGAGATCCGCCTCGGCGACGTAGGCGAGTGGCCGGATCACGACGTGCTTGCCGTCGTCCGAGAGAAGCTTGGCCGGCATCGCCTTCAGCGTCCCGGCGTGAAATAGATTCAGGAAAAACGTCGCCAGCACGTCATCGCGGTGGTGGCCGAGCGCGATCTTGGTGGCACCGAGCTCGCCCGCGACGCGATACAGCACGCCGCGGCGCAACCGCGAGCACAGCGAGCACATCGTCTTGCCCTCGGGGATCACGCGCTTGACGATCGAATAGGTGTCCTGCTCGACGATGCGGAACGGCACGCCGAGCGCGGCGAGGTAGTCGGGCAGCACGCGCGCCGGGAAGCCGGGTTGTTTCTGGTCGAGATTGACGGCAATCAATTCGAACTTGACTGGAGATTTGATCCTTAAAGAACCTAAAACATCCAGCATGCCATAGCTGTCCTTGCCGCCCGAGAGGCAGACCATAACGCGGTCGCCCTCCTCGATCATGCCGAAATCGACGATCGCCTCGCCCACCTGGCGCCGGATGCGCTTGGCGAGCTTGTTGAACTCGTAATCGTCTTTGCGGCTGTCGTTTTTCACAGGTATGCCGTCATAAATACAGCGATCTGCCGCCGTCCACCGCCAGGACCTGGCCGGTGATGAAGGGGGCTGTAGCGAGGAAGTGTACCGCCCGCGCGATCTCTTCGGGCGAGCCGAGGCGCGCGAGCGGCGTGGTGGCGACGATGCGATCGCGCTCGGCCGGTTCGAATTGCCCGTCCTCGGGCCAGGCGATGGCGCCCGGCGAGACGCCGTTGACGCGTATTTCGGGCGCGAGCTCGAGCGCAAGCCCGCGCGTGAGCGCGACCAGGCCCGCCTTCGCGATGCTATAGACGAGGTAGCCCTTGAGCGGCCGGTCGCCATGGATGTCGGCCAGGTTCACGATCGCGCCACCGTTCTTCTTCAGATGCGGCGCCGCTTCCTGCGCGAGGAACAGCGGCGCGCGCAGGTTGGATCCGATCAGTTCTTCCCAATGGCCGCCCTCGATCGATCCCACGGCCGTCGGATAGAACGTGGAGGCGTTGTTCACCAGCACATCCAGCCTGCCGAAACGCTCCAACGCAGCGCTCACCAGCGAGCGGGGCGCGATCGGCGCGAGCAGATCCGCCTTCACCTTCGAAGCGCTCTTCGGGCGCGCGGCGTTGAATTCCGTCTCGAGGCTCGCTGCCTCCGCTTCGGCGCCGCGGTAGTGCAGCAGCAGGTTCGCGCCGGAGGCATGCAGTCGGCGCGCAATCGCCGCGCCGATGCGCCGCGCCGCGCCCGTCACCAATACGACTTTTCCCTGCAGCCCGTCGTCCATGTCTGGGCGGAATTCTAGGGTAAATTCAGAGGCATGCATGAGAACTGCGGTCCTTCCGCGCTTCCATCACCTGACCCGCAGGGGCTCGCCGCGAGCCGCGAGCTCCTCGAGCGCGTCGCGGCCGAACTGGGCATCGCCGGCAACTGGATTTCGTTCGCGCGCTACATGGAGCTGGTGCTCTACGAGCCGGGGCTTGGCTACTACGCCTCCGGCGCGCGCAAGCTGGGCGCGGGCGGCGATTTCATCACCGCGCCGGACCTCACGCCGCTCTTCGGGCGCACGCTCGCGCGCCAGGTTGCGCAACTGCTGCAGCCCGGCGACGCGATCCTTGAATTTGGCGCCGGCTCCGGAGCCCTTGCGGCGTCGATTTTGAATCAAACTTCGGTGCCTTACTTTGTTCTGGAAACAAGTTCGGACCTGGGACAAAGACAAAGGCAATTGCTCGGTGACAGCGTGCAATGGCTCGACCGGCTGCCCGAGCGTTTCCGCGGCGTGATGCTCGCCAACGAAGTCGTCGATGCGATGCCGGTGCACGCGCTCGCGTGGACGCGCGAACGCGTGCTCGAGCGCGGGGTGTGCGTGAACGAGGGCCAGCTCGCTTGGTGTGATCGCGCAGCGGAAGGTTTGGTTTTTTCTGAATCAATGAAAATTCAAATAGAGCTGCCGCCTTCGGGTCGCTACGAGAGCGAGCTCGCGCTCGTAGCGCGCGCCTGGATGCGATCGCTGGCCGGCGCGCTGGAGCGCGGCGCGCTCCTCGTGATCGACTACGGCTTTCCCGCGCGCGAATACTTCCATCCGCAGCGCTCCATGGGCACGCTCGCCTGCCACTACCGCCACCACGTCCACCACGATCCGTTCTATCTGCCGGGCCTGCAGGACATCACGGCGCACGTGGATTTCAGCGCCCTCGCAGGCGCCGCCACCGCTGCCGGGCTGGAGGTGCTGGGCTATGCCAACCAGGCGCAGTTCCTCGTCAATTGCGGCATCACGGAACTGCTGGCCGCGGAGAACCCCGCCGACCCGCAGCGCTATCTGCCTGCCGCGGCGGCCGTGCAGAAACTGCTCTCGCCCGCCGAAATGGGCGAGTTGTTCAAGGTGCTGGCGGTGGCAAGGGGCGTGAAGGATTCCTTGATTGGATTCAGCCAGGGTGACCGCAGTGGCACGCTTTAGCTTTTTTCTCCTGTGCGTCCTTTTTTTCATAGCGGCAAACGCAGCAGACAAGCCATGGCAGCACAGTCCCCACGGGCCAATGCTGGAACGCATCATCCCGCCCGGCTTCACGGCGTCGATGCTGCCCGAGCCGAAATCGCGCGGCGCGCGGCTCACGCTGCGCTACTGCGTGCAGTGCCACAATCTCGCCAGCCCGGCGATGCATGACGCGGAGCGGTGGCCGTCGGTCGTGCACCGGATGGTGCCGCGCATGGAAGGCAAGGGCAACATGGGCAAGCTGATGGCGGAAATGATGGCGGGAGTGCAAGCGCCTTCGCTCGCCGAGGAGCAGGCGATCGTCGCGTATCACCGCAAGCATGCGCAGCGGCCGCTCGACCCGAAGCGAGTTCCGGAGGTGAACTCGCCCGCGGGCGAGGCGTTCCGCGTCGCCTGCAGCCAGTGCCACGTGCTGCCCGACCCGCGCCGCCATCGCGCGGCGGAATGGCCCGCGGTGGTGGCGCGAATGCAGAAGAACATGGAGTGGATGAACCGCGTGGTCGGCTCGAAACCGGTCCCGGGCGAGCTGCAGTTGAAAGTCGAAGATATCAATGCATTCCTGAATCGTCACGCGAGGAGATAACCGCCGATGCCGCGCAAAATCGTCGACCTTTCCATCTATCTCGAGAATGACGTGATCTCGGATCCGCCGCCTTTCGGCCCGAAGATCACCTACATGGACCACCAGGCGACCTTTCCGCAGATGGCGCCGTTCTTTCCGGGGCTGAAGCAGGAGGACCTGCCCGACGGCGCCGCCTGGGCGGTGGAAAAGGTCGAGCTCATCACCCACAACGGCACGCACCTGGATGCGCCCTATCACTTCCACCCGACGATGAACAAGGGCGAGCGGGCGATCGCGATCGACGAAGTCAGCCTGGATTGGTGCTTCCAGCCCGGCGTCAAGCTTGATTTTCGGAACTTTCCGGATGGCTATGTCGTTACGGCAGACGACGTGGAAGCAGAGTTAAGAAAAATCAAACACACATTGAAACCGCTCGAAATCGTGATGGTGAACACGCGTGCCGGCTCGCGCTACGGGAGCGACGACTACGTCAGCGCCGGCTGCGGCATGGGCTACGCAGCGACCATGTACCTGCTCGAGCGCGGCGTGCGGCTCACCGGCACCGACGCGTGGAGCTGGGATGCGCCCTTTGTCTACACTGCCGAAAAATACAAGGAGACGAAGGACGCGAGCCTGATCTGGGAAGGGCACAAGGCGGGGCGCGACATCGGCTACTGCCACCTGGAGAAACTGCACAACCTGGAAGCGATTCCCTCCGACGGCTTCGTCGTTTCCTGCTTTCCGCACAAAATTCGCGGCGCCTCCGCCGGCTGGACGCGGGCAGTGGCGATTTTCGACGACCTGCTGCAGGAAAGCTTCCGGCGCGACGGCGTTTAGGGCGCCACGGCCGGCACTGCCATCCCGCGCACCACCGCCGGCCGCGCGCCGATGATGTCGTACCAGCGCTTCACCGCTGGAAACGCGGCGAGGTCGACGCGATGCCATTCGTGGCGCGCCACCCAGGGATAAGTTGCAATGTCCGCGATGGAGTATTCGTCCGCGAGGTAGGCGGCTTGCTGCAGGCGTTTTTCCAGCACGCCGTAGAGGCGCTTCGACTCCGTGCCGTAGCGCTCGCTGCCGTAGGGAATTTCGTCCTTCTTCGCGCGCATGAAATGGTGCGCCTGGCCGAACATCGGCCCCACCCCGCCCATCTGGAACATGAGCCACTGCAGAACAATGTATTTGTTCTTTTGCGGGTAGAACTTTCCCGCCTTCTCCGCGAGGTAGATCAGGATCGCGCCCGACTCGAACAGCGGCAGCGGCTTGCCCTCCGGCCCCTGCGGATCGACGATCGCGGGAATGCGGTTGTTCGGGTTGATGGCGAGGAACTCCGGCTTGAACTGCTCGCCCGTGCCGATGTTCACCGTGTGCACACGGTAGGGCAGGCCGCACTCTTCCAGCATGACGGATACCTTGCGCCCGTTCGGCGTGCTCCACGTATACAAGTCGATCATGGTTTTCCTTTTTCAATGGCTTGTTCGCGTTCACGGTCGAGCAGCGCTGGAATCTCCGCTGGCGCGCCGGCACGGCGCGCGATCTCGCCCGCATCCACGGCTGCGGCCGCGGCGAGCGCTTTTTCAATTTTCTCGGTCGTCAATCCAGGCTGCGCGAGCCTCGCGGCCTGCAGGACGAAGGCGAAGCGTTCGGGGCGCCGGAAGGCATCGGCGCGCTTGAAGAGATTCAGCAGGTCGCCGGCTCGCGTTGCCTGCAGCAGGCTTTGCGTGCGGCAGGCGAGCAGGGCCAGATCGCGCTCGTCGTTGGGAACCTTGAGCCGCTCGCACAGCGACTTGATGTCGGCTTCGGTGAGCGGCCAGCACAACAGCGCGAAGCGCACCGGCAGCGGGCCGGAGAAGGTTTTCGGGATCGACTTCAGCTCGGGCAGCAGCGTCTGCCGCAAGCCGCACTGCTCAAGCGCTTCGAACATGCGCTCGGGATGGGGTTCGGTGAGGCCTTTGGCGAACTCCTGCCAGACGCGCTCGGCGACCAGGTGGTCCGCCTCGCCGCTCTCGACCATCATCTTCATGAGCGCCATCGTCTCGTCGGCGATGCGAAAGCCGAAGCGCGCGGCGAAGCGCGCCACGCGCATGATGCGCACCGGATCCTCGGCGAAGGCCTCGCTTACATGGCGCAGCACGCCAGCGCGCAGGTCCCTTTCGCCTTGGAACGGGTCGATCAGCGTGCCATCGGGCGCCCTGGCGATCGCATTGATGGTGAGATCGCGCCGCGCGAGGTCGGCTTCGAGGGTGACGTCGGGCGCGCTGTAGACGGTGAAGCCCTTGTAGCCGCGCCCGCTTTTTCTCTCGGTGCGCGCAAGGGCATGCTCCTCGTGCGTCTTGGGATGCAGGAACACCGGAAAATCCCTGCCTACGGGCTTGAAGCCCGCCGCCACCATCTCCTCCGGAGTCGCGCCGACCACGACGAAATCCCGATCATGCACCGCAAGGCCAAGCAGTTCGTCGCGTACCGCGCCGCCTACGACGTAGATCTTCATCGATTGGCTCGCTCCAGTAGCCTCGCCATTGTCGAATACCCGCGCCGCTGCGCGAGCGCGAGCGGCGTTTGTCCGTCGCGATCGGCCAGATTTACGCTGGCGCCCGCCTCGACCAGCGCCTGCAGCGTAGCCGCATGGCGTGGACCGCCGTCCCCCAGAACGATCGACTCGATCAGCGCCGTCCAGCCGAGGTTGTTGACGTGGTCGAGTGGCGCGCCGGCCCGGATCAAAGTACGCACGACTTCGACGTGGCCCAGGTGCGCTGCGGCGATCAGCGCGGTGCCGTCGTAGCGGCTGGTGACGTTCCTCGCGCTCGCGCCCAATTCGAGTGCCAGCTTGAGCGTCGGCACATCGTTGGCGACAGCCGCGATCGTGACGATGTCGTAGCGGTCGCGCTCCAGCGCGTTCGGATTCGCACCTGCTTGAACGAGCACGCGCATTGCGTCCCGATGCCCGCCGTAGGCCGCCACGTGGAGCGGCGTGCGGCCGTAGGCATCGCGCTCATCGGGTTTCGCCCGCCCGGCGATCAGCGCCCGCGCCGCGGCCGCATCTCCCTTTGCCGCGGCGGCGAACAGGCCGCCGTAGCCCGCCCGCTCGCCCGACGAGGGCGGCACCTGGGCGTGCCCGGCGAAGGCGAGGAATGCGATGGACAAAGCGACCAGGCGCGGCGCGGCCGCGCTCATGCGCCGCCGCGGAAACAGGAGTAGCCCCAGGGCGTGCACTTGAACGGCAGGTGATAGTGCTGGGAAGGGTCCGAGATTCCGAAGCGGTAAGCCACCACTTCCAGAAAAGGAACCGCAGGCAGCGCGACGCCTTGATCCCGGTACCAGGCGCCGATGTGAAAGCGCGCCTCATAGACACCGGGCGCGAAGGTCTCGCCAAGGACTTTCTCCTCGAGCAACCCCTTGGGCGAGACCGCGCCGCCCGCGACCAATTTGCCGTTGCGCAACAGCTCAACCCGCATGCCAGCCGCGACCACGCCGCGCGAGACATCCACGACGTGGATCGAGAGCCCAGGCACGTCAGTTCAGCTTGGCGCCCGAGGCCTTCACTGGCCCGGCCCATTCGTTCACCTGGTTCTGCACGAAGGCGCCGAACTCGGCGGACGACATCGACCTGCCATAAACGCCCAGGTCTCCCAGCCGCTTGATGACCGTCGGATCGGCGAGCACCTTGGCCATCGCTGCGTGCAGCCGCTGCACGACCGGCTGCGGCAGGCCGGCAGGAGCGGAAACACCAAGGAAATTTTCCGCGACCAATTTTTTCTGTCCGACTTCAAGAACGCTCGGCACATCGGGCGCCAACCCGGCGCGCGTGGGCGAGGTGACGGCGAGCGCACGCAGTTTGCCGTCCTTGATGAACGGCACGTTCTGCGGCAGCGTGTCGATCGCCAGGTTGAGCCTGCCACCCAGCAGGTCGTTGGCCATCGGCGAGGAGCCCTTGTACCCGACATGCTCCATCCTGAGGCCGTGCTCGTTCTTGAACGTCTCGCCGACGATGTGACCGATCGAACCGATGCCGCCCGATCCGTAATTGACCGGGTTGGGCTGCGCCTTGATCCAGGCAATCAGCTCGGCCATGTTCTTCGCCAGCACCGAGGGGTGCACGACGAATACATTCGCCACCGAACCGATGTACGACACGTGCGAGAAACCGCTCACCGGGTCATAGCTGGGAGTCGTAAGCATGAAGGGCGAGATGCTGATTGGCGCACTGTTCGAGAGCAGCAGCGTGTAGCCGTCGGGCGCCGCCTTGGCGACGACCGCCGCGCCGATGGTGCCGCCCGCGCCCGGCCGATTGTCCACCAGAATCGGCTGGCCGAGTTCCGCCTGGAGCGGCGCGGAGATCAGCCGTGCAACGATGTCGGAGGAGCCGCCCGGCGAGAAGGTGACGACGACGGAGACGGGCTTGGTCGGCCAGGTCTGCGCCGAGGCAGTTCCAGCGGCAAGCAGAAGTATCGAAAGTAGAAAACGCATCGTCATATCAACTCCCCCGGTAAGTGGTGTAGCCCCACGGTGAACAAAGCAGCGGTACATGATAATGCAGCGAAGGGTCGGCGATGCCGAAGCGCAGCGGCACGCGATCGAGAAACGGCGGATCGGGCAGCGTCGTACCCTGCCCCTGGTAGTAGGCCGCGACGTCGAACACCAGGCGGTACTGTCCCTTTTTGAGCGTCGCGCCCTCCAGCAACGGCGCATCGGTGCGTCCATCGGCATTGGTGCGGAGGCTTTTCAGCTTCTTCCAGCCCGGGCCCTCCAGAACCGACAGCTCTACCGCCATGCCCGCGGCCGGCCCGCCGCCGGCGGTATCCAGCACATGAGTAGTGAGTTTGCCCATCCTATTTCTCCTCCACGATTTTATCGAGCCGGCCGCGCGCGATATGGCCGATCTGCTCCAGTGCAGTCGCCATTTCGGCTTGTAGCGTATTGCCGAGCCGCCGCTGCATATCGGCCATCACGCTCTCGCGGCTCGCATGCAGCTTGAGCGCCACGATGCACGGAAAACCGAACCTCTGCTGGTAGCGGCGGTTCAGTTCGGCCATCCGCTCGACATGGCTGCGGTCGAGATCAAGGAACCCCAGACGTCCCTGCTCGGTCGAGGATTCCGCCGTAAGCGCGCCCTTCGCCGCTTCGCGGCCGGCAAGTTCCGGATGCGCGCGCATCATCGCGAGCTGCTCCTCGCCGCTGGCCTCGCCCACCGCGCGCAGCATCGACTCGTGCAGGCGGTCGACCGAATCGAAGGGCCGACTCTTCCAGGCGCGCTCGGCCACCCACGGCGAATGCTCGAACACGCCGCCAAAGCGTGCCACGAATTGCGTGAGCGTGAGGGCGTTGACCTGAGGCAGATTCATGCGCTGGCTAGTATATTCTTGCCGCATGCCCGATCCGCGCAGAATCATGGAGCGTTGCGATGAGCTCGCCCGCCATTCGGAACTTCCCGGCGGGCTGACGCGCGTATTCCTGTCGCGTGAGCAGGCTGCGGCAAATGAGCTCGTGCTCGGCTGGATGCGCGAGGCGGGCATGAGCGCGAAGCTTGACGCGATCGGCAACGTCGTCGGTTGCTTCGAGGGCGCGCAACCGGGCTTGCCGTGCCTGATTCTCGGCTCGCACCTCGACACGGTGCGAGATGCGGGCAAGTACGACGGCATGCTCGGTGTGGTGAGCGCGATCGAGTGCGTCGCGGACCTCGCCGCGCGCGGCAAGCGCCTGTCGTTCGCCATCGAGGTGATCGGGTTCGCGGACGAGGAGGGCGTACGCTTCGGCTCGACCCTGCTCGGCAGCCGCGCCGTCGCCGGAACGTTCAAGCGGGAGGTGCTCGACAGCGTAGACGCGAACGGGATCAGCATGCGCGCCGCGATGCGTGAGGCGGGGCTCGACCCGGAGCAGATCGCGCAAGCGGCGCACCGTCGCGAGGACGTGCTCGCCTACGCCGAGCTGCACATCGAGCAGGGGCCCGTGCTCGAGGCCGGGGGGCTGCCGGTGGGCGTGGTGACCGCGATCAACGGCGCGACCCGGCTCGCGGTCGAGGTCGAAGGATTCGCGGGCCACGCCGGCACGGTGCCGATGAGCCTGCGGCGGGACGCGCTCGCGGCGGCGGCCGAATGCGTGCTTGCGATCGAGCGGCGATGCAGCAGCGTTGCCGATCTCGTCGGCACCGTTGGCAAACTGGAAACGCTGCCCGGGGCGGTCAACGTGATCCCGGGCAAGGTGTGTTTTACGATCGACGTGCGTGCGCCGCGGGACCCCGAGCGCCTTGCTGCAGTGACCGAGGTCGTGGCCGAGATGCAGGCAATCGGACAGCGTCGCAGCGTGACGATCAAAGCCACCAAGATCCACGAGGGCGGGGTCGCGGCCTGTGCGCCGTGGCTCATGGAGCAGATCGGCGCCGCGATCGCGGCCGAGGGGATCGCGTTGCGAATGCTGCCAAGCGGCGCCGGCCACGACGGCATGGCGATGATCGAGCTGTGCGACGTCGGCATGCTTTTCGTGCGCTGCAAAAAAGGCATCAGTCATAATCCTGCCGAAGCAATCACCGCCGAAGATGCGGAAACCGGAGCGCGCGTGTTGTTACGCTTTGTCGAGAACTTCAGGCCAATTGCAAGATGAACGTGAACGCGGATGCCGAAAGCACGATCCACGAGTTTCTTGCACTCAGTCGCGGGGCGCAGACGCGGTTCCTCGCCGAACTGGTCAGGGTTCCCTCCGACAATCCTCCCGGCGACTGCCGGCCTCATGCTGAACGCGCAGCCGCTCTGCTGGCGGAACTCGGATTCGAGGTCGAGAAGCATCCGGTGCCGGATGCCGCGGTACGGGCAGCCGGCATGGTTTCCTGCACCAACCTGATCGTGCGCGAGCGCTTCGGCGAAGGCGGACCCGTGGTGGCGCTCAACGCCCATGGCGACGTAGTGCCGCCAGGCCTGGGCTGGAGCGCCGATCCCTCCGGCGCCGAAATCCGCGGCGGCGCGATGTACGGCCGCGGCGCGGCGGTGTCGAAGTCGGACTTCGCGACCTACGCTTTTGCCCTTCTTTCACTGAAAAATACGTCCAGCGTACTGCGGGGAAGCGTCGAGCTGCACTTCACCTATGACGAGGAAACCGGCGGCGAAGTCGGCCCCGCCTGGCTGCTTGCGCAACGCTTGAGCAGGCCCGACTTCGCAATCAGCGCCGGATTCGCGCATGGCATCACAATCGCGCACAATGGTTGCCTGCACCTCGACGTGGAAGTCCTCGGGCGCTCGGGACATGCCGCTCGCCCGGAAACCGGCGTCGACGCGCTGGAGGCCGCTACCGCGATCATGGCCGGGCTCTATGCGTTCAGGAAATCCTTCACCGCGAAGCGCTCCGCCACGCCCGGCATCGCGCACCCGACGTTGGTGATCGGCCTGGTGTCGGGCGGCATCAACACCAACGTCGTTCCCGACCGCGTGAGCTTTCGCCTTGACCGGCGCATCGTGCCCGAAGAGGACCCGGCGGAGGCGGAGCGCGCGCTGATCGCGCAGCTCCACGAACTCGCTGCGAAGTGGCCGGGCATCCGCCTCCAGGTGAAGCGAATATTGCTGGCAAAGCCCTTCACGCCGCTCTCCGGGCAGGAAAAACTGGTTGGCGCGATTCGCAGGCATGCCGGGAGGATTCTCGGCGAGAGAATCGATGCCAGTGGCGTGCCGCTCTACACCGATGCGCGACACTACAGCGCTGCCGGCATCCCCACGGTGCTCTACGGCGCCGGACCGAGGACGCTCGAAGAGGCGAACGGCCACATGGCCGACGAGAACCTGAAACTGGACGATCTCTACAAGGCGACCGAGGTGGTTGCTCTTACCCTTCTGGATTTTCTTTCAGAAAAAAAATGATCAAGACCTATCCCAGGGACTTGGTCGGCTACGGCGCGAAACCGCCGCAGGCAGGGTGGCCACGCAAGGCGCGCATTGCGCTGCAGTTCGTGCTCAACTACGAGGAAGGCGGCGAAAATTCGGTGCTGCACGGCGACCGGGCATCCGAAGCCTTCCTCTCCGAGATCGTCGGCGCGCAGCCGGTCGAGGGCGCGCGCCACATGTCGATGGAATCGCTCTACGAGTACGGCGCGCGGGTCGGCGTCTGGCGCGTCCTGAACCTGTTCAGGCGCTACGACCTGCCGCTCACGGTTTACGGCGTAGCGATGGCCATGGAGCGCAACCCGGTCGCGGTCGAGGCCTTCCTCAAGGCCGGCCACGAAATCGCGAGCCACGGCTGGCGCTGGATCAATTACCAGCACGTGCCGATCGACGAGGAACGCGAGCACATGCGGCGCGCGATCGAGATCCACCGGCGGCTCACCGGCGAGCGGCCGCTGGGCTGGTACGCCGGGCGCGCCAGCCCCAATACGCGGCAGCTCGTGGTGGAGGACGGGGGCTTTGTCTACGACGCCGACGACTACTCGGACGACCTGCCCTGGTACGACCGGCGCCATGGCAGGCCGCAGCTGGTCGTGCCCTACACGCTGGACGCCAACGACATGCGCTTCGCCACGCCGCAGGGATTCAATTCCGGCGAACAGTTTTTCCAGTATCTGAAAGATTCATTCGACACGCTGTACGCCGAAGGCGCGCGCACGCCGCGCATGATGTCCGTCGGGCTGCACTGCCGCCTGGCCGGCCGGCCGGGCCGCATCGCATCGTTGGAGAAATTCCTGAAGTACGTCTCGAATAAACCGCAGGTCTGGACCGCCACACGCATCGACATCGCGCGCCACTGGCTCAAGCATCATCCGTACAAACCCGCCGCCTAGCGCTTCGCCTTCCAGCGCAATTGTGGATAGCGTTCGCGTGGGCCCGCGGGCGCAAGCCAGGACGGCGCCGCGGCTTCGAGCAGCACGGGCTGGATGCCGAAAGGAAGCGCACAGTCACACACGCTCGGCACTTGCATTGAGTGGTAGTTGTCGCGCGTCAGCAGTTTCACGGGCAGCAGTTCCATCGCCCAGGCCTGCAGGTAGGACAGGCCATCGGGCAGGCCGATCACCAGTCGCCGGCGGCCGGTAATCGAGCAGACCAGCTCGATCAGCTGCCGCAACGTGTATTCCTTCGGCCCACATAAATCGTAGCGCTTGCCGGCCGTGTCGTCGCTGTCCAGCGCGGCGAGGAACGCGCGCACCACGTCCCCGACGTAGACCGGCTGGAAACGCGCGTCGGGCGAACCCAGCACAAGCGCAGGCAGCAGGGCCGCGAGCCGCGCGAGCAAGTTCAAGAAACGATCCTCGGGACCGAATATCACCGACGGGCGGAATACGGTCACCGCCAGGTCGTCGGCCGCAAGCGCCGCGCGCTCGCCGATGCCCTTGGAGCGCAGGTATTCGGACGGCGCGGCGGGATCAGCCCCGAGCGCGCTCATATGCAGCAAACGTCTGGCGCCGGCCTGGCGGCAGGCGTTGACGACCGACTGCGCCAACTCGACATGCGCAAGCTTGAAATCCGGGCTGTGCAATATTCCCGCGAGATTCACCACCGCGTCGCGGCCGGCGGCGAGTTGCGCGAGCACGCGCGCATCGAGCCGTTCGACTTCCACCACGTCCACCGTGGGGAGCAGGATGAGGTGCTTGGCGCGCTCGCGACGCCGGGTCGGGACCGTGACGCGCGCGCCACGCGCAGCGAGCGCGGCGACCAGGTGCCGGCCGACGAAGCCGGCACCGCCGATGACGAGAAAGTTTTCGTGCTTCAAGGCAATTCCTCGTTGAAACGCTCGCTGGACGTCTTTGCCGGGATGCGCCCCAGCCGGTCCTTGAGCGGCACAAGCTTACCGCCGAACAACTGCGCGTAGTACATGGTGTTCGCCATCACCTTCTTCACGTAGTCGCGCGTTTCGTTGAACGGGATGGTCTCGGCGTAAATCGCGCCTTCCAGCGGCTGCTCGGCGCGCCAGCGCCGCGCGCGTCCCGGGCCGGCGTTGTAGGCGGCCGAAGCGAGCACCGGGTGGCCCAGGTCATCAAGCACGTGTTTGAGGTAGCCCGTGCCCAGTGCCACATTGACCGGCACCTCGGTAACGCGCGCCGGCGAGTAGTTCTTCACGCCGTTGCGTTTCGCGACCCAGCGCGCGGTCGCGGGCATCAGCTGCATGAGGCCGCTCGCACCGACCGAGGATTTGGCGTTGACGATGAAACGGCTCTCCTGGCGCACCAGCCCGAGCACCCAGGCTTCCTCGAGGCCCGAAATGCGCGAGTGCTCTTCGAACACGTCCTTGAAGGGCGCGAGGAAGCGCAGCTTGTAGTTGTGCGCGCTTAGGGTCCGCTCGGCGGTGTTGATCGCGCGATCGAAGATTCCGGCGCGGCGCGCAAGCTCCGCCGCGCCAAGCAGCTGCGTGTCGTCCATGCCGCGTATCGTGAAGATCCATTCTCGCGTCGCCTCGGTGCGCAGCTCGAGGCGGTACAACTCGAGCGCGCGCGCGAGCCCGGCAATCGCGCCGGCGGCGGCGACGTCCGCCTCGCTCGCGACATGGAAAGGTTCCGGAATGCCGGCCATGGCGCCGAGTTCCTCGGCGGCGAGCAGGCCGTAGAAGTTCGGCTGTCCGGAAATGCGCAGGAAGTAGGCGCGCGCGCCGTCGTCGCGCCCCTGCGTGCCGAGCGCGCGACCGTACCAGTAGGTCCAGGCCGGATCCTGGCGCGCGCTCACCGACATGCGGTCCACCGCGTCGCGCACCACCTGCCAGTCCGCGGCGCGCAGCGCGGTGCGCGCCTTCCACGCCAGCTGCTCGTCGTTGAGTTCCGCTTCGTCAGCCAGGCCATACCACCGGTGCGCCTCCGGCGCGTGCCGGCGCGCGCCTTCGTAGGCGAGCCGGCCCCAGAGGTACTTCACGTCCTGCGCCCCAAGGCGCTCGCCGAGCTTGCCGCGCAGCAGCTCCGCCGCCGCCTCGGGATCGTTGCGTCCGAGCCGCAGCACGGCCAGCACCGCCATCTCGCGCGTCGCGCGCCGCTGCAGGCTGCGTGGCGCAGCGGCGAGAAAGTTCTTCGGCGCGGTGACAGCCTGGTTGAGCTGGCGCTCGTCGTGCTTTTCGCCCTCGGGCAGGAAGGCAAGCGTGCGCCGCGCCGCGCTCACCTGGCTGTTCTCGAACAGCACCCGCACCCGGCGCCAGACGTCGTCCACGCTGAGGCGCCGCGCATCGAGCATGCGGTCGACCAGCGTGTTGCAACCTTCGGGCAGTTCGCGCGGCTCGAGCCAGATCGGCTTTGCCTCGTCGAAGGCGCCTTCGTCGCCGCGCGCGAGGCGCGAGAGCCAGGCATAGCAGCGCAGTTCCAGTTCGTCCTGTGCAAGCAGCGGCAGCTCCTGGTCGAAGCTCTGCCAGTCGGCGCGCTTGCCGAGCTCCTTCAGCCAGTCCGCGCGCAGGCGATCGGCGACGTAACTGCCCGCTTCGCGCAGCAGGAACGTGCGCACCTCCGCATCGGGTTTGTCTTCGAGGCGCAATTTCAGGCGCCAGTAATCCAGGTACGGCGCGAGCACATGGCGGCTGAGCGGCAGCGACGCCTTCGAGAGCTTGAGCGCATCGCCGGCGCGAAACGCGTCGTAGGCCTTCAGCAGCGCTTCGTCCGCCGGCGCAACTTTGGGCGCGGCGTTCCCCGCGCCAGCCCAGGGCGCCAAGGCAACAAGCAGGCCTGATATAGTGAGGAAACGCCTAAAAATCATGGACTAAGCTTAGCACTGCAGGGAGCAAGCTGCTTGAATGCGGACACACTGAAACTCTGGCGCAGGGCCGAGCGCACACGGCTGATCGCGGCGCGTGGCGCGCTCGATCAAGCCACGCTCGAGCGCTACCGGCTCAGCATCGACGCCCATCTCTCGCGCTCGTTCCCCGGGCTTGCCGCGGCGAAGCTCGCCTTTTGCTGGCCCATCAAGGGGGAATACGATGCACGGCACCTGGTAAGAACGCTGCGCGAGCTTGGCGCGTTGACCGCGCTGCCGGTCGTCGTCGCGCCGAAGCAGCCGCTCGTTTTCCGCGAATGGCACCCCGGCGTCAAGACGGCCCTGGGGCCGCTGGATATTCCCTACCCGGTGAATTCGAAAGAAATCGTGCCCGATGCGGTGCTCCTGCCGATGAACGGCTGGGATGCAGCGGGTTACCGCCTGGGTTATGGGGGTGGCTTTTTTGACAGAACTTTAGTTTCTCTTTCCAAGAAACCGGCCGTCATCGGAGTGGCTTACGAAATGGCGAAGATCGAGACCATTCACCCGCAAAGCTGGGACATTGCCGTGGACTGGGTGGTGACCGAACGCGGCGTGTATCGGAGAGATGCGCGTCGCGACGGCGACAAGCTCGTGTTTCTCGGCGAACCAGTATTCGATGAAACTCCGTCCCTACGTTGACGCAGACGAAAGCGCGGTCGTCGAGTTGTGGCGGCGCTGCGAACTCACGCGCCCCTGGAACGATCCGCACAAGGACATCCAGCGCAAGCTCACGACCCAGCCCGAACTCTTCCTCGTCGGCGAACTTGGGGGCAGGATCGTCGCCACGGTCATGGCCGGCTACGACGGCCACAGGGGCTGGGTGAATTACCTGGCAGTCGCGCCCGAGCACCGCGCGAAGGGCTACGGCCGCCTCCTCATGCAGCAGGTCGAAGAGCGGCTGACAGCGATAGGCTGCCCCAAGCTGAACCTCCAGGTGCGCACCGGCAACACGGCGGTGCTGGAGTTCTACCGCAGGATTGGCTATACCGTCGACGACACGGTGAGCCTCGGCAAACGCCTGATCCCGGATCTGCCGCCGCGCTAGCGCTTCAACGCCAACGTCACCCCGTCGCCGATCGGCACCAGCGCGACGTCGACGCGGCGGTCGCGATGCAGCTTCGTGTTGAAGGCGCGGATCGCGAGCGTGTCGGCGCTCCGTTCCCGTCGATCGATCACCCGTCCGTGCCAGAGCGTGTTGTCGATGGCGATGAGGCCGCCGCGGCGCACCAGCTTCAGGCAGCGCTCGAAGTAGTGCTGGTAGTTGGTCTTGTCCGCGTCGATGAAGACGAAGTCGAAGGGGCCTTTCAATTTCTTCAGGGTTTCGAGTGCCGGCGCCAGTTTGAGTTGAATTTTTTTAGAAACAGAAGCCAAGGCCCAATACTTTCTCGCGATTGCAGTCCATTCCTCGCTTACATCGCAGCAAACGATCCTGCCGCCGGGCGGCAAAGCGAGCGCCACCGCGAGCGCCGAATAGCCCGTGAAGGTGCCGATCTCGATGCAGCGCCGCGCGCCGATCGCGCGCACCAGAATCTGCATGAGCGCCGCCTGTTCCGGCCCGATCTGCATCGTGCCCATGGGAATCCTGCGCGTCACCGCGCGCAGGCGCCTTTGCACCGCTGTCTCGCGCACGCCGGTGGCGATGACGTAGGCAGCGAGCCGTTTGGGGAGATCGATCGGGCCGCGCGCCATGCTCAGGCGAGGAAGAGGCGATACGCCGGATTGCGGGTTTCGTCGGCGTAGTAGTAGCCGAGCTTGCCAAGGAAGCGGCGGAATTCGCCCATCTCCTTTTTCGGCACCTGCAGCCCGACCAGGATCGAGCCGTAGTCGGCGCCCAGGTTGCGGTAGTTGAACAGGCTGATGTTCCAGCCCGGATTGAGCGCGGTGAGGAACTTCATGAGCGCGCCGCGCCGTTCCGGGAATTCGAAGCGGTAGAGGAGTTCCTTCGCGCTACCCGATCCGGGGCGCGGCAGGTGGCCGCCGACCATGTGGCGCATGTGGCCCTTGGCGACTTCGTCGTCCGACAGGTCCAGGGTGCCGAAGCCGCCGCGCTTGAGGCTTTTTACGATGCGCGCGGTCTCGTCGCGGTCGTGCACCGTGACGCCGACGAAAATGTGCGCCTCGCGCGGGTCCGACATGCGGTAGTTGAACTCGGTGATGTTGCGGCCGCCCAGCGCGCGGCAGAAGCGCCGGAAGCTGCCGCGCCGCTCGGGCAGCGTCGTCGCGAGCACCGCCTCGCGGTGCTCGCCGACCTCGGCACGCTCGGCAACGAAGCGCAGCCGGTCGAAGTTCGCATTCGCGCCGCAGGCCACCGCGACCAGGGTCTTGCCGCGGATTTTCCGGCCGCGTTCCTCGTGGCGCGCCACCCAGGCCTTGGCGCCAGCGATCGCGAGCGCGCCCGAGGGCTCGAGCACCACGCGCGTGTCCTCGAACACGTCCTTGATCGCGGCGCACATTTCATCCGTGTCCACTAGCACCATCTCGTCGACGAATTGCTTCGCCAGCCGGAAGCACTCCTTGCCCACCTGCTTCACCGCCACCGCATCGGCGAAAAGGCCGACGTGATCGAGCACCACGCGCCGGCCTGCCTTGAGCGAGCGCGTCATGGCATCCGAATCCACCGGCTCGACGCCGATCACGCGCACCGAAGGCCGCAGGCGCTTGATGTAAGCGGCGATGCCTCCGATCAGGCCCCCGCCGCCGACCGCGACGAAGACGGCATGGATCGGCCGCGCACTCTGGCGCAGGATCTCCATGCCGATGGTGCCCTGCCCCGCGATCACGTCCGGGTCGTCGTGCGGGTGGACGAAAGTCAGGCCGCGCCTGCGCTTCAACTGCATCGCATAGCGGTAGGCATCCGAGTAGCTGTCGCCGCGCAGGATCACCTGCGCGCCGCGCGCCGCGACTGCATCCACCTTGATCTTCGGCGCGGTCACCGGCATCACGATCACCGCGCGGCAGCCAAGCTTCTGCGCCGCCAGCGCCACGCCCTGGGCGTGGTTGCCCGCGCTCGAGGCGATCACGCCCTTGGCCAGCTTCGCCGGCGAGAGGTTGACCATCTTGTTGTAGGCGCCGCGCAGCTTGAAGGAAAACACCGGCTGCAGGTCCTCGCGCTTGAGCAGGAGCCGGTTGCCGAGCCGCCGCGACAAACCCGGCGCGAGTTCGAGCGGCGTCTGCGAGGCCACATCGTAGACGCGCGCCTTCAGAATTCTTTCGAGGTAATCGTTGCGTCGCATTTTCCGAGTACGTGGCTCAGCCTAGCATTTTTACGCAGCCTGGAGCTTGGCCACGGCGACGGCGAGCCATTTCACGCCCTGGCGGCCGAAGTTCACCTGCACGCGCGCATCGCCGCCGTCGCCCTCGGCATCGACGATCACGCCGCCGCCGAATTTCGGATGCGTCACGTTCTGGCCGATGCGGAAACCAATGGCGTCGGCGGTTCTGTCCTGGAAAAATTTTTCCTTTTTCTGGGGTGATGCTGCAAATGCAAACTCCCTGCGTCTCGCGATCCTGGGCGTCAGCCACTTCTTCAGGCCTTCGGGAATCTCCTCCAGGAATCGCGAAGCGAGGCTGTAGCGTGTCTGGCCATGCAGCATCCGCGTTTGCGCGAACGTCAGGTACAGGCGCTTGCGCGCGCGCGTGATGGCGACGTAGGCGAGGCGCCGCTCTTCTTCGAGGCCATCCTTTTCCATCGCGCTCTGCTCGTGCGGAAAGAGGCCCTCCTCCAGCCCGCTCATGAACACGGCGTCGAACTCCAGGCCCTTGGCCGAATGCACCGTCATCAGCTGCAGCGCGTCCTGGCCCTCGGCAGCCTGGTGCTCGCCTGCTTCAAGCGCGGCATGGGTGAGGAAGGCGACGAGCGGACTGATTTCCTCCACCGCCTCCGGATTATTTTCCGCCTGCGTGAAAGCGGCCGCGGCGTTGACCAGTTCTTCCAGGTTCTCGACCCGCTCGGCGCCTTCGCGCTCGTTCTTGTAGTGCTCGATCAGGCCGCTGCGGTGGATCACGTGCTCCACCATTTCAGGCAGCGGCAGATCCTTGGTTTCTGTTTTTAGCTCTTCTATGAGCTTTTTGAAATTTCCTGCTTTTCCTTTAAGGTCAACGGCATCAAAAAGTGAAGTTCCATTCTTCTTCGCCGTGTCCTGCAACTGTTCCATGCTGCGCGCGCCGATGCCGCGCGGCGGGAAATTGGCGACGCGCAGGAACGAGGTGTCGTCCGCGGTGTTGGCGATCAGCCGCAGGTAGCCGAGCGCGTGCTTGACCTCGGCGCGCTCGAAGAAGCGCAGCCCGCCGTAGACGCGGTAGGCGATCGCGGCGCCGAAAAGCGCGTGCTCCAGCACGCGCGACTGCGCGTTCGAGCGGTACAGCACCGCGACGTCCACCAGGCGCATGCCTTCACGCTTGAGCGCGCTCGCCTCCTCGGCGATGAAGCGCGCCTCGTCGGCGTCGCTTTCGCCCTCGAAGACGCGCAGCGGATCGCCTGGCCCGGCGGCGGTCCACAGGTTCTTGCCCAGGCGCTGGCGGTTGTTGGCAATCAGCGCGTTCGCCGCATCGAGGATGTTGCCCTGCGAGCGGTAGTTCTGCTCCAGGCGCACCACCTTGCCTTTCGAGTATTCCTTTTCGAACTCCGCCAGGTTGCCGACATTGGCGCCGCGGAAGCCGTAGATCGACTGGTCGTCGTCGCCTACCGCGAAGAGCACGGATTCGGGCCCCGCGAACTGCTTCAGCCAGCGGTACTGCAGCCGGTTCGTGTCCTGGAACTCGTCCACCAGGATGTAGCGAAAGCGCGCCTGGTAGTGCTGCCGCAATATTTCATTTCTATGCAGCAATTCGAAGCTACGCAGGAGCAGCTCGGCGAAATCCGCGACGCCCTCGCGCTGGCACTGCTCGTCATAGGCGGCGAAGAACGCCACCTGCCGGCGCGTGATGTCATCGCCCACCGGCACGTCGCCGGCGCGCAGCCCCTCTTCCTTTTGGCCGTTGATGAAGCGCTGCAGGTCGCGCGGCGGGAAGCGGTCCTCGTCGATGTTGAGGCTTTTCGCCAGGCGCTTCACCGCCGAGAGCTGGTCCTGCGTGTCGAGGATCTGGAACTCGCGCGGCAGCCCGGCTTCCTGGTGGTGCGAGCGCAGCAGGCGGTTGGCGAGGCCGTGAAAGGTGCCGATCCAGAGTCCGCGCGGGCTCACCGGCAGCATCGCGGTAAGGCGCGTCACCATCTCGCGCGCCGCCTTGTTGGTGAACGTCACCGCCAGCACGCCGCCGGGCGTCACATGCCCTGAGGTGATGAGCCAGGCGATGCGCGTGGTGAGGACGCGCGTCTTGCCGCTGCCGGCGCCCGCGAGCACGAGTGCGTGCCCTGCAGTTTCACCGTCGTGCAGGGTGACCGCGGCCAGCTGTTCGGGGTTGAGGAGTTCGAGATGCAACGACAAAGCGCGCGCATTATCTCACGCGTGGATTGCGCCGCCGCGCTGCCGGCTTCAATCCAGCTTGATGTTCAGTTCCCGGGTAAGCCGCGCGTACTTCTCATAGTCCTCGCGGTAGAGCCTGGCGAACTCCTGCGGCGTGCCGCCGACGGCTTCGAGCCCGACCTGCGTGAATCGCTCCAGCACCGCCGGCTCTGCGAGCGCCTTGCCGACCTCGGCGTTGAGGCGCGCGACCGCGGCGCTCGGGGAGCCCGCGGCGAGGAAAAGGCCCAGCCACTGCTCGAGCACCAACCCGCGCTGGCCGGCCTCTTCATACGTCGGCACATCGGGCAAGGACGCGGAACGTGTGCCCGTGGTCTGCGCGAGAATTTTCAGCTTTCCCGCGCGGTAGTGCGGCAGCAGGGGCGTGTTGCCGAGCGAACCCAGCGGCACCTGGCCGCCGACCAGATCGGTCACTGCCTGTCCGCCGCCTTTGTACGGGACATGGGTGAGCTGGATGCCGGCCAGCTTCGCGAACCACTCGCCAGCCATGTGCTGCAGGGAACCCGATCCCGAGGTGGCGTAGCCCAGACCGGGCTTCGCCTTCGCCAGTGCGACGAGTTCCGCGACGCTGCTGACGCCCAGCGAAGGATGCGCGGCGAGTACCACCGGCTGGCGCGTGAGCTGGATCACCGGCACGAACTCCTTCGCCGGATCGAAAGCAAGCTTGTACAGGTGCGGCGTGGAAGCGAGCGCGTCGGCCGTCGCCAGCACCAGATGTCCATCGGCGGGTTGCTTGACGACGTATTCCGCGGCGACGTTGCCGCTTGCCCCGGCGCGGTTCTCGACCAGCACCGGCTGTCCCAGCGCCGGCGCGATGCGTTCGGCGAGGAGGCGCACCGCGATATCTGTCGAGCCGCCGGGCGCGAAGGCGACCACCATGCGCACGGGCTTCACCGGCCAGCCCTGCGCATGGGCCGCGCCCGTGCAGGAGAGAAAAATTGCCGGCCACAGGAAACTCTTCATGTGAAACCCTCCTTTATAATCCGCCGCTTCCATGCTCGACCGTTACGATCCCCGCAGCATCGAAAGCGACGCCCAGTCGTTCTGGGAGTCGCGGCGCTCGTTCCGCGTCACGGAGGACCCGTCGCGCCCCAAATTCTACTGCCTGTCGATGTTTCCCTACCCTTCCGGGAAGCTGCACATGGGGCACGTCAGGAACTACACCATCGGCGACGTTATCACGCGGCACCACCGCATGCGCGGCATGAACGTGCTGCAACCGATGGGCTGGGACGCTTTCGGCCTGCCCGCCGAGAACGCGGCGATGGCGAACAAGGTGCCGCCAGCGAAATGGACGCGCGACAACATCGCTTACATGAAGCAGCAGCTGAAAAACCTGGGGTTCGCGCTTGACTGGGAGCGCGAGCTCGCCACCTGCGACGCGAGCTTCTACAAATGGAACCAGTGGCTTTTCACGCGCCTGTTCAGGAAGGGCATCGCTTACAAGAAGACCGGCGTCGTCAACTGGGACCCGGTCGACCAGACGGTGTTGGCGAATGAGCAGGTGATCGAGGGCCGCGGCTGGCGCACCGGCGCGCCGGTGGAGAAGCGCGAGATCCCGATGTACTTCCTGCGCATCACGCAATACGCCGATGAACTATTGGGCGCGCTACAGGATCTATCCGGTTGGCCCGAGCAGGTCAAGCTGATGCAGAAGAACTGGCTCGGCCGCTCGGAAGGGGTACGGATTGGTTTTGAATATGAAATAGAAAAACAAAAGCGTGTTTTGTGGGTATTCACCACTCGCGCCGACACGCTGATGGGCACGTCGTTCTGCGCGGTAGCGGCGGAGCACCCGATCGCCACGCATGCGGCGAAAAGCAACAAGGAACTCGCTGCGTTCGTCGAGGAATGCAAGCGCGGCACCGTGCTCGAGGCGGAACTGGCGCAGATCGAAAAAAAGGGCATGCCCACCGGCATGTTCTGCACGCACCCGATCAGCGGCAAGAAACTTCCGGTCTGGGTCGGCAACTACGTGCTCATGACCTACGGCGAAGGCGCGGTGATGGGCGTGCCGGCGCACGACGAAAGAGATTTTCACTTTGCCAATAAATACGGCCTGCCGATACCGCAGGTCATCGACGTCAGGGATTTCGCCACCGACCAGTGGGCCGAGCACTACACGGACCACGGCAAGTGCATCAACTCCGGCAAGTACGACGGCCTGGATTTCCAGGCCTCGGTGGATGCCATCGCCGCCGACCTGAAGGCGAAAAAGCTCGGCGAGAAACAGGTGCAGTGGCGCCTGCGCGACTGGGGCATTTCACGCCAGCGCTACTGGGGCTGCCCGATCCCGATCGTGCATTGCACCGCCTGCGGCGATGTGGCAGTGCCCGATGCGCAGTTGCCGGTGGTCCTCCCCGAGCACCTGGTGCCCGACGGCACGGGCAATCCGCTCGCCAAGCTGCCGGCGTTTTACGAAACGAACTGCCCGTCCTGCGGCAAGCCGGCGCGGCGCGAAACCGACACCATGGACACTTTCGTCGATTCGTCCTGGTACTTCGCGCGCTTCGCCTGTCCCGACCAGGCGAACGCGATGGTGGATGCGCGCGCGGGGTACTGGATGGCCGTGGACCAGTACATCGGCGGCATCGAGCACGCCATCCTGCACCTGCTGTATGCGCGCTTCGTCACGCGCGTGATGCGCGACGAGGGCTTGCTCAAGGGCGTGTCGGAACCCTTCACCCGGCTGCTCACGCAGGGCATGGTGCTCGCGGAGACCTACTACCGAGATACCCCGGAAGGCCGCCGCGAGTGGGTACACCCCTCGGCGGTGGTGCTCGCGCGCGATGCGAAGGGAAAAATACTCTCCGCGAAAATGCAGGACGGCACCGACGTCGTCTTCGACGGCATCGGCACCATGTCGAAGTCGCGCAACAACGGCGTCGATCCGCAGCAGCTGATCGAGAAATACGGCGCCGACACCGCGCGCTTCTTCATCATCTTCGCCTCGCCCCCCACGAGCACGCTCGAGTGGTCCGACGAGGGCGTCGAAGGCTCATACCGCTTCCTCAAGCGGCTGTGGAATTATGGTTTGAATTTTTCGGGAGGAAATTCAGGTCAGAGCGATAAGGACAGGGAAATCCGCCACGAGATCCACGCGGTGCTGAAGCAGGCCAACTACGACCTCGGCAAGCACCAGTTCAATACCGTGGCCTCGGCGGCGATGAAGATATTGAACGCGCTGGAAAGGCTTCCAGGCGTGAAGAACGACGTCACGCAGGAAGGGCTCTCGATCCTGCTGCGGCTACTCTCGCCGATCACGCCGCACGTCTGCCACGCGCTGTGGCGCGAGCTGCGCTTCGGCGAAGACGTGATGCACGCGCCCTGGCCCGACCCCGACGCGAAAGCTCTGGAGCGGGACGAAATCGACTACGTGATCCAGGTGAACGGCAAGACGCGCGGCAGCGCGAAGCTGCCGAAGTCCGCGGACCAGAAAACCGTCGAAGCGATGGCGGCCGAGGCCGTAAAGAAGTACATTGAAGGCAAGGCCATACGCAAGACCATCATCGTGCCCGGCCGCCTGATCAATATTGTTGTCTGATGCGTACCTTCGCCCTCGCGCTCGCGATCACCGTCCTGCTTTCCGCATGCGGCTTCCAGCTGCGCGGCGCCGCCCCGCTGCCTTTCGAGACGATCCATATTCCGGGCACCTCCGGCGGCATCGGGCTGGACCTCAAGCGCAACATCCAGTCGGGCACCCGCACCACGGTGATCGACGATGCGAAGAAAGCCGAGGCGGTGCTCGATTTCCTGCAGGAGATACGCGAAAAGCAGATCCTCTCGCTCGCCGCGACGGGCCGGGTGCGTGAATTCCAGCTGCGCTATCGCGTCGCTTTTCGCGTGCACGACGGCAAGGGCGGCGAGTTTCTGCCCCTGAGCACGGTGCAGCTCACGCGCGACGTGAGCTTCAACGACACCGACGTGCTGGCGAAGGAAACGGAGGAAGCGCTGCTCTTCCGCGACATGCAGTTCGACATGGTGCAGCTCATCATGCGGCGGCTCGCCGCCGCGCAGCGTCCCAAGCCGCCCCAGTAGATGCAGCTGCGCGCCGAGCAGCTCGAAGCGCAGCTCAACAACGCGCTGGCGCGTTCCCCGCCAACTCTCGCCCCGGCCTATCTGATTCACGGCGACGAGCCCCTGCTCGTGCTCGAAGCCGCCGACGCCATTCGCGCGGCGGCGCGCAAGCAGGGCTACGACGAGCGCGAGGTGTTCGTCGCCGGCAGGGGTTTCGACTGGGGCGAGCTGCTCCATGCCGGCGCCAATCTTTCGCTTTTCGGCGGCAGGAAAATCGTCGAGCTGCGCATTCCGAGCGGCAAGCCCGGCGTCGAGGGCGGCGCCGCGCTCTCGCGCTATTGCGCCAAGCCCAATCCGGACAACCTGCTCGTGGTCACGATGCCGCGCCCGGAGGGACCGTACTGGAAAGCGCCGTGGTTCACGGCGCTCTCGAGCGCCGGCGTGGTCGCCGAAGTGCGCAACGTCGAACTCGCGCGCCTGCCGGAGTGGCTGCGCTCGCGGCTCGCGCGCAACGGCCAGAGTGCCGATGCCGAGGCGATGGAATACCTCGTCGACCGGGTCGAAGGCAACCTGCTCGCCGCGCACCAGGAGATCCAGAAACTCGCCCTGCTCGCGCCGCGCGGCGAACTCGACATCGAAACGGTGCGCAACGCCGTGTCCACGGTGGCGCGCTTCGATCCTTTCGTCGCCAGCGACGCCTTGCTTAGCGGAGACATGAAGCGTTACGTGCGCGCCATCGACGGCTTGCGCGGCGAAGGCGAATCGCCGGTCTACCTTCTGGCAATCCTGGGCGGTGATCTGCAGACGCTCGCGCAGGTACAGGGCCTGGTGGCACGAGGCCGTTCGCCTGACGAGGCGATCGACGCCGCCAGGGTCTGGAAGCGGCGCCAGCCGGCGATCCGGGCGGCGCAACGCAGATTGGCGCCGGCCGCGGTGCTCGCTGCGATCGTGCATGCCGCCGGCATCGACCGCGCCAGCAAGGGCGTCGGCGCTGGCGAGCCGTGGGATGAGTTCGTCAGGCTGGGGTTAGAATTACTCAATGAAAGCAAAGTCTCAGGCGCGTATTCGTAGCGACTCGATCGACGTCGCGGCGTACATGCACGGCCTTGGCAAAGCGGCACGCGCGGCGGCGCGCGAAATTGCGCGCGCCGGCACCGACGCGAAAAACCGCGCCCTGCGCGCGATGGCGGCTCAAATCCGCTCCCGTGCGGCCGAGCTGCTGGAAGCGAACCGCGCCGACCTCGCGCAGGCAAAGAAGGACGGCCACGACGGCGCCTTCGTCGATCGCCTCGCGCTCAACTCCGCGCGCATCGAGCAGATGGCGGAAGGCCTTGAACACATCGCGGCGCTGGAAGACCCGGTCGGCGCGATTACCGGGCTGGCGAAGCGGCCAACGGGCATCGAAGTCGGGCGCATGCGCGTGCCGCTCGGCGTCATCGGCATCATCTACGAGTCGCGCCCGAACGTCACCGCCGACGCGGCCGGCCTGTGCCTGAAAGCCGGCAACGCCTGCATCCTGCGCGGCGGCTCGGAGGCGCTGCGCTCCAACCAGGCGATCACTGCCTGCGTGCGTGCGGGCCTCAAGGCCGCGGGACTGCCCGAAGACGCGGTGCAGGCGGTCGCCACCGCCGACCGCGCCGCGGTGGGCGAACTCATCACGATGCATCAATACGTCGACATCATCGTGCCGCGCGGCGGCAAGGACCTGATCGAGCGCCTGATGCGCGAAGCGAAGGTGCCGATGATCAAGCACCTGGACGGCGTTTGCCATGTGTACATCGACGATCGGGCCGATGCGGAGATGGCGGTACGCATCGCCGACAATGCCAAGACGCAGCGCTATGGCACCTGCAACACGATGGAGACGCTGCTGGTGGCTGAAGGCATTGCAGCAAGGATTTTGCCTTTGATTGGCTCCATATTTAAAAACAAAAATGTCGAAATGCGCGGTGACGATGCAACACGAAAACTCATCAAGGTTGCAAAACCGGCAACGGAGAAGGATTACTACACGGAGTGGCTCGCACCGATCGTCTCGATCCGGGTGGTGAAGGGCCTCGATGAGGCGATCGCGCACATCGCCAAATACGGCTCGCAGCACACTGACGCCATCGTCACCGCCGACCAGGCGCGCGCGGAACGTTTCCTGCGCGAAGTGGATTCGAGTTCGGTGCTCGTGAACGCTTCGACCCGCTTCGCCGACGGCTACGAGTACGGCCTGGGCGCCGAGATCGGCATCTCCACCGACAAGCTGCACGCGCGCGGCCCGGTCGGGCTCGACGGGCTGACGACGCAGAAGTACATTGTCCTCGGGCACGGAGAGATCCGCACGTAGTGTCAAAGGCGATCGGCATCCTCGGCGGCACGTTCGACCCTGTCCACAACGCCCACCTGGCGATCGCCGCCGCCGCGCTGCGCGAGTTGGGGCTCAGGCAAGTGCTCTGGCTGCCCACCGGCGCACCTCCCTACCGCCCGGCGCCGGTCGCCGCCACCGCGCACCGCCTCGCCATGCTCAAACTGGCGACCGCCGGCGAGCCGCGCTACGCGGTCGACGAGCGCGAACTCCAGCCCGGTGCGAGTGGTTTTACTTTTGATTCGCTTTCTTCCCTTCACAAGAGCAATCATGACAAGACCTACATCCTGCTTCTGGGCGCAGATCAGTATGCGAAACGCGACACCTGGTATCGCTGGAAGGATCTCGAGAAGCTCTGCGAGATCGCAGTTGTCGCCAGACTCGGATCGAAGCTTGATGCAAAGGCGAGGAAAATTTCCATGACTCCCCTGCCCATCTCCGCAAGCAGCATCCGCGAGCGCATCGCGCACGGCGAGGACGTCTCCGCGATGCTGCCGTCGCCGGTGCTCGATTACATCCGCAAAAAGGGCCTCTACCGTTGATGGATATCCGCAAGAAGCAGCGCGCCGTGGTCGAGGCGCTGGAAGACGTCAAGGGGCGCGACATCCAGGTATTCAACGTCGCCAGGCAAACCGCCTATTTCGAGCGCGTGGTGATCGCGAGCGGCGACTCGAGCCGGCAGGTCAATGCGCTCGCCGCGCACGTGCAGGAAAAGCTCAAGGCGCTGGGAGCGAAAGTGATCGGGGTCGAGGGCCGGCGCAACGGTGAATGGGTGCTGGTGGACCTGGGCGATATCGTCGTCCACCTGATGCACCCCGCGGTGCGCAGCCACTACAACCTGGAAGAACTCTGGGGCGACAACGAAGTGAAGATGAAATTGGACATCAAGCCGGTGAAGAAGAAGCGTCCGGCAAAGGTGAAGCGCCCCACCGCGAAGAAAAAGCCCGTCCGTGGCAAGACTG
>CAZTSJ010000262.1:0-21503 GCA_964616875.1 uncultured Bordetella sp. | reverse complement strand
GGGTGCGCGCGGTTCACGTTCATGCCCGGTCCGAGCTCGCCGATGATGAAGCGCAGCGGCGTGCCGGCAGATGCGCGGCAGCAGTACAGCCCGCAGGGCCGGTGCATGTTGACCCACTGCGTCTCGTACTTGCCGTTGCCGTCGAACACCTGCACGCGATGGTTCTCGCGGTCGGCGACGTAGACCCAGCCCTCGGCGTCGGTGACGATGTTGTGCACGACGTTGAACTGGCCCTCGTCGGTGCCCGGTTCGCCCCAGGAGAGCAGGCGCTTGCCGTCGGGCGAATACTTGTGCACTTTGGCGTTGCCGTAGCCGTCGCTGACGTAGATCTCGCCCTTGGGCGAGAGCGCGGTGTGGGTGCAGCGGTGAAAGGGCTCGCCGCTCATGTAAGGCGCCGGCTTGCCGGGAACGCCCAGTTCCAGCAGCACCTTGCCCTCCGTCGTGCATTTGCGCACCACGTGGCCGGCGTCGTCGGTCAAATAAAGGATGTCATTGGCATCGATGTGCAGGCCGTGCGCGCGCGGGTAGCTGCCTTCGCCCCAGGACTTGAGGAAATTGCCGTCGCGATCGAAGACGATCATCGGGTGCTCGCCGCGGTTGAAAACGTAGACGCGGTCCTTGCTGTCGCAGGCGACCGCCGCCGCGTCCTTGAATTCCCAGCCCTCGGGCAGCTTCGCCCAGTCCTCGACCACGCGGTAGCGATGCGCGCCGCTGCCCAGAATCACCGACATCTGTCGTCCTTTCGAAGAATCATCATGCGGTGCCGAGCCGCCGGCATTCGCCGAGGTACCAGTCCGCGATCTGCCGGCCGACCATGAACACGGTGTCGCCGCGGGCAAGCAGCATGTCGAGGATGTCGCAGAAATAACCGATGCGATGCGGCACGCCGGTCAGGTGGGGATGCAGCGGCAGCGTCAGCACCCGCGGCTGGCGCTCGCGCGCGATCTCGCGCTCGAAGGTCCGCACCGTCTGCTCGACGCGCAGCTTCATCTCGGTCGAGGAATGCTTCTCGATGGCGTAGACCACGCTGTCGTTCAGCTCGAGGCTGTAGGGCAGCGAGATCAGGCGCCCGTGCTTGGTCTCCAGCCAGGCCGGCAGGTCGTCGATCACCCACTGGTAGACGTATTCGATGCCCGCTTCCTTCAGCAGGTCCGGCGTGTCGAAGGTTTCCGACCAGCCCGGGCTCATCCAGCCGCGCGGCCGCTTGCCGGTGAAGGCTTCGAGCATACCCAGCGAGCCCTGAATCAGCCCCCGCTCATCGCTCTCCGCGCCCAGCGAGCGCTGGTGGATGCCGTGGCCGACGAATTCCCATCCCGCATCGCGCACCGCGCGCGCCAGATCGGGGTAGATTTCCAGCACGCTGGCGTTGATGCTCGCGCTGGCCGGGAGTTTCCTCTCGCCCAGCGCCTGCAGCAGACGCGGCATGCCGGCGCGGTTGCCGTATTCGGCCCAGCTGAAATTCGCTATGTCGGGAATATGCGAGCGGCCATGCGGCGGCACGACAATGGTGCGCGGCATCGGCTGGTCGAACTGCCAGTACTCGATGTTCACCACCACGTGAACGATCAGCGGCTTGCCGCCGGGCGCCTGCAATTTCGCGCGCGCGCTGGACATCTCGTAGGGGATCCGCGGGTTCGAACGACTTTTTTCAGGCATTAAAGGCCCTTCGCAGCGCGTCGGCGAGCGCGTCATCGTCTTCGGGGCGCAGGACCTGCGGATCGACGACGAGGACGCCCTGCGCGGCGAAACGCTCTGACAGGTGCACCGGCGGCTCGGATTCCTGAAGGCGGCGGCTCACGCCGAGAGCATTTTCGACCGTAAGATGGAGCTGCGGCACCCGGCCTGTTTCACGGGCTGAAAGAATTTTTTTATCCAAAATATTATCAAGCTGGTGCGCGATCCTCTCGAGCCGCTTCTCGAGCGCCGAGTTCGCGGCCGCATCATCGGCCGTGGCGAAGCGCTCGAGCGCTACCAGCAGGCCGACGATTTCCTCCTTGCCCGCCTTGAAGCCGCGTCCCAGGCCGTGATGGGGAATGCCCTTCATTTCCTTGCGATCGACCAGGTCGGGCGGCGCCCAGGTTTCCGGGGACACGTCCATGTCGAGCTGCTGCACCAGCGCCGCGCCGACCAGGTCGCGGCGCCCCGCGAGAATCCCGGAAGCCTGCGGGCCGCCGATCGCCTTGCCGCCGGAAAAGGCGACCAGGTCGGCGCCCAATTCGAAAAAACGCCGCAGGTTGGATTTCGGCGGCAACTGCGCCGCCGCGTCCACGATGACCGGAATATTTTTTGCTTTGCATGCTTCCACAACAACGGGAAGATCAGCCAGGTTTGCAGGATTCGCGGAAAACGCGAAAGCCGCGGTTCGCGACGTAATCGCGGCCTCGATCTCCCAGGGCTCGAGGCCGCGCACCCCCGCGCCGGTGCCGCGGTCGTTGTGGCCGATGTCGACCAGGCGCGCGCCCGCGGCGCGCAGCGCGTGCGCGTAGCCGGTGTAATGCGTGCGCGGCAGCAGGATCTCGTTGGCAAAGCCTTCCGCTTGTGGCAACGCGGCCATTTTCGCCACGTCCCAGCGCGTCATGGCTGCCGCGGCGGCGAGCGTGAGCGCGGCGGCGGCCCCGCTGGTCACGATCCCCGCCTGCGCGCCGGTAAGCCGGGAAATCGTGCCGCTCGCCGCCTGCTGCAGTTCCGCAATATCGACCGAAGCGCGCGCGGCGGCGGCCATCGCGGCGAGCACCTCCTCGTGCATCAGCGCGCCGCCCAGGCGCGTCAGCGTACCGGCCGCGTTGATGCGCCGTTTCACACCCAGCTTGGCGTAAATGTCCGGTTTCATGGAGGCAGGGAAATATAATAAGGCATGGATCCGATCGATTTCGAGCTGTTCAAGAATTCCATCTTTTCGATCGCCGACGAGATGGCGCTCACCGTGGTGCGCACGACCTACTCCGGCGTGCTCAAGGACAACATGGATTACTCGACCGGTTTCGCCGACGCCGAAGGCCGGCTGGTGGCACAGGGCCTGACGCTCCCCGGGCACCTGGGTTCGGTGCCCACCGCGATGGCCTCGATCATGCGCCACTACCGCGACGATATTCACGCGGGCGACGTGTTCATCATGAACGACCCCTTCGACGGCGGCATGCACCTGCCCGACATCTTCGTCTTCAAGCCGCTGTTTCACCAGGGCGAACGCATCGCCTTCGCCTGCACGGTGTGCCACCACAGCGACGTCGGCGGGCGGGTGGCCGGCTCGAACGCCTCGGATTCGACTGAAATCTATGCCGAGGGTCTGCGCATCGCGCCGCTCAAGATGTACGAGGCAGGCGTCGTCAACAAGACGCTGATGACTTTCATCGAGCGCAACGTGCGCCTGCCGGTGCAGGTGTTCGGCGACCTGCGCGCGCAGCTCGCGGCCTGCCACATCGCGGAAAAGCAGTTCGCGGAACTGATCGCCCGCTACGGCGCCGGGCAGACCAGGCGCTACATGAACGAGACCGTCGATTACGCCGAGCGCCTGACGCGCGCCGCGCTCGCCGAGCTGCCCGACGGCGAGTGGAGCTTCGAGGACTGGATCGACGACGACGGCGTCGACTACGGCAAGCCGATCCGGCTCTTCGTGACCATCCGCAAGCAGGGCGGGCACATGGTGGTGGACTGGACCGGCACCCATCCGCAGGTCAAAGGCGCGATCAACAACACCTTGTCGTTCACCAAGGCCGCCTCCTACACCGGCGTGCGCTCGGTGCTGCCGCAGGGCATTCCGAACAACGAAGGCGTGTTCCGCGCCATCGAAGTGATCTGCCCGCCGGGCACCGTCGGCAACGGCGTGCTGCCGGCCGCCTGCGCCGCGCGCGGGCTCACCGGTTTTCGCATGACCGATTGCATGTTCGGCGCGCTCGCCATGATGCTGCCGGATCGCGTCAAGGCCGCCGGCGACGGCGGCAATACCGGCGTTTCGATCGGCGGCTACGACGCCGCGCGCAAGCCCTTCATCTATGTCGATTTCACCTGCGGCGCCTGGGGCGCGCGTCCCTGGGCCGACGGGCTGGACGGCAACTCGCACATGTTCGCCAACATGGCCTCGCACTCGGTCGAAGTCACCGAATGCGAGCAGCCGATCCAGCTGCTTGCCTACGAATTCGTCGCCGACAAGGCGGGCGCGGGCAAGTACCGCGGCGGCGTGCCGTTCCGGCGCGACTATCGCTTCCTCGAGGAAGACGCCGTCCTGCAGGTGCGCTCGGACCGGCGCACGCACCGGCCGTTCGGCCTGTATGGCGGCAGTCCCGGCATGCCCTCCGAGAACTACCTCGATCCGGACGGCGAGAACCGGGTCCTGCCCAGCAAATTCACCATGAACATCCGGCGCGGCCAGGTGTTCCGCCACGTGCTCGCCGGCGCCGGCGGCTGGGGCGATCCGCTGGAGCGCGATCCCGCGGCCGTGCTGCGCGATGTGCGCAACGAACTGCTCTCGCCCGCCAAGGCCGCCGCGGACTACGGAGTTGTTGTTGTTGAAAATCAGGTTGATCAAAAAGCAACAACAAAAAGGCGTGCCGAGATTCGCTCCGCTCGCGGCTGGCGCGAGGTGCCGAAGGTGCAGTGGCATGATCCGCTGCCGCTAGCGCGCGCGGCCGCCTAGAAATGGTGCACTACCGCGTCGGGGTGGACGTCGGCGGCACCTTCACCGACATCGTGCTGCTCGGTTCGGACGGCACGATCCACACCAAGAAGATTTCCTCCAGCACCGGCAACTACGCGCAGGCGATCGTCGAGGGCCTGGTCGAGGTGTTCGCCGAAACCGGCCTCGCGGGCGAGGTCATCGACGAGATCCGCCACGGCACCACGGTCGCCTCGAACGCCATTCTCGAGCACAAGGGGGCGCGCACCGGGTTGATCACCACCAAGGGCTTTCGCGACGTGCTCGAGATCCGCACCCTGCGCATGCCGCGCCTCTACGACATGGCGTGGACCAAGCCCCCGCCGCTGGTCGAGCGCTACCTGCGCAAGGTGGTCGACGAGCGCATCGACGCGTTGGGCGCGGTGCAGCGACCGCTGGATTTGCGCGACGCCGAGCGCGCGGTCGACGAACTCCTGGCGGAAAAAGTAGAGGCGATCGCGGTCTGCCTCCTGCACTCGTTTACGAATCCTGTGCATGAATTGCTTTTGAAAAAAATAATTGAAAAGAAAGCTCCAGCGCTTCCCTGCTCCTTCTCCTGCGAAGTGCTGCCCGAGATCAAGGAGTACGAGCGCACCTCGACCACGGTGGTGAACGCCTATGTGACGCCCATCGTCTCGAGCTACCTGCGGGCGCTGCGCAAGGGGCTCGACGAGGCGGGCGTGCGGGCGCGGCTGCTGCTCATGCAGTCGAACGGCGGCCTCACCACCGACACGGCCGCCGCCGGGCGCCCGATCCACATCATCGAGTCGGGCCCCGCGGGCGGCGTGGTCGGCGCGCAGGCGCTCTCGCGCGCGCGCAAGCTGCCGAAACTCATCACCTTCGACATGGGCGGCACCACGGCCAAGGCATCCATCGTCGAGGATGGCGAGGTGACGCGCGCCGCCGAGTATTCGGTGGGCGCGGGCATCATGATCGGCTCGCGCCTGCTTACCGGCGCGGGATACACGCTCAAGGTGCCGGCGATCGATCTGGCCGAAGTCGGCGCGGGCGGCGGCTCGCTCGTGTGGATCGATCCGGCCGGCGCGTTGCAGGTGGGGCCGCAAAGCGCCGGCGCATCGCCCGGCCCCGTGTGCTACGGCCAGGGCGGCGCGACGCCCACCGTCACGGATGCCAACCTGCTGCTCGGATATCTCAATCCCTCGCACCTCGTCGGCGGCGCGTTGAAGCTCGATGCGGAAAAAGCTCGTCGCGTTTTCAATCAACAAATTGCAAAAGCCCTGAACCTTGATCTTGAGCGCGCGGCGCATGGCGCGCACCTCATCGCCGCCTCGAACATGATCCGCGCCATCAAGGCAGTGTCCACCGAGCGCGGCCGCGACCCGCGCGAGTTCGCGCTCTTTGCCTTCGGCGGCAACGGCCCGGTATTCGCCTGCGGCATGGCGGCGGCGCTGGGCATGAAGCGCATCGTGGTGCCGCCCTCGGCGGGACTGTTCTCCTCGTTCGGGCTGCTCTACGCCGACGTCGAGCACCACTATTCGCGCACCTTCCGGCGCCTGCTGCGAAGATCCGATCCGCATGAAATCGCGGCAGCCTGGGATGCGCTCGGCAAGCAGGCGCTCGATCAGCTTGAGATCGAAGGCTTCGCGGGCAAAAGCGCGCGCCTGCGCCGCTCGGCCGCCCTGCACTACCACGGGCAGACTTTCGAGCTGACCGTGCCCCTGCCCGACGGACCGATCGATCTGCGCCACCTGGAGGAAGCCTTCGGGCGCGAGCATGAAAAAACTTACGGCCACCGCGCCGGAGAAGACGAACCGGTCGAGCTGGTGTCGATCCAGGTGGTCGGCCAGGGCCTGCGCGAAGGCGCCAGCGTCCCCGAACGCGTGCGCCCGAGCCGACCCGAACCCGCGCCGCCGCCGCCGCGGCGCGCCTATTTCGGCGCGCAAACCGGCTGGCTCGAGACGCCGATCCTGCGCCGCTCGGATCTCTCGACGCCACGCGCCGGCCCGCTGATCGTCGAGGAGTACGACGCGACCTGCGTCGTCCCGCCCGGCGCCAAAGCCGAGCTCGACGCCGGCGGCAACATCCTCATCGCGCTCGGTTAGGAAACTCTCAATCCGAGGCGACGCGCGGCAGCCAGAGCGCGAGCTGCGGCCAGTACGAGAGGATCGCGATCATCAGGATCATCGTGATGACGAAAGGCGATGCGCCGATGATGACGTCGTCGATCTTGCCGCGCTTGCGCAGGCCCTGCACGACGTAGAGATTGATGCCCACCGGCGGCGTGATCATCGCCGTCTCCATCAGGATCACGATCAGGATGCCGAACCAGATCGGGTCATAGCCTGCCTTGATCATGATCGGGGCGATGATCGGCACGGTGGCCACCATCATGGAGAGCGTCTCCATGAAGCAGCCGAGGACGAGGTAGAACACGATCACGGCGAACAGTAACCCGGCGGGACTGAGGCCCAGCCCCGTGATCGCGCTGTTCACCTGCGCGGTGAGGCCGATCGAGCTGATGACGAAATTGAGGAAGTAGGCGGCGATCAGGATCGCCATGATCATGGCGGTGGTGCGCATCGTGCCCTCGAAGGCGTGCAGCAACATGCGCAGGCTCAAGCTGCGGTGCCAGGCGGCGACGCCGAGGGCGGCGAGCACGCCGAGCGCGGCCGACTCGGTCGCGGTGGCAAGCCCCGCGTAGATCGAACCGATCACCGCAAGGAAGATGAGGAGCGGCGGAATCAGGTCGGGCAGGGCGTGGATGCGCGCTTTCCAGGTGCTCGTCGTGCGCCTGCCGCCAAGTTTCGGCCACAGCAGGCAGATGAGCAGCACCGTCAGGCTGAACAGGCTCGCCAGCACCAGGCCCGGAATGATGCCGGCGAGATAGAGCTTGGGGATCGACGAATCGGTCAGCACCCCGTAGACGATCATGTTGATCGACGGCGGGATCAGGATGCCAAGCGTGCCGCCCGCGGCGATCGTGCCGAGGAAAAGACGCTCGGAATAGCCATGCTTCTTGATTTCCGCCATCGCCACCGTGCCGATGGTGGCGGCCGTGGCGACGCTGGATCCCGAGGTTGCGGCGAACATCGCGCAGGCGGCGATGTTCGAGTGCATGAGGCCGCCGGGCAGCCAGGGCACCCACAGCACGAGTGCGTTGTACATGCGCGCGGCCATCCCCGAGCGCAGCAGGATCTCGCCCAGCAGCACGAAGAACGGGATGGCGACGAGGAGAAAGTTGTTCGACGTCGCCCAGGCGACTTCGCCGATGGCCAGCGTCAGCGGCAACTTCGAGTAGAGGGCGGAGAGCAGGACGCCGAGGAAACCAAGCCCCGCGGCCACCGGCACAGCGAGCGCCAGCAGCCCCAACAGGATCGCGAGCGCGCTCCAGAGCATCAGCGTCCCTTCAGCTCCCGGATCTCGTCCTCGACCTCTTCCATCACGGAGCGCGTGCTGATGGCGTCCGCCGCGGCGGCCGCATTGCCGCGCGCGATCAGCAGCAAGGCCTGCACCAGCAGCGCCACGCCGATCACCAGAAATACCGCCAGGCCGGCAAGCCAGATCGACTGCGGGATCACCGTCGGCGTGGTGAGCGCCGACTGGCTGCGCGAGGACGACACCCAGGACTGCGCAATCACGCTCCAGCCGTGCCAGGCGATGAGACCGAAGAATGCAAGCAACAGCGCGATGCCGGCGAAATCGAGCGCGAGACGCAGCCAGCGGGGAAAATGGCCGTAGAGCGAATCGATGCGGATGTGGGCGCGGTCCAGGAGCGCCGCGCCCAGCGACCAGGCGGTGCCCAGCGCAAGCGCGTAGCCAGCGAGCTCATCCGCGCCTCCGATCGAAGCGTTGAAGAGCTTGCGCAGGGTGACGTCGATGCCGATCAGGACGGCGGCGGCGAGCACCAGCGCGCCGCCGAACCACAGGCCGAAGCGGGTTACGCGGCGCGCGAGACCCATCGGCTGCCTGCGGGAAGGCTCAGTTTGTCGGCGCCCTCAGGCCCAGCGCCTTGCCGACGGTGTTGTTCCACTCCGCGGCGCATTCGGCGCCGCAGCGCTTCGCCCAGCCGGCGAGCACCGCACCCTCGACGAGCTTCTTGTGCGTCTCCGCTTCGGCCGGCTTCACCGGCACGATCGTGATGCCGGCCAGCTTGCCCATCGTGCAGGGCTGCTTGCCGGTGTTGCAGTTGTCGGCCTCGGCATCCGCCTTCTTGAGCGTCACCCACATCTTGTTTTCGTAGACCTTCACCTGCTCCAGCATGAAGTCCTGCACGCGTTTGTCGAGCCGGTTCCAGCTCGTGAGGTTCACCGCCATGACGTTGATGCTCCAGCCGAGCGACATGGGGTAAAGCGATTTCGTAACTTCGGGCCAGCCCGCGGTGTTGCCCGACAGGCTCCCGGTGACGCCGCAATCGACGACACCGTTGTTCAGCGCCGGCACCACTTCGGCGAACGCCATGCTGACCGCGGTGGCGCCGATGCCGGAGAGGAAGTCGCGCATGGTGTTGTTGAAAACGCGGACCTTCTTGCCCTTGAGGTCGGCGAGGCCGCCGAGCACGCCGCGGCACCAGAACACCTGCGGCGGGTTGCCGCCGAAGGCGAGCAGTTTCGCGTTCCAGTTCTTCTGCATCTGGCGGTCGATGACGGCACGGTACGCCTCGCAGCCGGCGCGCGCCTTGTCCGCATCGAGGGTGATGCCGGCGAGGTCGCAGCCTTCGAAGCGCGGGTCGTCGCCCGCCATCTTGGAAATGTCCATGCCGGCGAAGTCCATCACCCCGAGGCGCAGCAGCCGCAGCATCGTCTTGTCGTCGACGCCCATCTGGTCGAGCGGGGTAATGTCGGCGGTGATCGCCCCTTTCGACGCCCTGGCAAGCGTGTCGCGCCAGAACGGCACTTCGTCGACGATCGAGGCCACCGTCGGGCTGTTCAGGCCGATCACCTTGAACTGCGACTTGGGCAGGTCCTGCGCGTGGCTGAACGAAACGAGGCCGAAAGACAACAGCGAAGCTGCGAATGCGGCAAATGAACGGGTTAGCATTGGTGGTCTCCTCCTATGACCCATAATACTACCTCCGCCCGCCTCGCCGCCGATATCGGTGGCACCTTCACCGACGTCGTGCTGGAGCACGCGGGCCGGCGTCACTCGGCCAAGGTTCTGACCACGCCGCGCGCGCCCGAGGCAGGCATGCTGGATGGAATCGCGCAGGTGCTGAAGGAGGCGGCGCTGCTGCCCGCCCAGGTCGGCGTGCTGATTCACGGCACCACGCTCGCGACCAACGCGCTGATTGAGCGCAAAGGTGCGCGCACGGCGCTCCTCACCACTGCTGGCTTCCGCGACGTGCTCGAGATGGGCTTCGAGAAACGCTACGAGCACTACGACCTGGACCTCGAGCTGCCGGTGCCGCTGGTGCCGCGCGAGTTGCGCTTTCCAGTGGAAGAACGGATGACGGCAAGGGGCGAAATCCACAGGCCCTTGAATGAAGAATTTCTTTCGAAAATCTTTCTCAAGTTAAAAACTGAAAACGTTGAATCGATCGCCATCGGCTTTCTCCATTCCTACGCAAATGATTCGCACGAAAGGCGCGCCGGAGAATTGCTCGCCAAGGCCCTGCCCGGCATCCCGGTCACCCTTTCTTCCGCGGTCTGTCCCGAAATCCGCGAGTACGAGCGCTTTTCCACCGCCTGCGCCAACGCCTACGTGCAGCCGTTGATGACGAGCTACCTCGATCGCCTCGCGGCGCAACTTAAAACGCGCGGCTTCGCCTGCCCGACGTATTTGATGACCTCGGGTGGCGGGCTCACCACGCTCGAGACCGCGCGCCGCTTTCCGGTGCGGCTGGTGGAATCCGGTCCGGCGGGCGGCGCGATCCTCTCGGCCGGCCTCGCGCGGGAAAATGCGCTCGACGAAGTGCTCTCCTTCGACATGGGCGGCACCACGGCGAAAATCTGCTTCATCGGCCAGGGCCGTCCCGAGCAATCGCGCAAGTTCGAGGTGGCGCGCGTCTGGCGCAACCTGAAGGGCAGCGGCCTGCCGCTGCGCGTGCCGGTGACCGAGATGGTCGAGATCGGCGCCGGCGGCGGCTCGATCGCGCGCCTCGACCAGATGCAGCGCATCCAGGTCGGGCCGGCCAGCGCCGGCGCGGAGCCCGGTCCCGCCTGCTACAGCCGCGGCGGCAAGGAGCCCACGGTGACGGACGCCGATGTGGTACTCGGCCTCATCGACCCGGCAAGCTTCGCCGGCGGGGCGCTCCAGCTCGATCGCGCGGCGGCCGAGGGCGCGGTGGCGAGCCGCGTTGGCGCCCCGCTCGGTCTGACAGCGGCCTGGGCGGCGGCGGGCATCGCCGAGATCGTGGAAGAGAACATGGCGAGCGCGGCCCGCGTGCACGCGATCGAGCGCGGCAAGACGCCCGAGCGCTGCACCATGATCGCCTTCGGCGGCGCGGCGCCGCTGCATGCCGCGAGCCTCGCGGCCAAGCTCGGCGTGCGCAAGGTGCTCGTGCCAGTAGATGCGAGCGTGGGCTCGGCCGTGGGCTTCCTGCGCGCGCCAGTGGCCTTCGAGCTCGCGCGCAGCCTGCGCCTGCGCGACGGCGCTTTTGACTTTTCACTGGTAAATCTTTTACTCGAAAAAATGCAAACCGAAGCGAAGGCTATCGTTTCCGCCGGCGCGCTCGGGGCGAAACTCGTAACGCACCGCAGCGTCGAGATGCGCTACGAGGGCCAGGGGCACGAAATTTCCGTACCCCTGCCCGGCGGCGCACTGAACGCGAAGCACGCGGGCAAGCTGCGCGCCGACTTCGAGGCGCGCTACGAGCAGCAGTTCGGCCTGAGAATTTCCGATGTGCCGGTGGAGTTCCTGACGTGGTCAGTGAATGTCTCGACCATTTCCGAGGGTGTAAAAGAAAAAAATAAAAATATCAAAAAAATAAAATCAACCGCGAATGGAAAGCGCAAAGTCTTCGACAGCGGAAGTGGAAACAGCGCCGCCATCGCCACCTTTGTGCGTAAAAACCTCGTGCCGGGCATGCAGTTCGCGGGACCGGCGCTGGTCGTCGAGCCGCAGACCACGACCCAGGTGCCGCGCGGCTGGCACTGCCACGTAACCGCTGCGGGACATCTGATTCTGGAGCGAAAGACATGAAGAACCAGAAGCAACAGCTGATCCGGCAGATCCTCTGGAACCGGTTGATCGCGGTAGTCGAGGAGCAGGCCAACGTGCTGCTCAAGACCGCATTCGGCACCATCACGCGCGAAGCGGGCGACCTTTCCGCCGGCGTCTACGACACCAGGGGCCGCATGCTCGCGCAGGCGGTCACGGGCACCCCGGGGCACGTCAACACCATGGCGGCCGCGGTAGTGCACTTCCTCGAGCGCTTCCCCGCCCATACCCTCAAGCCCGGCGACGTGCTCGTGACCACCGACCCCTGGCTGGGCACCGGGCACCTGTTCGACTTCGTCACCGTGACGCCGGCCTTCCTGAAGAAAAAGCTGATCGGCTTTTTCGCCTCGACCTGCCACGTGATCGACATCGGCGGGCGCGGCTTCGTCGCCGAGGCGACTTCGGTCTACGAGGAAGGCCTGTATGTCCCGCACATGAAGCTGATGGATGCTGGAAAACGCAACGAGACCCTGTTCTCGATCCTGATGGGCAATGTCAGGGAGCCGACGCAGGTACGCGGCGACATCCTCGGCCTGGTGTCGTGCAACGAAGTGGCGACGCGGCGCCTGGCGGCGATGCTGGAGGAATTCGGCCTGAGCGAGCTCGATTCACTCGGCGAATACATCGTTTCCACCTCGCGCGCCTCGATGCGCGCGGCGATCCGCAAGCTGCCGCGCGGCACCTGGCGCGCCGCGATGACGCTGGACGGCTACGAGTCGCCCGTCGAGCTGAAGGCCGCGCTCACCGTCGCGGACGGCGCGATCCACGTCGATTACGCCGGCACTTCCGCCGCCTCGCGCTTCGGCATCAATTCGCCCAAGTGCTACACCGATGCCTACACCTCGTTCGGCGTCAAATGCATCGTCGCGCCCGGGATCCCGAACAACGCCGGCTCGCTCGAGACGGTCACCGTCTCTGCGCCCGAAGATTCGATCGTCAATCCGCTGCGGCCGCGCGCCGTGACCGCGCGCCATCTCATCGGCCAGATGCTGCCCGAGCTGGTGTTCGGCTGCTTCGACGAGCCGCTCAAGGGGCAAGTGCCTGCGGAAGGCGCCGGCAGCATCTGGATTCTCGGCCTCTCGGGCGGACCGCAGGTGGAGGGCGCGAAGCCCGACGCGACGCGCTTCAACGCCATCTCCATCGGCATCGGCGGCATGGGCGCGCGCCCCGCCAAGGACGGCCTCTCCTCGACCGCGTTTCCGAGCGGCGTGGGCGCCATTCCGGTGGAGATCACCGAAGCGCAGTCCCCGCTGATGTTCCGGCGGCGCGAACTCGCCGAGGGCCCCGGCGGCGAAGGCCGGCAGCACGGCGGCATGGGCGCGGTGATCGAGATCGAGAACACCGAGAACGCGCCCTTCAGCATCGCCTGCGCGACCTTCGACCGGCGCCACAATCCGGCGCGCGGCCGCGCCGGCGGCATGGATGGACGTGTGGGCCGCGTCGTATTAGCCAGCGGCAAGGTATTGCCGGGAAAAGAGACCTACGTCGTCCCGGCGGGCGACTGCCTGGTCGCCGAGATGCCGGGCGGTGGCGGCTACGGCAAGAAAACCTGACGTGCAGGAAGCCCCGCGGATCACCTTCCCGCCGATGGACGGCGCGCCGCTTTTCGCGCGCTGGCTCGGACTCGCGCCGCGCTTCGACATCATGGCGACGCTCGCCAAGGGCCCGGTCTGCTACGCGCGCCTGCTCGGCAAGCGCATCTACTTCGTCAACGACGCCGAGTACGTGAAGCGCATCCTGCTCGACAACCTCGCCAACTATCCGAAGTCCGTCACCTACCGCAACAAGCTGCGCCCGTTCCTCGGCGACGGGATGCTGATCTCGGAGGGCGATTTCTGGAAACGCCAGCGGCGCCTCGCGCAACCCGCGTTCCACATGCGCCGTCTCAAGGTGCTTGCCACCACCATGGCCGACGCCGCGGCGCGTATGGCTCAGGGCTGGGAGCACGGCAAGGTCGTCGACGTGATGCCGTTGATGAACGCGGTGACCATGGAAATCGTCGCCCGGACCCTGTTCGGCGCCGACGTGAGCCGCGACATCGGCGCAGTGGGCGAGGCGATGCACGCGCTGGGCGAGGAAACCGGGCGCATCCGGCCCTCGGCTTTTTTCGACCTGCCGGAGTTCGTCACGCGGCCCCGCAGCCGCAGGTTCGCCGAGGCGGTGGCGACGCTGGATGCCATCGTCAACCGCATGGTCGCGCAGCGGCGCACGGAAGTGGGGCGGGGCGCCGCGCCGCAGGACGACCTGCTGCAGATGCTGCTCGAGGCGCGCGACGAGGAATCCGGCCAGGGCATGACCGATCGCCAGCTGCGCGACGAACTCGTGACGCTGTTCCTCGCCGGCCATGAGACGACGTCGATCTCGCTCACCTGGACCTTCCACCTGCTGGCGCAGAACCCGGAGGCGGAGGCGAAGCTGCACGCCGAAGTGGACGCGGTGCTCGGTACGGGTGTTACTTCACGGGCCGCCCCTTCATTCGAGGACCTCGAGCGCCTGCCGTATGCGCGCATGGTCGCCGAAGAGTCGATGCGCCTCTATCCGCCCGCCTATGTATTCAGCCGCCGCGCGGCGAGCGACGACCTGCTCGGCCCCTGGCGCATCCCTGGCGGAGCGCACATCATCATCAGCCCCTATGCTTTGCATCGCCGTCCCGACTACTGGAGCGAGCCCGACGCCTTCAAGCCAGAGCGCTTCGCCCCCGGCGCGCCATCAGACCGCCCAAAGCACGCCTACCTGCCCTTCGGCGGCGGCCCGCGCATCTGCATCGGCAATTCGTTCGCCATGATGGAGCACGCCATCGTCCTCGCCGCGGCAGTGCGCCGCTGGCGCCTCGAATCCATTCCCGGGCACGAAGTGCGCACCGAGCCGCGCATCACCCTGCGGCCGCGCGGCGGGCTGCCAATGCGCGTGCTGCGGCGCTAAGCGGCCGCGGCGTATAATTTGCCGCAACGTCGAGGCGGAGCGCGGGCATGATGAAACTGATCGACCGCAGGAGATTTGTCCTTGCGGCGGGCGCATTGCTCGCCGTGCGACCCGGCATCGCGCAGCGGCCGCCCGAGCGCAGCCACCTTATCGGCATACTGGAACGAGGCACGCGGGCCGATTCCGAGTCGGAACTTGCCGTCTTCGCCGAAGGTTTGCGCGAAGGCGGGTTTGTGGAGGGCCAGAACCTCCGTATCGAGTCGCGTTTTGCCGATTACGAGTATCGCAAGCTCGATCGCCTCGCCGAGGAATTCGTCCGCGCGAAGGTGGAGGTGATCTATGCCTCGACGACGTGGCCGGCTTACGCTGCGCAGGCGGCCACGAAAACGATCCCGATCGTGTTTTCCGGCGTCAACGATCCGGTGGGCAACAAGCTGGTGCAATCGCTCGCCAGGCCCGGCGGCAACATCACCGGGGTGTCGCCGGCAAGCGCCGAACTGACCGCCAAGCGCGTGCAATTGATGCGCGAGCTGTTTCCGGGCGGAACCCGCCTGGGCGTCATCTATGACGAGGATTCAGCCAAGGCTTGCCAGGTCGAACTCAAGGACATCGGCAACGCCGGCAAGATGCTTGGCGTTGACGTGCTCCGGCTTCCGTACGCCGAAAAGGCGGATTTGGAGGGCGCGTTCAGGACGGCCCGGCGGGCGAATATCGCGGCCCTGCTCATCCCCACGACTTATGAGACGCGGCGCTTTGGCGCTGAACTCGCGTTGAAGTCCTCGAGCAGCCGGATCCCGATGGTTCACTCCGGCAGCGAGGCGGTCGAGGCCGGCGGCCTGATGTCCTACGGCCCCGAGCGTACTTGGGGCACGCGCCGCGCGGGCAACTACGTCGCACGGATACTCAAGGGCGCGAAACCGGCCGATCTGCCGGTGGAGCGGCCGACCAGATACGAGCTCGTGATCAACCTCAAGACCGCGAAGACCCTCGGCATCACTGTCCCGCAATCGGTATTGCTGCGCGCCGACCGGGTGATCGAGTGAAGCGCCCGCGACCAAGGGCAGCAGTATTCAAGGGAGGCGGCAGGTGAAGTTCTACAACTCGGTCGGACCCAATCCGCGCACGGTGCGCATGTTCATGGCGGAGAAGGCTTTCACGGTGCAGACGGTCGAAGTCGACCTGCGCGGCGCTGGAGCTCGATGACGGCAGCGTGCTCACCGAGATCACGGCGATCTGCGAGTACGTCGACGAAATGGCCAAGGGCACGCCCTCGCTCATCGGCGCCACGCCGGAGGAGCGTGCCAGGACCCGCATGTGGACCCGCCGCATCGACCTCAACATCGTCGAGCCGGCGGCCAATGGCTTTCGCTTTGCGGAGGGACTGAAGATGTTCCAGAACCGCATCCACTGCATCCCGCAGGCGGCCGACGACTTCAAGGCCGTCGCACGCGAGAAACTGGCCTGGCTGGATGGCCTCGTGGGGGGAAATCCCTACATCGCCGGCGACAAGCTCACCCTGGCGGACATATTCCTGTTCTCCTTTGTCGACTTCATGGGCAGCGTCGGCCAGCCCCTCGATCCCGCGTGCAAGAACCTCTCGGCCTGGTTCCTGCGCATGAAGGCGCGCCCGAGCGCCGCTGCCTGAAGGAGCGCAGCGGCAGGGCAGGCAGCGCCCCGATCAGTAAATGGCGACCGGGTTGCCGGGCGAGCCGGTCGCGCCCTTCATCTTGAGCGGCGACCAGACGAACAGGAACTCGTAGGCCTTGTCCGCGACGAGTTGCGTCAGGTCGAGGTTCTCGAGGTTCCAGATGCCGCGCTTGGTCTGCAGCTTGATGTGGCATTCGAAGGGCTGCTCGCCTTCGCCGCCGAATCCCGGGCCGACCGCATCCGTGCCCCAGGTATCGGCGCCGGTGAGCGCGATCTTGCGCGAGGCCAGGTACTCGCAGGCGGAGACACCAAAGCCGGGTTCCCCGGCATTGAAGGCGGCAATCCGCTTCTGCTTTTCCTCCGCGGAAAAGCTGTCCCATTTGGTCGGATGCCATATGTCGCCATGACCGGTGTGCAGGAACACGCAGTCGCCCTCGCCGATCGGCGCGATGCCCTGGCGCCGGACCATCTCCTGCACGTCCTTGTCGGTGACCACGCCCGGATCGGCCGCGCTGTTGGCCTTCGGCACCGGCAGCGTTCCGCCTCGCAGCGCCACGGCGTCGAGCAGCACGCCGCGGCAAACGTAGCCGACCTGCCCCACGTGCTCGACGCCGAGCGCACCCAGGCCGTAGGCGTCGATGCCCGGGTCGGTGAGATAGCGCCCGTTGTAGAAGAACATGCCCTTGGAGGTGATGACGCCGATATGGCCCGGCCCGTCGAACTGCGTGCCGATCTGGCCGATCTCGGCGGCGAGGTACTCATCGTTGTAGACCAGCTCCTGCTTGCCGAACGGTCCGCCGGTGGGCAATCCTGGAATCACCATGCGCCAGCCGCGTGAGCCGAATCCCGGCGCGTCCTGCTGGTAGATCTTGCCTAGCGTCGCCACTTTGCCCTTCTTCACCAGCTGCATCGCCTTCAGAACCGATGCCGCCGTCCTCCGGTTGGCCGCGCCCACCTTGTCATCGGGCCCCCATTCGCTGGGCGCCCACTTGTCCCGCAATGGCTCGTCGTTCACCGCCAGCGCCGTGCCGCCGAAACAGCCGATCAATGCGAAGGCGCAAACCATCGCTGACCGCCGCAACACTCGTTTCAGGTTCATGATCTCCTCCCCTATGGTGGTGGTGTGGGACGCGTAGATCGCGCCACACTCCGAGGATACACATACAGAATCGCTGTGTCGCGATCGCCGTACGCCGATGGCCGCTTGCGGCCCGTCGCTGTCCCGCAGGCTCTGTGGCGCAGCGCGCAACGTGCGGTTATTCTCAGGCACGCCCTCCGCCAAAGGTAGATCGATCCTGAACGACGAAGCCCTCCGCATGAACCGCTTCACGCTGCGCTTCGCCGGCGCGGAGGTCGAGGCCGCGTTCGTGGAGGAGCAAGCACGCAAGGCGGTGCGCCCGGTCCGCATCGCACTTGCCTGCTTGGGCGCCCTTAGCGTGTGCATCTTCATACTGACGATTCTTGTCTTTAAAGGCATCGTGGTTGGCATCGGCGCCCGCTACACGCTTCTCTACACGATTGCAGCGTTGGTCATCTACGCGGTGGTCTATGCGCTCACCTACCGTCCGGTATTCCTGAAGCGACAGCAACTGATCATGTTCCTCCTTGCCTGCCTGATTTCGGTGGCCATTACCCAGGCCAACGCGCGACTTCCACTCGAAATCATGGAATCGCGCGGTTTTACGCTCCCGCTGATGTACACCTTCTTCATTTACAGCGTATTTCGCCTGAGATTTCCGCAGGCCGTGCTCGCGGGCTGGCTCGGCGCCGCATTTTTCATTGGATACATATTTGGAATGGACTTGATGGGTCATACGGCCGCTGGGCGGACCGCTTTTGTCCTGGGTATGGCGAACTGTGGGGGCATGCTCATCTGCTACCAGATGGATGTGTCTGCACGCCGGGAATTCACCGCGATGCGCCTTCTCGGCGAGGAGCGGGCGCGTTCCGAGCGGCTGCTGCTGAACATCCTGCCGGCACCGATCGCCGAGCGCCTGAAGACGTCCGAAGAATCCATCGCCGAGCACTCCGACGGCGTCACGGTGCTGTTTGCCGACATCGTGGGATTCACCCCGCTGTCGGCGCGCAAAACGCCGCAGGAACTGGTAGCACTGCTGAACCGGATCTTCTCCGAGTTCGATGCGCTGGCCGATGCGCACGGCCTGGAAAAGATCAAAACCATCGGCGACGCCTACATGGCCGTCGCTGGCCTGCCGCAGCCGTGGCCCGACCACGCGGCAAGGGCCGCGCGCATGGCCCTCGCAATGCTCGATGTGACTGCGCGGGTAGCGGCGGAGACGGGAGAGAAACTTGCCCTGCGCATCGGCCTGCATTCGGGGCCGGTGGTGGCGGGGGTGATCGGACGCAGGAAGTTCACCTACGACCTGTGGGGCGACACAGTGAACACGGCGAGCCGCATGGAGTCGCACGGCCTGCCGGGCGCGATACATTGCACCGAGGCCACGGCCATGCTGCTGCAGGGGGCGTTTCAGTTGCAGGCGCGGGGCGCGATGGAAATCAAGGGCAAGGGGGAGATGCACACATTCCTGCTCGCCGATGCCAAGGGAATCCCCAATGGATGATCGAAGGTACTTCGGCCTGGACGCCTTGCGTGGCGGCATGATGATGCTGGGCATCGTGCTGCATGCCGCCTGGCTCTACCTGGCCGCGCCCGCGCCGACGATGCCGATGCCTTCCGACCGGAACAATGCGTATGTTTTCGACGTCATCTTCGCTTTCATCCACAGCTTTCGCATGCCGACGTTCTTCGTCGTGGCGGGCTTCTTCGCTTCGCTGCTGGTCGAAAAACGCGGCCTCCGGGGCACCTTCAAGGATCGCGCGCGCCGGATTCTGGCGCCGCTCGCCGTGGGCATCGTGACGATCCTGCCGGTCACCGTCCTGCTGATGGTCGATTTCATGCTCGACGCGCGATTCGGCACCCATGACCTCATTCCGGACCGGACGGCCTTGAGCGTGTTCCGCGAGGAAATCGCGGCGAAGGGATTACCCGTCGACCAACCGGCGCTCGGGCACTTGTGGTTTCTGTATTACCTGTGCTTCTTCTACCTCCTGATTCCGGTCTGCGGGTTCCTTGCAAAGCGCAGCATGCGCTTCAAGGACCGGTTGCAGCGATGGCTGGCCTCACCGTTCATGCTGCTGGCATTCGCCCTGTACACGGCGGCAACCCTGTGGCCGTATCACGGCGGCCAGGTGCACGAGGGATTCATCTACTTCAAGCCGCACCTGCCGTCACTGGCCTATTACGGCTCGTTCTTCGTGCTGGGCTATTTCCTCCATCACCATCGCGACCTTCTGCCGGCGCTCGCGCGAAACGTTCCGTACTGGGCCGCGCTCGGGGTCATCCTGTTTCCCCTGTCAATGGTCGCGAGCCATTTCGACAACGGCGCCGGCGGCTTGAACTCCACGCTTCATCTGGGCGCGGTGCTGGCGAACGGGCTGTGCACCTGGACGCTGATCTATCTGTTCATCGGCGGCGCGATGCGCTACTTCGACCGCGAATCGCCCTGGATCCAGTACGTGTCGCAGTCGTCGTACTGGGTGTACCTCGTACACCTGCCGCTGGTTTTCCTCGCCGGGTGGTGGCTGCTGCAGTTCGACCTTCCCGCCGTACTCAAATTCCTGCTGGTCTGCGGATTCACGGCGGCCGCAGCCTTCCTGACCTTCCACTACTGGGTGCAGAAAACCTGGATCAGCAATTTCCTCCATGGGCGCCGCTTCGATCTGAAATGGCCATGGCTGGAATCCGGTCACCAGTATCCGCGCCCCCAGTAGTTGCAGAACTTCTCGATGTTCTGCGGCAGGCCGCGCTCGTAGTTGCCCCACTTCTCGTATTTGGGCAGCTTCACCTCCGCCATCGCCTTGTCCCAGCACATGCCCTGGCTGGCGGCGACGCGCACCGCCTCGTTCTACTTGATCGGCGCCTGGGTGATTTTGCGGATTTCGGCGATGTAGGTGGTGGCCGCGACCGGGCGCTGGTAGGCGATCGGATCGGTTGCGATCACCCCGTCGGGCGTGACGACGAACAGGGCCTGGTGCCCGCCATAGCGGAACAGGTAGGCGTTGTCGGTGAGCTTGCGGGTTTCGAACGGCGGCGGCGACGCAGGCTGCTGCGCGGCGGCGCCGAACGCGGCGCACATGAGTACCAGCGAGGCCAGTAGCTTCTTCATGACTTTCTCCTTTGTTGGGAAACGCATGTCTAGGACGGCTGCGCCAGGTCGGCCTTGGTGGCCGGCACGGAATAGACCGCATCGGGGTGCTTTGGCAGGGCATCGTCCCAGGCCTGGTACTTTGCGCGCATTTCTGCGAGGCGTTTCGGATCGCGCTTGCCATGGTTGGCGCGCTCGCGTTCGTCCTTCGCGAGGTTGAAGAGGAATTCATCGCCCTCGATGGAGAGATACTTCCAGTCGCCCGAACGCAGCGCCTTCTGGTTGCGGTAGAGCATCTTCCAGAACAGTTCGCGCTCGAACGTCTTGTTTGGCTTTTGAATCACATTCAGCAGACTTTTCCCGTCGAGAGGATAGTTCTTGTCGGGCTTTACTCCGGCAGCGTCAAGGAATGTAGCGACCCAGTCCATTGTGATCGCATGTTGCGCCGTGACGCCGCCCGCCTTCACCTTCGCCGGCCAGCGCACGATGTAGGGAACGCGGATGCCGCCTTCGAGCAGGTCCATTTTCTTGCCGACCAGCGGCCAGGTGACGGAGAAACGCTCGCCGCCGTTGTCGCTGGTGAAGACCACGATTGTATTTTTATCAATTCCGGAATTTCTCAAGGCAGAAAGAATTCGCCCGATTCCCTCGTCCATCTGGCGGATCATGGTGCGGTAGGTCGGCACCGAGCCGCCGTCGAAGTGGTAGAGCTTGTCGATGCGCCTGGCCTCGGCCTCGTCGGCGCGCGTCTCCCAGGGCCAGTGCGGCGCGTTGTAGTGCACGGAGAGGAAGAACGGCCGCTCTTTGTTTCTTTTTATAAATGAAACTGCATTTTCAGAAATAAGGTCGGTGAGATAGCCTTTCCTGTGTACTTCCGTTTCGTTCTCGAACAGGTCGTGGATGCCGTAGGAGTCCTTGTGCGTGAAGTAGTCAATGGCGCCGGAGAGGGCGCCGAAGAACTCCTGGTAGCCGCTTTTCAGCGGCCCGAAATGCGGCGGAAA
>CAZTSJ010000261.1:0-4850 GCA_964616875.1 uncultured Bordetella sp. | reverse complement strand
AAGGAGCGCCGCGCGCAGCAGTCGGGGTACCTTTCGGGCGGCGAGCAGCAGATGCTGGCCATCGGCCGCGGCCTGATGTCGAAGCCCAAGCTGATGATGCTGGACGAACCCTCGCTTGGCCTGGCGCCGATGCTCACCGAGGAAATTTTCCGCATCGTGCGCCAGCTGGTCGAAAAGGAGCGCATCGCGGTGCTGCTGGTGGAGCAGAATGCCGCGCTCGCGCTCGATCTCGCCGAACACGGCTACGTCATCGAAACCGGCCGCATCGTGCTGGAGGGCTCGGCCGAATCGCTGGCACAGAACTCCGACGTGAAGGAGTTCTACCTCGGCCTGAACGAGGTCGGCAGCCGCAAGTCCTACCGCGACACCAAGCGCTACCGGCGCCGCAAGCGCTGGCTGTCCTGATTCAGGGGTCCTCAGGCAGCCTTGCGCAGGCCGGCCCGAATCACGATTTCGTCGAACGGCGCGCGCAGGCCGCCGCGCTGGTCTTTCTCCAGAAGCCCCAGATCGAAGAGCGCCTGAACATCAGTATGGACATTCTTGTAGTCCCGCCCAAGCGCGCGCGCGAGCGGCCGGATCTGCAGCCCCTCATTCGAGGCCACGTGGCGAATCAACTCCAGGCGCTTTTCCGATACCGCGCTGAAAAGCTCCGCGATGCTGGCAAACGCGAGCCGCGGGGTCGCCTTGCGGCCGGCACTCGTCTGCCGCCAGGCACGCGCAAACGCGGCAAGGGCTGCCCGTGAGCTAAGCACTTCGATCTCAATCCGGTTCATCGCCATCTCCATCCCGCCAGGCGGGTGCAATCTTCGCGGAAATCTTCGAGCAGCTTTTCGAGCGACTCGAAGGCGTAGGCTTCTTCGCGGTCTCCGATATGCCGGTGATCGCCCTTTCCCGTTTCGTTGTCGTAGCGTACGAGACCGATCTTGCCGCGACCGCAGTAGAGCCGATACTTGAGTGCGTGAGGCCGCTCCGCCGAGGGCCGCGGCAACCCCCAGATCACCATTTCCACAGTCACGCCGTCTTGCACTGCCCGGTAGCGGAATACCTGCCGCGCGCGCATGATGGTGCATCATACCATCACCGGGGCGCCAGAGACGCAATGCCGAGATCAGCCCAGGGCTGCCAGTAACCTCTGATGAAAATGAATCAGCGCGGGCTCGTTGCGACCGTAGATGACTTCACTCTGCAATCCGCTCATGAAGCCGCGCTGCATGCGCTCGCCGAGCGCGAAGTCCTCCTCCAGCACGGTCCTGATGGCGAGGTCGTAGTTCTTCTTCCAGTAAGCGCGCGCCTTGTCGGTGCTCGCGGGCTCGGGTGAGTAGAAGGCGAACTCGATCACGCTGCGATCCGGCGTTTCGCCCGGCAGCATGCGCCAGGTTTCCAGGTGATCGGACTGGAAAACCACAATGGTGTTCGGGAACAGGCGGTACACCGCGACGACGTGCGGCAACACCTCCCATTCGGAATCCGGCTTGCCGTCCCACGCCACCGAGGAGTGGCGCACGAATGTCAGCCGGGCGTGATCGCCGAACGCCTTGAAGGCGCCGAGGTTGCCGCGAATCAGCGGCGCGACAGTCGCCCGGTGCAGCGCCGGCAGGTGATAGGCCTCGAGGAAGGTGTCGATGCCGAACTTCCAGTTGATCGCCGGCGCCATCCATTCGGAGGCGAAATAGCTGTAGCCCGCAAAACGATAGGCGTCGAATTCGTCGCTGAGCCCCGAGAGGTGCGCATCGACGTCGATTTCGAGCGGCGAACCAGTCGCCAGGCGCACGAAGATCATGCCGTGACGCTCGCCGGCCGGCAGTGGCGCGAGACCGTGGCTTGCCGTGTCGACGCCTGTAAAAGATGCGGCTTCAGGGATTCCGGCGAGCCTTCCGTCCAGGCCGTAGGTCCAGCCATGGTACGGGCAGGAAAAAACCCGCGCCTGGCCGCAGCCACTGGCCACAGGCGCGCCGCGGTGGCGGCAGATGTTGGCGAACGCCCGCAGCGCCCCGTCCTGACCGCGCACGAGCAGCACTGGCACACCGGCGATTTCCTCGGTGAGATAGTCGCCGGGTTTGGGAAGACGGCAGGAAATGCCCATGAAAAGCGGCTCGCCGCGGAACAATCGCTCGCGTTCCTGTAGTGCGCGAGCCGCGTCGCTGTAGGCCGCCACCGGATTGCGGAACACCTCCGGCGCGAGCGCGGTCGAGCCGTTGCGCACGTGCGACTGCAGTTCGCGCGCCAGTTCGAGTTGTGTCTCGCGTTTCACGATTCCGCCATTGCCGCGTGATTATGTAGGATATTCTGCGAGCCGGAGGAGTGAGGCGATGCGGTTCGGAATCTTCTACGAGATGCAGCTGCCGCGGCCGTGGGGGCCGGACGACGAGCGGCGCCTGTTCCATGAAGCGCTCGACCAGGTGGTGCTGGCCGACCGGCTCGGCTACGACAACGCCTGGGAGGTAGAGCACCATTTCCTCGACGAGTATTCGCATTCCTCCGCCCCGGAAGTATTCCTAGCCGCCGCGGCCGCGCGCACCAGCCGCATCCGCCTCGGGCATGGCATCCGACAGGTGATCCCGAACTACAACCACCCGGCGCGCACCGCGGAGGGCCTGGCGACGCTGGACATCATCTCCAACGGCCGCGTCGATTTCGGCATCGGCGAGGGGGCGACGCGGCTGGAACTCGGCGGCTTCGGCATCAAGGCCAAGGAAAAGCGCGCCATGGCGCTGGAGGCCGCCGAGCAGATCGCCAACATGATGTCGCTCGAGCCTTACCCCGGTTTCGAAGGCAAGTACTTCTCCATGCCCTGCCGCAATGTCCTGCCCAAGCCGGTGCAAAAGCCGCATCCGCCGATCTGGATGGCCTGCACCAACCGCGACACCATCAAGGTAGCGGCATCCATCGGCGTCGGTGCGCTGGCGTTCTCCTTCCTCAATCCCGAGGAGGCGAAGCACTGGGCCGAGATCTACTACGGCATCATCCGCTCCGAGCAATGCGTGCCGATCGGCCGCACGGTGAACGCCAACATCGCCATGGTGTCGTCATTCTCGATTCACCGCGAGCGCGCCGAAGCGATCCGGCGCGGGCACGAAGGGTTCGAATTCTTCAGTTTCGCGATGAGCGCGCTGGTGACGCGCGACTCGGTGCCCGGGCGCACCGACTTGTGGGGCGAGTACCTGAAACTGCGTGGCAATCGCACCGAGGAAATCGTCGCCAACACTGCCATGGGTCCGCAGAGTTCGGGTATCGGCACCCCCGAGGATATGCGTTCGCACCTGAAAGGCATGCAGGAAGCCGGCGTTGACCAGGTTATTTTCCTGCAGCAGGCGGGCCGCAACCGGCACGAGCACATCTGCGAATCGCTGGAGCTCTTCGCAGCCGAGGTGATGCCGGACTTCAAAAAGGATGTAGAAGCGCGCGAAGCGAAGAAACGCGTTGAACTTGCGCCATGGATCGAAGCAGCGCTCGCCCGCAAGAAATGGATGCAGCCGTTGGCGGCCGGTGAAGTACCGGTGGTGCTCGCCTCCGTGCCGCAGGCGCAGTACAACCTGGCCCGCGAATCCGTCAAGAAATGAAGGCCGAAGCCCCGGTCTGCTTTGTCACCGGCGGCGCAAGCGGCATCGGGGCCGCCTGTGTTGATGCCTTTGCCGCTGCCGGTTACCGGGTTGCCTTCGGCGATATCCAGGCGGGCAAAGGAAAAATTTTGGAGAAAAAACGCAAGAACACCACGTTCTTGCGCATGGACGTCTCAAGCGAAACCGACTTCGCCGCCGCCGTCGGCACTGTGATACGGCGATGGGGACGGCTCGATTGCATGGTCAACAACGCCGCCATCGCGGGAGTCCTTGGCCCGATCGCGGCGATACCGCTCGAGGAGTACGACCATACCTGCAGCGTGGTCCAGCGCAGCGTCTTCCTCGGCATGCGCGAGGCGGCGCGCGCCATGCAGCCGCGCCGCGGCGGTTCCATCGTCAATATCGCCAGCATCGCCGGCCTTTCCGGCGGCTACGGCCCGCACGTCTACAGCGCCTGCAAGGCGGCGGTGATCGCGCTGACGAAATCGGTAGCGCTGGAACTGGCCGAATCCGGCATCCGCGTGAATGCCGTGTGCCCCGGCAACATCGAAACGCCGATCCACACCGGGGTCACGGACGAGCGCTGGGTCGAGCGCATGGCGAAGATCCGGCCCAGCCATCGCGACGACCAGGCCATCGAACGCATGGGGCAGCCCGAGGAAATCGCCGCGGCAGTGCTATGGCTGGCGAGCGACGCGGCGAGCTACGTTACCGGGCACGCTCTGACCGTGGACGGGGGGCTGACGGCGGGCTTGCCGTGGCGGAAGCAGCCCGCGTACCTGCGCGAACTGCACAAGGCAAAAAAACTATAGCCAGCGCTTGCGGCGGCGGTAGGACTTGACGTCGCGGAAGCTGCTGCGCCCGCCCGAGGAAAAGCCGAGGTAGAACTCCTTCACGTCCTCGTTCTGCGCCAGCGAGGAGCCTTCGCCATCCATGACGACGCGGCCGTTCTCCAGGATGTAGCCGTAGCCGGCGTAGCGCAGCGCGACGTTGGTGTTCTGCTCGGCGAGCAGGAAACTGACTTTCTCCTTGACGTTGAGGCCCTTCACGATCTCGAAGATTTCCTCCACCAGCTGGGGCGCGAGGCCCATCGAAGGCTCATCGAGAAGGATCATTTTCGGGCGGGCCATGAGCGCGCGGCCAATCGCCGTCATTTGCTGTTCGCCGCCGGAGGTGTAGCCCGAAAGTGAACTGCGCCGCTGCTTCAGGCGCGGAAAGTACTCGTAGACGCGTTCCAGGCCAGCGCTGGTCTCGGCGCCGCTGCGCGTATAGGCTCCGGTGAGCAGATTA
>CAZTSJ010000260.1:0-2176 GCA_964616875.1 uncultured Bordetella sp. | reverse complement strand
GTTTCGTTGGCGCGGACCTCTGCGGGCGTGCCCTGTACGATGATCTCGCCCCGGTGCAGCAGGGTCAGCCGGCGCGCGTGGTTGAACACGATACCCATGTCGTGCTCGGTGAACAGCACGGTGAGCTTCAGCTCCCGGTTGAGCCGGTCGACCAGGGCCATGGTCGAACGCGCTTCCTCGATCGACATGCCGGCCGTCGGCTCGTCGAGGAACAGCAGGCGCGGCTTGGCCGCCAGCGCGATCGCGAGCTCGAGCCGCTTCTTGTCGCCCTGCGCGAGCTCCCCGGCCATCAAGTCGCGCCTGGATTCCAGCCCGCACAGCGCGAGCACGCGTGCGGTTTCTTCAACGCCGAGGCTGCGCGCCGGCACGAACAGCCGGAACGTCGCGCGCATCCGCGCGTGCACCGCCGCGCGCACGTTCTCCCCGACCGTCATGCGCGCGAACACGCTGCTGACCTGGAACGCGCGAGAGATGCCGCGCCGCGCGACCATGTGCGGCGGCAGACCGGTGATCTCCTCCCCAGCGAACACGACCTTGCCGGCGTCGGGCCGGTGATAGCCGGTGAGCAGGTTGATGAATGTGCTCTTCCCGGCGCCGTTCGGCCCGATAATCGCCGACTGCTCGCCCTCCTGCATGGCGAAGTCGATGTTGCACGTGACGTGCACCCCGCCGAAGCGCTTCTCGAGCCCGGTGACTTCGAGGATGTCGGAGTTCACGGCCGCTCCTGCGTGCCGCGCGCGCCGGCCTCGGGCTCGCCACCGCTCGTCGCAGTGCTGGCGCGTGCGCCCCGGAGACGCTTTTCGAGGACGCCGAGGACACCACCTGGGGCGAACAGCACGATCAGGAGAATGACGGTGCCGATGGTCAGCGGCCAGTACACGGTGTACATCTTCACCACCGCCTGCAGCAGCGTAAAGATCACCGACCCGACCAGCGGGCCGATGAACGCTCCGGCTCCGCCGATCAGCGTCATGAACACCGCGATTCCAGACTGGCCCCAGCCGAGCAGGCCCGGACTCACGCTACGCGAAAACGGTCCCCATAGCGCACCGGCGAGCCCGGCGAAGGCGCCGGCAATCACGAAATTCACGAGCATGTGCACCCTGACGTTGGTGCCGAGGAAAGCCGCGCGGCGTTGATTGTCACGCAGCGTGCGCAGGGTATAACCGAACGGCGACTCGGTGATGCGCCACATCACTGCGGCGGCCACCGCCACGATGGCGAGCGTCAGGTAATAGAAGTTCACGGCGTCCTGGAACACCGGCGGCGGCAGCAGCCCCTGAATGCCGTCGTCACCCTTGGTGAAGCTGTACCAGGAAAACACGATGTAGAACAGCAGTTCGCCAAATGCCAGCGTGAGCATCGCAAAGTAGATCCCGGTCAAGCGCACGCAGAAGAACCCGACGATCAACGCCGCCAGCGCCGCCACGGGCGGCCCGACTGCCAGCGCGAGGAAGAACTGCGGAACGCCAATGTGCGGGGCCGTGGTCTTCAGCGCCGTGAACAGTATTGCCGTGGCATAGGCGCCGACGCCGAAGAATGCCGCGTGGCCGAACGATATCTGTCCCATGTAGCCGTACAGCAGGTTAAAGCTCATTGCGAACAGGCCAAGGATCAGGATCTCGGTTCCGACGTAGGTCCAGAACTTCCCGGGAAGCAGCGGGACGAAGAGGAAACAGACCATCAGCAGGAGTGCGACGGGCCCGGAGATGCCGTGTCTTGCATACAGGCGGGCCGGCCACCCGGGGCGCTTGCTATGGGCACGCATGGCAAATCAGTACCGCAACTCCGTGCCGAACAGTCCCCACGGGCGCCAGATCAGGACCGCTATGACGATCAGGAAGATCATCGCCAGCGCGCCGTCGGGCCAGAACAGGATCGAGAACGAGTAGACCACGCCGACGATGATCGAGGCGACGAAAGTGCCCAGCATGCTGCCGAAACCGCCGATCACTACCACCGCGAAGCACTGCACGATGATGTCCAGATCCACGCCCAGCGCCATCGGCAGCAGCGGCAGGAACACCCCGCCGGCGAGCGCCGCGAGGCCGACCCCCAATGCGAACACCATTGCGTAGATCTTCGGAATCGGGATCCCGAGCGCGCTCACCATGTCACGGCTGAACACCGCGGCGCGCACGATCTTGCCGAAACGCGAGCGGTGCAGGAAATACCA
>CAZTSJ010000259.1:0-23055 GCA_964616875.1 uncultured Bordetella sp. | reverse complement strand
CGATATGCACATAGGCCATGAACAGGCTGTCGCCGCCGATACGCGTGACCTCGCCGCCGCCTTTCGTGCCGCGACTGAAGGTGCAGAACTCGCGAATGACATTGCGATCGCCGATCTCGAGCCGGGTGCGCTCGCCTGCGTACTTGAGGTCCTGTGGCGCCTCGCCTATGGAACAGAACTGGAAGATCTTGTTGCCGGTGCCGATACGCGTCGGGCCATTCACCACCACGTGCGGCCCGATCCAGGTGCCATCGCCGATCTCCACCTCCGGGCCGATGATGGAGAAGGCGCCGACCTGCACGTCCTTGCCGAGCTTCGCGTGCGGATCGATGATGGCTTGCGGGTGAATCACTTGGTCGAATTCCTCGCCAGAGACCGCGCATCTTACGCGTAATCTCAATTTCGAAACTCACCAGCGGCACCGGATAGTGTAGCTTTCCACGGTGGGAGGAGCGGGCCGTGGAAACGATCCTGGAAGCGATCCGCAGGCACGCCGTGCAGCGCGGCGGGGAGTGCGCTTACCGGACTCCGGCGCGCAACTGGACTTTCGGCGAACTCTGGGACGCCTCCGGGCGCGTCGCGGCGGGGCTCGCGCAGCAAGGCATCATCCGCGGCGACCGGGTGGCCTGCCTCACCAAGCACACGGCCGAATGCGTGGCGCTGGTGCTCGGCGCTTGCCGCATCGGCGCGGTGTGCATGCCGGTCAACTGGCGACTGGCCCCCGCCGAGATCCACTACATCGTGCAAGACGGCCGCGCGCGCTTCCTGATGGCGGATGCCGCCTTCGCGCCCGGCGTGCCCGTGTCGCTCGTGACCGAAGAATTCGACGCCTGGGCCGGCGCCTTCGCGCCTTTGCAATACTCCCGGAGTCCCGCGCTCGACGACACTGCGCTGCAGCTCTACTCCTCCGGCACGACGGGCCTGCCGAAAGGCGTGGAGCTGACTCACCGCAATCTCGCCGCCGGCATGATGACCGCGGTGCCGGATGCCATCGGTTATCGCGGCGCGCCGGACGTGATGCTTAATGTGCTGCCCACCTACCACATTGCGGGCGTAGGCGTGGCGCTGCTCACCGCGACGCGCGGCGGCCTGAGCGTGCTCTATCCCGACTTCGATCCGGCGCTTGCGGTGGCGGCGATCGCCGAGCACCGCATCACGCACGCTTTCCTGGTGCCGGCGATGATCCAGCTCATGCTGCAGGCGCCCGGCGCGGAGCGGGCGGACTACTCCACGCTGAAGGGCATCTCCTACGGTGCGTCGCCCATCTCCGAGACCGTCCTCGTGGACGCCTTGCGCACTTTCAAGTGCAACTTCATGCAGGTCTACGGACTGACCGAAACCACAGGCGCCATCACCATGCTGCCGCCGGAGGACCACGACCCGCAGGGACCGAAGAAGCATCTGCTGCGTTCCGCGGGCAAGCCCATCGAGGGCGTCGAGCTGCGCATCGCCGATGCCGCGAGCGGCGAGATCTGCGCCGAGGGCAAGGTGGGCGAAGTGTGGATCCGGAGCGCGCAAAACATGAAGGGTTACTGGAGCAACGACAAGGCGACTGCGGCGGCGTTCGTCGAGGGCTGGTTCCGCTCGGGCGATGCGGGCTACCTGGAGGATGGTTACCTGTTCCTGCACGACCGCATCAAGGACATGATCATCTCGGGCGGCGAGAACATCTATCCGGCGGAAGTGGAAAACACGCTCATGCAGCACCCGGCGCTCGCCGATGGCGCGGTGATCGGCGTGCCCGACGATGCCTGGGGCGAGGCAGTGAAGGCCTGCGTAGTGCTCAAGCCCGGCGCGAAGACGACCGAGGCCGAACTCATCGAGTTCATGCGCAGCCGCATCGCGCACTTCAAATGCCCGAAGTCGGTGGATTTTCTCGACGCTATCCCGCGCAATCCGACCGGCAAAATCCTCAAGCGCATGCTGCGCGAGCCCTACTGGCGCGGGCGCGAGCGCCGCATCCACTAGGGAGAAAAAATGGGGTCTGACCCTATTTTCCTAGACCCTATTTTCCTTGCGGCACCGCCAGCGCTGCCGGCTTGCCAGCCTTCGCCTCGCGGATCGCCCGCCACACGCGCTGCGGCGTGGCCGGCATATCGAAGTGCGTGACACCCACCGGGCGCAGCGCATCGAGCACCGCGTTCATCAGGCAGGGCATCGAGCCGGTAACCCCCGCCTCGCCCACGCCCTTTGCGCCGAGCGGATTGGTTGCCGTCGGCACCGGGTGCTCGGTGACGCGCAAGCCGCCCACCAGTCCGGGGCGCGGCATGGCGTAGTCCATGAAGCTGCCGGTGAGCAGCTGGCCGCTCGCGTCGTACACCGCCTGCTCGTTGAAGATGTGGCCTGCGCCCTGCGTGATGCCGCCTTGCATCTGGCCTTCGACGATCTGGTGGTTGATGATGGTGCCGGCGTCGTCGCAGGCGAGGTAAGAAACGATCTCCACCTCGCCCGTCTCCGGCTCGATTTCCACTTCGGCGATGTGGCAGCCGTTGGGGTAGGTGGAGGGCACTTTCGGGCGTTCCTTGAAGTCGAGGTCGAGCTTGCCCGGGTGCTTGTGCGCGAGCGCCGCGAGAGCGAATTTCCGGTCGGTGCCCTTGATGCGGTACTCGCCAGCCTTGAATTCGAGATCGGCCTTTGCAGTCTCCATCTCCTCGGCAGCGAGGTCCATCCCGTTCTGCACAATCTCGCGCGCCGCGAGAAGCATCGCGCTGCCCAGACCGTGCAGCGTGCGCGAGCCGCCGGTCGGATTGGCGACGAAATTGGTGTCCGGCTCCGAGGTGCAGAGACGAAACTTCGTCATCGGGATGCCGAATACGCCCGCCACGATCTGCGCGAAGGCGGTCTCGTGGCCCTGGCCATGGTTGTGCGAGGCGGTGCGCAGAGTGACGCTGCCGTCCTTTTCCCAGTTGATCAGCACCTGGTCGTAGGGCGCGAAGCCGCCCGGGGCCGTGGCCTCGATGTAGGTGGAAATGCCGCGGCCGCGGAGCTTGCCCTGTCTGGCGCTTGCCGCGCGGCGCTTCTCGAACCCGTCCCAGTCGGCGTCCTTCTTCGCCTGTGCGAGCATCCCCTGGAAGTCGCCGCAGTCGTACTCGAAGCCGCCGACGAATTTGTAGGGCATCTTCGACTTCGGAATCATGTTGCGCCGGCGGAATTCGGCCGGGTCCATGCCGATCTCGTGCGCCGCCTGGTCGACGAGGCGCTCGAGCGCATAGGAAGCCACCGGCCGCCCGGCGCCGCGGTACGCGGCGGTCGGCACGGTGTTGGTGAGCACGAGCCGGCCCCGTACATGGATCGCCTGCACGTCGTAGACGCCGCAGATCACGTTCACCATGCCGATGGTGTTCACCACCGCGCCGGTGAACGCGATGTACGCGCCCAGGTTCGCCAGGTAGTCGAAGCGCATGCCGAGGATGCGCCCGTCCGCGTCCAGCGCCATTTCCGCCGCGTGCACGATGTCGCGCGCCTGCTCGTCGCCGAGGAACACTTCGGATCTCGTGCCGGTCCATTTCACCGGCCGGCCGAGCTTTTTCGCCGCGTATAGCAGCGCACCGTATTCCGGATAGGCGTTGAAGCGCACACCGAAGCCGCCACCGACCTCCTCGGCCACCACGCGCACTTTTTCCGGCGGCACGCCGAGCACGGCCGAGAGCTGTCCGCGCATCGGCCCCACGCCCTGCGTCGTGCCGTGCAGGTAGTACATGTCCTTTTCGGAATCGTAGGAACCCGTTGCCGCGCGCGGCTCCATCGGATTGCCGACCACGCGCGAGTGATAGGCACGCAGCTTCACGACCTTCGCCGCCTTGGCGAATGCGGCCGCGGTCGCGGCCTCATCCCCGCCTTCGAAGTCGAGCAGCAGGTTGCCAGGCGCGCCCGGATGCAGCTGCGGTGCGCCCTTCTCGAGCGCCTCCGCGGCGGTGACTACCGCCGGCAAGTCTTCGTACTCGACGACAACCGCTTCCGCCGCGTCCTGCGCCTGCATCGCCGATTCGGCAACGATCAGTGCAACGGGTTCTCCCACGTGCCGCACCACTTCGTGCGCGAGCGAGAGCCGCATCGCCGGCCGCTGCTCGGAGCCGTCGCGCCACTTGAACGGCGCCGCGGCCGGAATGGGCTTGAGGCCCGCAGCCGCCAGCTCCTTGCCCGTCACCACGGCAATCACGCCGGGCATCGCGAGCGCCGCAGAGGCGTCGATCGTCAAGATCTTCGCGTGCGGGCGGTCCGAGCGCAGGAAATGCCCGTGTGCCTGGTTGGGAAGCGTCCAGTCGGAGACGTAGCGTCCCCGGCCCTTGAGCATGCGCTCGTCTTCGAGCCTGCCCCTGGGTGCCCTGCCGAATGAAGTCATGGCAGGGATTCTCTATGAAATGTCTATGCCTTGGATAGGGCGATCAATATGCTGCACGGCGCGTAATCGAGCAGGGAAGCCCCCACCGAGCCCTTCCACCAGCGTGCCGCCCAGGAGGTGCTCTGGTTATGGCCGAGCACGATCAGGTCCACGCCCAGTTCCTTGGCACAACGACAGATTTCCTCCACCGGCTCGCCGACCGCGAGGTGGCCCGCGGACTTGAAGCCCTTGTCGGTCAGGCTCTTGATGCCTTCATCAAGCACCACGCGGGTGCGTTTTTTCTCGTCTTCGAGCAACTCCTCGGGCACGAATCCCTCGGTCAGGAACAGGCTCGGCGGCATGCTCGCCACTGCCAGCAGGTGCGTTTCGGCATTCAGGAAGCCCGCCAGGTCGGCGGCCTCGAACAGGGCCCGCTTGCCCTCCGCCGAGCCGTTGTATGCGAGAAGAATCTTGCGATACTTCATGCGCGCCTCCCCGGGGTGGCCATCACGTCACTTCAGGAGCAATCCTACTCGCTCTATGGTCGAGCGTTCGGCTTTGAACGTCTCGGCTGCCCACTTGGCGTATTCCTCGCTCGACTTGTACCAGTACACCTGGTCCAGCTGCGCCAGGACCTTCAGATGCTCCGGATCGTCGAGCGCCTTCTTGAAGGCATCGTGCAGGAACTTCTGGATCTTCGGCTCCATGCCCTTCGGCGCTACCAGGCCGTAGGGCGAATACGAGACGATGTCGATGCCCAGTTCCTTCGCCGTCGGCGCGTTCCACTTGGTGCGCTTCTCACCGAAGGTGACCAGCAGACGAAAGGCACCGGCGTCCACGTGCCGGCCCCAGCCGGTGGCGTCCGATTGCGCCATGACGTGGCCGCCCATCAGGGCCTGGGTCGAATCGGCGTTGCCCTTGAACGGCACATGCAGCATCTGCACGCCGGTTTTCGCCTGCAATTCCTCGATCAGCAGGTGCGGCGAGGTGCCGTTGCCGGTGGAGCTGAAGGAGAACTTGCCCGGATTGGCCTTGGCGTAGTCGAGCACGTCCTTGAGTGTCTTGAACTGCGAATCGGCCTTCACCACCATGCCGAAGGTGTAGCCGGTGATGCCGATGATGTAGGTGAAATCCTTGAGCGGATCCCATTCCACTTTCTGCATGTGCGGCACGCGGTACGCACTGACCGGCAGCTGGGAAAGGGTATAGCCGTCGGGCTGTGCGCTGCGCGCCATTCCGGCCGGACCGAGCATGCCGCTCGCGCCCGGCTTGTTCTCGACGATGATGTTCTGGCCGACATGCTTCGAGGCGATCTGCGCGAACGCGCGCAGGTGCAGGTCTGTCGAGCCGCCGGGCGGCCAGGGGCAGATCAGCGTGATCGGCTTGGCCGGAAAGTTCTGCGCGAACACCGGGCCATGGATCGACAATACACAGGCGGCGAGCATTGCCGTTCTGAGCGCGGTTCGCATCGAATTCTCCTCCTCGCGTTGGTCCGGAGAATTATATCCTCTAGAATCGGCCCTCCATGCTCGATATCCACCGCAGCGATCTGGTTGCCGGCGTGGCCGGCAGCGGCACCATGGGCCGCGGGATCGCGCAGGTGCTCGCACAGTGCGGCGTGCGCACCCTGGTGTTCGATTCCAAGCCAGGCGCGGCGCAGTCGGCCAAGGACGCGATCGGCAAGACACTCAGTGGACTGGTGCAGAAGTCGCGCGTCACCCAGGCCGAGGCCAACCAGACCCTCGCTCGCATCGAGATCGTCGATTCGCTCGCTGCGCTCAAGCCCTGCCACGTGGTCATCGAAGCGATCGTCGAACTGCTGGCGCCGAAGCAGGAACTGTTCAAGGCGCTGGAGGCAGTAGTCACCGATTCCTGCGTCCTTGCCTCCAATACGTCGTCACTTTCGGTCACCGCGATGGCCGCCGCCTGCTCGAAGCCCGGGCGCGTCGCCGGCTACCACTTCTTCAATCCGGTGCCGGTGATGAAAATCGTCGAGGTCGTGGACGGCGAGCTCACCGAGCCCTGGGTGGGTGACGCGCTCATCGCGTTGGCGAAGCGCTACGGCCACAAGCCGGTACGCTGCAAGGACACGCCGGGCTTCATCGTCAATCACGCCGGGCGCGGCTACGTCCCCGAGAGCCTGCGCGTGCTGCAGGAAGGCGTGGCGGACTTTGCCAGCATCGATCGCATTCTCGTGGACGCCGCAGGATTCCGGCTGGGGCCCTTCGGCCTGCTCGACCTGGTAGGCCTCGATGTCGCGCACGGCGTCATGAAGTCGATGCACGCGCAGTACTACGGCGAGCCGAAATACCAGCCTTCCTTCCTCTCGGATCCGCGCGTCGCGGCGGGATTGCTCGGCCGGAAGACCGGACGAGGTTGGTACAAATACGGCAAGGACGGGGTCGCGGAGAGAATTCCAGAGAAAGAAATTCCCAGGAAAAATTCATTGCCGGTCTGGTGCGTGCCTGAATTGAAGGAATTTCTTTCGAAATTCACTAAAATCGAAAGCAAGCCATCGGTGGATACGGTTTGCTTCGTCGCCCCGCTCGGCCAGGACGCGACGACAACCGCAATGCAATTGCAGATAGAACCGAAAAATACGGTGGCGCTCGATCCACTCTTCGGCTTCGCCAAGCGCCGCACGCTCATGACCACACCGGTCACGAAGCCGGAAGTGCGCGACGCGGCGCATGCGCTGCTCGCCGGCGATGGCGTGCCGGTGTCGGTGATCCGCGATTCGGCGGGATTCGTCGCGCAGCGCGTGGTGGCGCACATCGTCAATGTCGGCTGCGACATCGTGCAGCAGCGCATCGCGTCGCCCGCGGACCTGGATTCCGCCGTGGTGCTCGGTCTGGGCTATCCGCACGGCCCGCTCGCCATGGGCGACGCGGTCGGCGCGGGAAAAATCCTTGCGATACTTGAAGCCATGCATTCGTTCTACGCTGAACCCCGCTATCGTCCCAGTCCGTGGCTCGTTCGAAGGGCCAAGCTGGGTGTATCTCTTACGACACCGGAGTAATTTCATGCTCAACGCCTACATCTATGACGGACTTCGCTCCCCCATCGGCCGGCACGCGGGCAAGCTCGCGGGCCTGCGCCCGGATGACCTCGCCGGCGAGGTGATCGCCGAGGTCGTCAAGCGCAATGCCGTGAAGCCCGGGGACATCAGCGATGTGATCCTCGGCTGCGTCACGCAGGCCGGCGAAGACTGCCGCAACGTCGCTCGATTCGCCACGCTGATGGCGGGACTGCCGCCCAGCGTGCCCGCGGTGACCGTGAACCGCCTTTGCGCCTCCGGCCTGCAGGCGGTGGCCGACGCCGCGCGCGCCATCACCGCGGGCGAAGGCGAGCTTTACATCGCGGGCGGCGTCGAGAGCATGTCGCGCGCGCCCTTCGTCATGGCGAAGGCCGAAGCGCCCTATTCGCGCGACGTGAAGATGTACGACACCACCATCGGCTCCAGATTTACCAACCCGCGCTTTCGCAAGATGTACGGCGACCAGGCGATGCCCGAAACCGGCGACAACGTCGCCAGGGACTTCGGCGTCTCGCGCGAGCAGGCCGACGAGTTTGCGCTCGGCTCGCAGAAGAAGTATGCGAAAGCGGAAATCGAAGGTTTTTACAAAGGGGAGATTCTGGAAATAAAAATCCCGAATAAGAAACGCGATGCCCCACCCACCATCGTCATGCAGGACGAGCATCCGCGGCGCGACTCCACCATGGAATCGCTCGCCAAACTCAAGCCGCTATACGAGGGCGGCGTGGTCACGGCCGGCAACGCCTCAGGCGTGAACGACGGTGCCGCGGCGCTGATCATCGCGAGCCTCGCATGGGGGGAGAAGAACGGCAAAAAACCGATTGCGAAAATCCTCTCGGCCGCTTCCGCCGCGGTGGAGCCGCGCATCATGGGCGTGGGGCCCGCCTTTGCGATCCCCAAGGCGCTCGAGCGCGCGCAGCTCTCGCTCAAGGACATGGACATCATCGAAATCAACGAAGCCTTCGCCAGCCAGGTGCTGGGCTGCCTCGCGCTCATGAAAGTGGATTTCAAGGACCCGCGCGTCAACCCGAATGGAGGCGCCATCGCCATCGGCCACCCGCTGGGCTGCTCAGGCGCGCGCCTCGCCCTTACTGTGTCGCGACAGTTGCAGGAGACGGGCAGCAAGTACGCCGCCGTGTCGCTGTGCATCGGCGTCGGTCAGGGACTTGCCGTCGTTCTGGAACGCATGCCATGAAGCGCGAAAAAATCAAGGCCAAGTTCGCCTGGGACGACCCGCTCCTTCTCGACCAGCAATTGAGCGAGGACGAGCGCATGGTGCGCGACGCGGCACGCGCTTACTGCCAGGACAAGCTCGCGCCGCGCGTGCTGGAAGCGTTCCGCCACGAAAAGACCGACGCGAAGATTTTTCCGGAAATGGGCGCGCTCGGAATGCTCGGGCCCACGCTCCCCGAACAATACGGTGGCCCCGGCCTCAACTACGTGAGCTACGGCCTGATCGCGCGCGAAATCGAGCGCGTCGACTCGGGCTACCGCTCGATGATGAGCGTGCAGTCTTCGCTCGTCATGGTGCCGATCTTCGAATTCGGCAACGAAGCAACGAAGCAGAAATACTTGCCCAAGCTCGCCAGCGGGGAGTGGATCGGATGCTTCGGCCTCACCGAACCCAACCACGGCTCCGATCCGGCCTCGATGGTCACCCGGGCGAAGAAAGCGAAAGGCGGCTATAGCCTCAGCGGCTCCAAGATGTGGATTTCAAACTCGCCCATCGCCGACGTGTTCGTCGTCTGGGCCAAGGACGACGAGGGCGCGATCCGGGGTTTTGTCCTGGATAAAGGCAGCAAAGGACTATCCGCTCCGGCGATCCACGGCAAAGTGGGGCTGCGTGCCTCCATCACCGGGGAAATCGTCATGGATGGCGTGTTCTGCCCGGAAGAGAACGCGTTTCCGGAGGTACGCGGCCTGAAGGGACCGTTCACCTGCCTCAACTCGGCGCGCTACGGCATCGCCTGGGGCGCGTTAGGCGCTGCCGAGGATTGTTTTTTTAGATCTAGAAATTATGTCTTGGAAAGAAAACAATTTGGCCGACCACTGGCCGCGAACCAGCTCATTCAGAAAAAGCTTGCCGACATGCAGACCGAGATCGCGCTCGGGCTGCAGGGCTGCCTGCGCCTCGGACGCATGAAGGACGAGGGCACCGCCTCGGTCGAAATCACGTCAATACTTAAGCGCAACTCCTGCGGCAAATCGCTCGACATCGCGCGCATGGCGCGCGACATGATGGGCGGCAACGGCATCTCGGACGAATTCGGCGTCGCGCGCCACCTCGTCAATCTCGAAGTGGTGAACACCTACGAGGGCACGCACGACATCCACGCCCTCATCCTCGGCCGCGCGATGACCGGGATCCAGGCGTTCAACTAGACGGCCTTCATTCGCCCTCACCGCGGCACGACCGCAGAAAGCGGCGAGGAATCAGCGTGTTGTTCCAAAAAGTGCGGACTTTCGGGCTATGCGTGCGTTCGCACAATCTCGCAACGCATTGATTTGAAGGTAAGTTGATGCCGCCCCGCGGCAAACGTGCCTGAGTTAAACAGCAGAAATCGTAATGATTTCACGTTAGAGCGCAACACGATGAGCAAGACGGCAATGCGCACTCCAGGTGCCAGAACCATCGGGGAACCTCATCCGATAGAGTGGACACCTCGACCTAATGCTGGAACGCACAGTAAGAGTAGCCCGCAGGTATCTGGCGGACTTGCTTTTTGTATATACGTATATACAATAATCGCGTGGACAAGGATCCCAAGAAGGAAAGCCGAAATATTTCAGAACGCAACCTTTCGCTGGACCTTGCCGAGCAACTCGACTGGGCAACAGCTCTGATTTGGGAAGACAAGCGGAAAGACTATGGAGAACGGCGCTACTGCGTGCTGGGCTTCATCGAGAATCGGCTGCACAGCGTGGTTTTCACGCCTCGCGGCGGCAAATCCCGGGTCATCAGTCTGCGAAAGGCCAACAAACGCGAGGTGAAACGATATGAAAAAGCAGTCGAATTCTAGAAAGTCCGGCCGCACAAATCCGGAATGGACCGCGACCATGATTGCGAAGGCGCGTCCGGCAAGGGAAGTTCTTCCGAGAATCTTTGGTGCGCGTACCGCGGCCGCCATGCTCAAACCGCGCGGCCGCCCCAAGTCTCCGGAATCAAAAGTTGCAATTAGCCTGAGACTGCCGCCCGATACGCTTGCACGCTGGAAGGCTACTGGGCCAGGTTGGCAGACACGCATGGCTGACGTGCTGCGTGAGTCAGTGTAGATGCGGTCCAACGACGCAGCCCATTCGGACGCGGAACCTCATTCGATAAAGTGGACACCTCGACCTAACGATTGAGGAGGTGTCATGGCAGCACCAGTTGGGCCGAAGAAGGTTCATCGTTACGCGGCAGGGGAAGGCAATGAGTATCGAACGAGCGGCGATCCGTATTGACGTGCTGTTGATAGCCTTGTCCGCCTACGCTGCGGCGAGCCTTTTCCATCACGTCCACAACGCCGAGTTCCTGAACGAGTACCCGAACATGCCCGCCTGGCTGACGCCGGCGGGCGTGTATGCAGCGTGGCTGGGCGTCACCGCGGTTGGACTGGCGGGCTACGCGCTGTTGCGCCGGAAGTTGCGGCTCGCCGGGCTGGCGCTGCTGGGTATCTACGGCGCGCTGGGCCTCTACGGGCTCGCGCACTACGCGGTCGCGCCTTTGTCTGCGCATACGACGGCGATGCACATGACGATAGGGCTCGAAGTCGCCGCTGCAGTGATGCTGCTGATAGCAGTAGTACTAGAATGGTCGCGACCGCAGCCATCCTGAAGGAGGATCGACATGACGCTCTGCCCGATCGCGCTCGTTGCCGGTTGCCGGAAATGCCCGGCATTCAAGGTCTGCCCGCTGAAAGGCGTCATCGGCGACTACAAGCCGGACGGCGACGCGGCCAAGCCGCAGTCGGCGGACGGTTCGGAGAAGCCCAAGTAGCATGCTGCGGGCAGTTGCGCTCCTGCTCGCCTTGGCGGTCGGTGCGCCGGCGCTTTCGCAGCAGAACCTGCCCGCCAACGGCCTGTTCCTGATCGCCAAGCCCGGACTGATCGATCCGAACTTCGCCAAAACGGTGGTGCTCGTCACGCAAACCGAGGACGCCAGCACGGTGGGCGTGATCATCAACCGGCCGAGCGCGCTCAGGCTGTCGCAGTTTCTTTCACAGGAGTTCGCGACGCAGAACTACCGCGATCCGATCTACAGCGGCGGCCCGGTGATGCAGCAAGTGATCGTCGCGGTATACCGCACCGAGACGGTGCCCGGCGCGGCGGCGTTCCACATCCTGAAAAACATCTACCTCACGATGCACCTGGACAACATCAAGCTGCTGCTCGCCACCCCCAAGGCGCAGTACCGGCTCTTTGCCGGATTCTCGGGCTGGGCGCCGCGCCAGCTCGAGAGCGAGTTCAACCGCGACGGCTGGTTCGTGCTGCCGGCCGACGAGGCGATGGTGTTTCGCAAAAGCGCCGACGGCCTGTGGGAGGAACTAGTGGAACGGGCGCAGCGGCGCGGCCCCCGGGTGCATAATTCAGGCGTTACAATGCCGGCAAAATGGTTCGCGCCATGAGACTGTTGCTCGCCCTTGCCGTTTTCGCCTGCGCGGCGCCCTGGTCGTCGCCCGCGCTGGCGCAGGACGAGGACGCGGCGATGCTGCTCGTCGCGCACCCGGGGTTTCGCGACCTCGATTACCGCCAGACGGTGCTGTTTGCGGCGCCCGGACCCAGCGGCGGCCACGTCGGCGTGATCCTGAACCGCCCCACGCGCCGTTCGCTCGCCAGCCTGTTCCCCGAACACGAGCCTTCGAAAAAGGTCATCGACCCGGTGTACTACGGCGGGCCGTTTTCGCGCGGCGCGCTGGTGGCCCTGGTGAAGACGGATGCCGCGCCCGGCACCGGTTCGGTGCAGGTGATGAAAAACCTCTACATGGCGTTTCGCGTCAACACCATCGACCAGGTGATCGAATCCAGGCCGAACGACGCGCGCTACTACGTCGGCTATGTCGGTTGGCGGCCGGGCGAGCTCAAGTCGGAAATCGACCGCGGCATCTGGTCGGTGCTCGGCGCCGACATGGATGTGGTCTTCCGCAAGGACATGGAAGGCCTGTGGGAGGAAATGCTCCAGCAGACCAAGCGCATACGGGCGCAAAGCGGCGCCGGCAACGAAGGTTATGCAGCAGCTCTCGCCAGGGATTTTTCGAACGTCATCCGGCCGCTCCGGTAATCCACCCGGATCGTGTCCCCGGGTGCAAAGCGCCCTTCCAGGATCGCCTTCGCCAGCGGGTTCTCTATCTGCGACTGGATCGCGCGCTTGAGCGGCCGGGCGCCGTAGACCGGGTCGAAACCCGCCTTGGCGATCTCGACCACCGCCGCGTCGAAGACCTCCAGGCGGTAATCCAGTTTTGAAATTCTTTGTTCAAGAACTTTCAATTGAATGCGCGCAATTGACTTGATGTTCTCTTCGGCAAGCGCGTGGAACACCACCACCTCGTCGATACGGTTGACGAACTCGGGCCGGAAATGGGTCTTCACCTCGCCCATCACCGCGAGCTTTACCACTTCGTAGTCGCTGTCGGCCATCTGCTGGATCATGTGCGAGCCGAGGTTCGAGGTCATGACGATCACCGTGTTCTTGAAATCCACGGTGCGGCCCTGCCCGTCGGTCATGCGGCCTTCGTCGAGCACCTGCAGCAGCGCGTTGAAGACGTCCGGATGCGCCTTCTCGACCTCGTCGAACAGGATCACGGCATACGGCTTCCTGCGCACCAGTTCGGTCAGCTGGCCGCCCTCGTCGTAGCCGACGTAGCCCGGCGGGGCGCCGATCAGGCGCGACACGGAATGCTTTTCCATGTACTCGGACATGTCTATGCGGAGCAGGTGGCTCTCGGAGTCGAACAGGAACGCGGCGAGCGCCTTGCACAGTTCGGTCTTGCCGACCCCCGTCGGTCCGAGGAATAAGAAGCTGCCATAGGGCCGGTTCGGGTCGGACAGCCCCGAGCGCGAGCGCCGGATCGCGTCCGCCACCAGGCGCACGGCCTCGTCCTGCCCGACCACGCGCTCGTGCAGCTTTTCTTCCATCTTGATCAGCTTCTCGCGCTCGCCCTGCATCATCTTGGACACCGGGATGCCGGTCGCGCGCGAGACGACTTCGGCGATCTCCTCGGCTCCAACCTGGGTACGGAGAAGTTTGTTTTTCCTGGGTTCTGATTTTTCAGAACTCTTGAGTTGTGCCTCGAGCGCCGGAACCTTTCCATACTGGATCTCGGACATTGCCTGCCAGTCGCCCTTGCGCTTGGCGCCCTCCATCTGCAGGCGCAGCTTCTCCAGCTCCTCCTTGATGTGCTGGCTGCCGGCGACCTGCGCCTTCTCGGCCTTCCAGATCTCTTCGAGGTCGGAGTACTGTTTTTCGAGCTCTTTTATTTCTTTTTCTATCAAAGAAAATCTTTTAAGAGAAGATTCATCTTTCTCCTTGCGCACCGCTTCGCGCTCGATGCGCAGCTGGATCAGGCGCCGCTCGAGCCGATCCATCGACTCGGGCTTGGAGTCGATCTCCATCTTGATGCGCGCCGCCGCCTCGTCGATCAGGTCGATCGCCTTGTCGGGCAGGAAACGGTCGGTGATATAGCGCTGCGAGAGCTCGGCCGCGGCGACGATCGCCGGATCGGTGATCTCGACGCCGTGGTGCACCTCGTAGCGCTCCTGCAGGCCGCGCAGGATGGCGATGGTCGCCTCCACCGTCGGCTCGCCCACCAGCACCTTCTGGAAGCGGCGCTCCAGCGCGGCGTCCTTCTCGACGTACTTGCGGTACTCGTCCAGGGTGGTCGCGCCCACGCAATGCAGCTCGCCGCGCGCAAGCGCGGGTTTGAGCATGTTGCCGGCGTCGATCGCGCCCTCGGCCTTGCCGGCGCCGACCATGGTGTGCAGCTCGTCGATGAAGACGATGGTGCTGCCTTCGTCCTGCGCAAGTTCCTTGAGCACCGACTTCAGGCGCTCCTCGAATTCGCCGCGGTACTTGGCGCCCGCCAGCAACGAGGCCATGTCGAGCACCAGCACGCGCTTGCCCTTGAGGCTCTCTGGCACCTCGCCGTTGATGATGCGCTGCGCGAGGCCCTCCACGATCGCGGTCTTGCCGACGCCGGGCTCGCCGATCAGCACCGGGTTGTTCTTGGTGCGCCGCTGCAGGATCTGGATGCAGCGCCGGATCTCCTCGTCGCGGCCGATCACCGGGTCGAGCTTGCCCAGCCGCGCGCGCTCGGTCAGGTCGAGGGTGTATTTCTTGAGCGCCTGGCGCTGGCTTTCGTCCGCCTGCGAGGACACGTTCGCGCCGCCGCGAACCTGTTCTATGGCTTTTTCAAGTGAAGATTTAGAAATCCCGGCGGATTTCAAAAGCCTGCCGATTTCCGCCTTGTCGGAGGCGCAGGCGAGCAGGAACAGCTCGGAAGCGATGTACTGGTCGCCGCGTTTCTGCGCTTCCTTGTCCGCGACGTTGAGGAGATTCGACAGGTCGCGCGAGACGTGCACTTCTCCCGGCGTGCCCTGGACCTTGGGCAGGGAATCAAGTGATTGAAGTAGATTTTTCTTTATGGCATTGACATTGCCACCCGTTTTGCCGATCAGCCCGGCCACGCCCCCGTCTTCCTGGTTCAGGAGGGCGAGCAGCAGGTGCTGGGGCTCGATCTGCTGGTGGTCGCGCCCCAGCGCGAGGCTCTGGGCCTCGGCAAAGGCTTCCTGCAGCTTGGTGGTGAATTTTTCGTATCGCATCGCTCTGATCTCAAATGCCTTTTATCCCACGATAGATGGGGACTTTTTGACCGAAATCAAGCCGCTCAGGCGAGTGCGCGGTAGCTGACGATCCCCAGGGCGGTAAGGGCGAGTGAGCCGAACAGGTGCAGCGCGGCGTGCAGCAGCGCCGCCCCCATATCGCCATCGAGCAGCAACTGGACGTTTTCAGCCGAGAAACTGGAGAACGTGGTGAGGCCGCCCAGAAATCCCGTGATGCAGAACAGGCGCCATTCCGGCGGCAGTGCGTGGTTGGCGGCAAAATAGGCCACCGCAATGCCCACCAGGTAGCCGCCGATCAGGTTGGAGGCGAGCGTTCCCATCGGTACCGCGGGAATCGACGCATTCCACAGCACGCTGAATAGCCAGCGCAGGCTGCAGCCCAGAACGCCACCCAAAGCAACCGCCAGGAAGGCAGCTCCCGTCATTTCCAGCGTTCCGCCGCTTTGTCGTCAGCGGTCTTTGCTTCCACCCATTGCGCGCCCTCCGCGGTCTGTTCCTTCTTCCAGAACGGCGCCTGGGTCTTGAGGTAGTCCATGATGAATTCGCAGGCCGCGAAAGCATCGCCGCGATGCGCGCTCGCCACCGCCACCAGCACGATCTGGTCATTGGGCTGTAGCGCGCCGTAACGGTGGATCACGGTGCAGTCCATCACCTGCCAGCGGGATTTAGCCTGGTCGACGATCTGCGCGATCGCGCGCTCGGTCATGCCCGGGTAGTGCTCGAGCGTCATGGCGACGTCGCGCACCAGGCCGATGAAACTGGCGACTGCTCCGATTTTGCTGTTTTTTGAAATCTGTCGAATTTCAAGACCAGCATCAAAATCGCCCGGTTGAACAGCGATTTTCATCTCATCCACCCGTCACCGGAGGGAAGAAAGCCACTTCGTCGCCCGCCTTGATCGCCGCCGCCGGTTGCGCCATGTCCTGGTTCAGCGCCGCGCGCAGCAGCTTGCCTTCGGCCAGCGCTTCGGCCCAGGCGCCGCCGCGGCTGCGAAGGTGCGTGCGCAGCCCAGCAATCGTGGCTACGCCCGCGGGCAGATCGACCTCCTCGGCGTCCCTGCCCAGCTTCTCTCTCAAACTCGCAAAGTAAAGAATTCGTATCTTCAACTTTCTTTGGCCTTTTTCACCGATACAACTCCGAGTACGGCAGAAAACGAACCCGATCCCCGTGGCGAATGGGTGCGGACGGTGGATTGTCCACCAGACCATCGGCCCAGGCGGTAGACGTGAGCACTGCCGAGTCCTGCGTCGGGTACAACTCCAGCCCGCCCTTCGCGTTCCATTTTACGCGCAGGAATTCACGCCGTGCGTCGGGCTCCAGCCAGTCGAAATCGGCGCGCGCGTCGATGGCGCGGGGCGCGACTTCGAGCTGCCCCTGGGTTCTTAGCAGGAACGGGCGGACAAAAATGAGGAACGTCACAAAACTGGAAACAGGATTTCCCGGCAGACCGATAAAAAAGGAATTTTTTATGGTTCCAAAAGCCAAAGGCCGCCCCGGCTTCATGGCGATTTTCCACATCAGCAGCGAGCCTTCCGCCTCTACTGCCGGCTTGACGTGGTCCTCATCCCCCACCGATACGCCGCCGGAGGTGACGATGATGTCGTTCTCGCTTGCCGCGCGCCGCAGCACCTCGCGCGTCGCGTCGAGTTTGTCCGGCACGATGCCGTAGTCGCGCACTTCGCAGCCGAAGGCGGCCGCGAGGCCGTTCAGCGTGAAACGGTTGGAGTTGTAGATGCGCCCCGGCGGCAGCGGGTCGCCCGGCATCACCAGCTCGTCGCCGGTGAAAAAGAGCCCCAGCCGCACTTTGCGGAATACCGGCAGCGTCTTGATACCTACTGAAGCCGCAAGCCCGGTGTCCTGCGGCAGGAGCCGCTTGCCGGCAACGAGGACTGTGCCGCCTTGGCGAATATCGCTGGCCCTCAGTCTTATCCATTCGCCTTTTTTCGGCGAATTTTTTATGTGAACAAGATCACCGGAAACGGAACAGTGCTCCTGCATCACTACGGCATCCGCACCGACTGGAACGGGAGCTCCGGTAAAAATCCGCGCCGCCGTGCCCGGTTCGAGCGGCTTGCCAACGGACCCGGCAGGAATGCGTTGCGTGACTTTTAGTTTTCTTTCACCAGAATTCAAATCCGACAAGCGCACGGCATACCCATCCATGGCGCTGTTGTCCATCGGCGGCACGTCCATGGTCGAGGTCTGCGCCTGCGCGAGGACGCGGCCCACCGCCGCCATGGTGGGCACCTGCTCGATCCCGGACACGGGTTTCGCGCCGGCGAGCAGGGTCTCGAGCGCTTCGTCCACGGAGAGCAATCCCTGGTTCATGCGAGCTTCTGGTGCGCCATGATGAAAGCGGCAATGCCCTGGTGGTCGTTCAGGTCAAGCTGCGGCAGCTTGGTCTCGAGGCGCGTGTCGGTGGCGATGGCGACGATGTGCGGGTCCTTGGGATGCAGCAAGCCCTCGCCGGTCTCGGCACGCCAGACTTCCAGCTTCGGGATCGGCGCGAACTTGTAGCCTTCGACGATCAGCAGATCGCAGGGCGAAAGGTGCTTGACCTGGTCCTCGAACGCGGGCTCTTTCTCCCCACGCAGCTCGTTCATCAGCACCCAACGCCGAGAGGATGTGACCAGAACCTCGGCCGCACCCGCGTGCCGGTGGCGATACGAATCCTTGCCCGGCACGTCCACGTCGAACGTATGGTGCGCGTGCTTGATGAGCGAAACGCGCAAGCCCCGCTTCACGAACAGCGGGATCAGCTTCTCGATGAGCGTGGTTTTGCCGCTGCCAGACCAGCCCGCAAAACCGAAGGTTTTCATTGGCCTGGGAAGGTCTTCATGCCGTTGCGCCGCCGCAGGAACTGCCTGCCCCGGCGGTGCAACCGAAGCAGTGATCGCCGAATCGGATCGGGCGCTTCAGTGTCCTGCCGAAATCGAAGTCGAAGATGCTCAGCTTTTTTCGCTTCGCGTCGATCGCATCCATTTCCAGCATCTGGTTGAAGTCGCAGTCGTAGATCCGGCCGTCGTGACCGACGCTGATCAGGCTGCGGCACATCACGCCCTCGGCTGCCGCCGGGTTGAAGGCCGCGAGCAGCTTCTCCATGTACGCCTCGAGCTGCCCGGTCTTGTCCAGGTGCAGCTTGAAGCGGTTGATCGGCATGTTGGTGATGGTGTACAGGCTGTTGAACACCAGCCCGAACTTGTCCTTTAGCTCCCGCTTGTAGTCGGCTTCCAGGCCGGCCTGCGCCGCAGGAAGATAGGGACCGACAGGGTTGTAGACCAGATTCAGCAGCAGCCCGCTGCCATCGACGCCGTAGCCCTCCTTGTTGAGCCGCTGCATCGCTTCCATGCTTTTTTTGAACACGCCCGAGCCGCGCTGCGCGTCGGTGAAGAATTCCTGGTAGTACGGCAGCGACGACACCACTTCGACGCGGTGCTTTGCGAAGAACCCGGGCAGGTACTCCTTGCTCTCCTTGGTCTGAGGATTGCCGTCCAGCTGCACCGTGAGGTTGTGCCGCACCATCACATTCTTGCCGAGCGCGACGGCCTTCTCGACGAAGTCATCGAAGCCCGGGTGCAGTTCCGGCGCCCCGCCCGTGATGTCGAGCCTGGTGATCTGTGGGTGCCGCTCCAGGATCTCCAGGCACTTGGCGACGCCCTCGGGCGAGAGCATCTCCTTGCGCTGAGGCGAAGCGTCCACGTGACAATGCCGGCAGACCTGGTTGCACAGCTTGGTGACGTTGACCTGCAGCGTATCGATGGACAGCGGCGGCAGGTCGATGCCGTTGCGGCGCAGCTGCGCCTCGAAATCATATTTCGTTTTTATTTTCGAGATCTTAAATTGCAGAACCGAGCTCAAAGCACCATCTTCTTGAGGTGATTTTGCATCTGCACGGAGTGCACCAGCGTGATTCCGGCCTGCATCACGGCGGCGACGTGCACCGCCTCCATCATCTGCTCAGGATTGGAGCCTGTCTCCAGGCACTGCGTGGTGTAGGCGTCGATACAGTAGGGGCACTTCTGCGCGTGCGAGACCGCAAGCGCAATCAATGCTTTCTCCCGTTTCGAGAGCGCGCCATCGGTGCCTGTGACGTGGCCGTAATACTTGAAGAAATCATCGGCCAGCTGCTTCGCGTGCTGGCCGATGTCGCCAAACTTCTTCAGGTCTTCGGATTCGTAGTAGTTGCTCATCGGGATCCTCCAGGGAAGGCGCAATCTACACCAGAACCATTTTCCCTCCGGCGATCGCGAGGACCGCCGCCAACACGCGGCGGATGAGCGGATTGGCAAAACGCCTGCTGCCGTACTCCGCGCCGGTCCAGCCCCCCACGACTACCGCCGCCATCAGCCACCACGCATAGTCGGGCGGCAGGGCGGGATTCCTTACAAAGCCCGCAGCCAGCGCCGCGAGCGAGTTGACCAGGATGAAGGGCGCGGCTACCGCCGAGGTCTGCTTGGTCCCCGCCCAGCCGAAGAGCAGCAGCAACGGGCTCAGGAAGATGCCGCCGCCGACGCCGGTCAACCCCGAGAGGACGCCCAGCACGGCGCCGATGACCATCGCCAGCGCGATGGGGATCCGCCGCGCCGGAGGCAATTCCTCGCCGACGCGCGCGCTCCACCACAGCTGCCAGCCCGCGTACAGCAGCACCAGCCCGACGAGAATCTTGTAAGCAGTGCCCGGCAGGGTGATCGCTCCGCCCAGATATGCGGCCGGGATCGAGACCATAGCGAAGGGCCAGAACAGCGGCCAGCGGAAGTGCCCCGCGCGGTAAAACTTGACCGTTGCAACCGCCGCCACCAGCACGTTGAGCTGCAGCGCCACCGGGCGCATTTCGGCCGGCGCGATGCCCGCGATCGCCATCGCCGCGATATAGGCCGAGGCGCCGCCGTGCCCGACGGACGCGTACAGGAACGCAGCCACCAGCATGCTCGAGGCGAGCAGGACGACGAGCAACGGGTCCATGGCCGGCGTAACTCACCTCTGTGCGTTGGGGAAAAAGAGCTGTTCGCCCCCAATCTTATACGCGGCGATTGCCTGCTGACCCTCCTTCGAGATGATCCAGTCGATGAAGGCCTGTCCGAGTCCCTGCTTCACATGCGGATGCTTCGCCGGATTGACCAGGATCACGCCGTACTGGTTGAACAGGCGCCGGTCGCCTTCCACCGAGATCACCAGCTCGCCGCGATTCTTGAAGGAGAGCCACGTACCGCGGTCCGTGAGCGCATATGCGTTCATTCCGGATGCGGTATTCAGCGTCGGGCCCATGCCGGAGCCGGTGTCGCGGTACCAAGGTCCCTTGTCCTTCACGATGTCGATGCCGGCGGCCTTCCACAGTTCGAGTTCCGCGAAATGGGTGCCGCTCTTGTCCCCGCGCGAAGCGAATGGCGCCTGCGCACCTTTGATCTTTTGCAGCGCCGCGACGATATCCTTGCTCCCAGCAACTTTCGCCGGATCGCTTATCGGCCCGACCAGCACGAAATCGTTGTACATGACCTCGTAGCGCTGCACGCCGTAACCTTCGGCGACGAACTTTTCCTCCAGCGGCTTGGCGTGGACGAACACCACGTCCGCATCGCCGCGCTTGCCCATGTCGAGCGACTGCCCCGTGCCGAGCGCCACCACTCTGACCTGAATCCCGGTCTTCTTCTCGAACAACGGCAGCAAATGCTTGAAGAGCCCCGACTGCTCGGTCGACGTCGTCGATGCGACAGTGATGAAGCGTTGCTGTGCTTCTGTTGAAAAAGAAAAAAACAACGAAAGCGCCAATAAGAATCTCATCAGACCCATGGCATTTCTCCTTTCACGAACGCCGCTGCCTCGGGCGAGGTCGGCTGCGAAAAGAAAATTTCAACCGGCGCACGTTCCGCGAGCCGCCCCTCATGGATGAACAGCACTTCGTCCCCCAGGCGCCGCGCCTGTCCGAGGTTGTGCGTCGACATCACGATCTTGGTGCCAGACGCGTCGAACGCCTTGATTACGTTCTCGATTTCGCGGGTCGCACCCGGATCCAGGTTGGCCGTGGGTTCGTCCAGGAACAGCACTTCGGGATGCAGCGCCCACGCCCTCGCAAGCGCAAGCCGCTGCTGTTCTCCGCCCGAAAGCACCCTCGCGGGGCGGTGCGCGACATCGGCGAGACCCACCTCGCGCAGCGCGTCCATCGCCTGCTGTTCGCGTTCAGCCGCCGGGACGCGCGCAAGCTCCAGCGCGTAGAGGATGTTGGCGAGCGCCGAACGGCGTAGCAGCACGGGACGCTGGAACACCATCGCCTGCCCGCGCCGCACGCGTTCTTCACCCTGCCCGTGCCACGAAATCTGGCCGGAGGTCGGCTGCAGCAGGCCATGCATGAGGCGCATCAGGACGCTCTTGCCGGCGCCGTTGGCGCCCAGGATGATCGTGGCCGGGCCCGGCGCGAACTCGGCCGATACGCCGTCGATGATGTTGCGCCCGCCGGCCGCGAAACGGACTTCGCGCAGCGCCAGGGGAAGGATGCCGTGGGCCGCTGACATCAGCCGTAGCGCCGCTGCGCGGCTTCCTTGATGAGGTGGGCCGCCGCGTTCAGCAGGATCACCAGCGCGATGAGGATGAAACCGAGCGACAAGGCCAGCGGCAGGTCGCCTTTCGAGGTCTCGAGCGCGATCGTGGTTGTCATTACGCGCGTGACGCCGTCGATGTTGCCGCCAACGATGATCACCGCGCCCACCTCCGCAAGCGCCCGACCCAGGCCCGCGAGTACCGCGGTGACGAGCGAGAACCGGATGTCCCAGACCAGGGTCAGCGCCGCGCGCAGCCCGTGCGCTCCCAGCGAACGCAACTGCTCCTCGTACTCGACCCAGGCGTCTTCCACCGACTGGCGGCAGAGCGCTGCGATGATCGGCAGCACCAGAAAGGTCTGCGCAATCACCATCGCGGGCGGCGTGAAAAGCAAGCCCAGTTCCCCTAGGGGGCCGGCGCGCGACAGCAGCAGATAGACCAGCAAGCCCACCACTACCGGCGGCAGACCCATGAGTGCATTCAGCAGCACGATCAGCGCGCGCCGCCCCGGGAAACGGCCTACCGCGATCGCTGCGCCGAGCGGCAGCCCGAGCGCCGTCGCAAGTGCAACCGCCGAGAGGCTCACCGCCACGCTCAGCGCAACGATCTCCCACAGCCGCGAATCGAACACGGCGACCAGGCGGGTGCCTTCGGCAATGGCGGCGAGCAATCGGACCCCTCTTCTCGAAAGAGTGCGGAATCATACTCGGCGCGTCTTGAGAGGCTTCGCCCCCATGGACGCACCCGCAATCTCAGCCGCAACCCTTCGTCAGGAATCCAACTAGGAGGAAACGGTCTTTCGCTCGGCGTACGCCGAATAGAAGTGGTCGAAGATGCGGACTGCTTCGGTGAGCATCGCATCGTCATTGCGGGCTTTTTCCTTCACTCCCTTGAGGACCGTTTCCAGGCCCTTGGCGTCTGCCGCAGGGGCGCCGCCGACGTCGAGGAAGTGCACGGAGGCGCCGATGGTGGCGAGCGCAGGGTCCTTGTCCAGACCAAAGGTCTCCATGAGCACCTCGAAAGTCACCCGGTTTCCGACATGCGTGAATTCAGCGCCGTCGAAGTCGTATCCGACCGCCTTGCGCGGCATGCTACTCGGGCGATCGAGCCAGACGAACCGCGCAGCGGGATCGATGAATCGCTTGATGAGCCATGCGCTCGCCAGGCGGTCTACCCACGGATCCTTCCGTGTAGCCCACGTGCGGGCCTCGTATTTCGCTCGATCAGCCGGCCGCAGCCGCCGGCGTGATACCCGCGGTTCGCCCCGCGCATAAATCTCCCGGTAATCTCTCTTTAGCGTCGCGACGGCGTCTGCTGCCTGGGTTTTCGCCGCACCGGGAAAGAAGTC